>NZ_JAMZEG020000003.1:0-308750 GCF_024435075.2 Marinomonas maritima | reverse complement strand
GCCAAATGCCACGCGTCGCGGCACTGCGTTTCACTGGCGCGAACAAGTCAGATTCTTCGTTTAGACCTGCCGTTGCCATTTGTTGAGCTTCATGCTCTAGACGCCATGTTTCCATCGCGAGTCCGGCATGGAATCGGCCTAATAAAATATGGTTGTCGTCTACAATAGGAAGAGCGGATAAATTGGATCGCTCTAGTTGTTCTGCTGCTTTGGTTAGTTCTGTATTTGCATGAATGAAAGAGCACTCTTCATCAATTAAGCTGGAAATAGGTTCGTGCCCTTGCGCTTTAAACAGTAGGTCGAACTTTACGCAGCCAACCCAGCGGCCGGTTCTATTTACTAAATACACCATGTCGGTGTAGCTTGGAGTGCTTTTTTTCAGCAATCTTAAGGCCTCAGATACGCGAATAGATTGAGACGCTATTAAAAGTTCATGGTCGATCCAGCGGCCAACAACATCGTCGTCGTAAACAATACCTTGTTGGTAATATTCACGTTGTTTGTTGTCCATTTGTTTTAGGGCAATGTCGACGAGACGATCCGGTAACGAGTCTGTTATTTCGAGTAGATCTTCGGCGTCCACATCGGTGAATAGGGCTTCAATCTCTGCGTCGTCCAGCCCTTTTAAAAGCAGCTGGCGAGACTCTCCACGCATCTCAACTAAGATATCAAGGCGATTGGCTTGCTTGATATTTGCCCATGCTTGTTTACGCTGAGCAAGCGGAATGGATTCAAGTGCTAAGGCCACATCGTCTGGCGTGAGCTCTGAAATGGCCTTGTTGACGGACTCTGGTGAATGTTCGTCATGAATGAGGGTTTCGATGAGGTCGGCAACTTGACTATGCACAGAGAATCCTTAAAACACTGAAAGTTGAGGGTAAAGATAGCATGCTATCTAGTGTGCGGTACAACAGCTTGTTTATCAAACAAGGCTTTGTTTTTATAAGGTATTATTTATACGCTTGCTAATAATTGAGTGATTTTGATAAAAAATTGTATCGATTTTGGATATTGGTAATTGGTCATGCTGGATAATGAGTATGGTATGACACGTTTTGATCTTTAGATCTAAGCAAGACAGGGTGTTCATGACAGTGTAGAATTTGGCGCATTTTAAACATTTGGCTCTTATTTAATGTAAGTATATCTGTTTTTTGTGTTGATTTTTTGCGGATAATAGCTCCTTTATGTAGGTTGATATTACTTTATAGGCGCGCCTTTTTTTATGCTTCTGATGATCGATAATAACCATCCCCATATTTTCTAGTTCTCGTCTGTTCTTTTCTGTTTGTCACTCTTTGATATATAAGCCTTTTGTTGTTTTTTCCTGTTTTCTTTTGTTTGTGGAAAGCGTGAGGGGGTAGGGGTAATATCAGGGGTAACGAAATATAAAAAGGCGTTACCCCTTTATGCTCACTGATTTAAAAATAAAGTCGCTTAAACCAAAGGAAAAGCCTTATAAGGTCTTAGATGGTGACCGCTTGTATCTACAAATTATGGCGACGGGTAAAAAATTCTGGCGGATGCGGTATAAGTTAAAAGGTAAGGACAGCTTTTTTACTATCGGTGAATATCCAATGGTGAGCCTTTACCATGCTCGCCGCGAACGAGATAAAGCTGCCGCACAAATAGCGATTGGACTTGATCCGAACATAGAAAAAAAAGCCGATGAAATGCGACAAAAGCGTGAAGACTCAAGTA
Organism: Marinomonas maritima; assembly: GCF_024435075.2. NCBI lineage: Bacteria > Pseudomonadati > Pseudomonadota > Gammaproteobacteria > Oceanospirillales > Oceanospirillaceae > Marinomonas > Marinomonas maritima. The sequence goes on along the minus strand of NZ_JAMZEG020000003.1, from coordinate 307,049 downwards.
CATTTTATGCAGTTAGTGAGCAGTTTTTTTTGAAGAAAAAAGACGACCTCAGCGACAACTATGCCAAACAGTTTGAAGTGATTATGGAGAAGGATGTTTACCCAGCCATTGGTGATATGCCGATATCTCGAATAACCGCACCTTATCTTTTAAAAATACTAGAATCCATAGAAAGCAGAGGTGCTCCAACTATAGCCATACTGGCGCGGCTTTTTATTAGCCAGGTGTTTAGGTATGCAGGGGCTAGGCTAATGGTTGAAGCCGACCCAACCATATTTTTAGCGGGTGTGATCAAACGTCCTAAAGTTCGACATAATCCACCGCTTGAAAAGCCACAGCTCGTAGAGTTTTTTGAAAAGCTGTCTCTGTACAAAGGTTTTCCAACCACATTAATTGCAATCAAAATAATGGCGCACACGTTCATCCGAACGAAAGAGCTAAGGTTTTTAAAGTGGTCTTATATCGAAGGCGATGCGATTATCTTACCTGCCGATATTATGAAAATGTCTACTAAGCATGTTGTGCCTCTATCGCCTGCAGTTATAGAGTTAATAAACGAACTGAGAAAATACAACGGTGGTCATGAACTCATGTTTCCAAATGCACGGGATTCATCACGGCCAATGAGTAACACTACGATAAACAGAGTCATTGAAAGGCTAGGTTATCAGGGTGACTTTAGTGGTCACGGTTTCAGAAGTACCGCATCCACTATGTTGAATGAAATGGGCTATCGAGAAGACATAATCGAAAGGCAGCTTTCGCACATGGAAAGAAAAGGTCAGCGCCGCGCCTATAACCACGCCGAATACATGCCAGAGCGTAGGAAAATGATGCAAGATTGGTCTGATTTTTTGGTTGGGGTGGGAGTTATTTGCTAGTCTAAAGTGTTTGATTTTTTTCGGTGCTTTGGCTGTTATATGCTGGAAAAATACACAAAATAGTGATCGACAAATTTATTCAAAGTGACTAGTATTCACCCATAAGGTGAATAGGCCACCATTCGTTAAGGAAACGGTGTGGAAGTAACATTTAAAAAAAATAAACTTCAAAAGTGTTATGAAACGCACTCAAAGGGAGTTAGAGAGTTCGGTGACATTGTAGCTGAGAAGTACATTAGTAGAATCAATATTATCAAATCTACAAGTAGCATTGATGAATTGAAACGTCTGCCAGTGATCAGGTGTCATGAACTAAGTGGAAATAGAGAAGGGCAATACGCTATTAATCTCACAGGGTATATGAGGCTTATATTTACTCTTGATGGGGATGAATTGCAAATTGCTAATATTGAGGAAGTGAGTAAGCATTATGATGGCTGAACAAAAAATCAATTCAGATTTGGCTGTTCCACCAGGTAGTTATCTGGGCGAAGTGCTGGAAGATATGGAAATAAGTCAGGTTGATTTAGCTAATAGAATGGGGCGTCCATATCAGGCAATTAACGAAATAATCAAAGGTGATAAAGCTATTACACCGGAAACCGCGCTTCAACTTGAGAAAGTGCTCGGTGTGTCAGCCCAGTTTTGGACTAATATGGAGTCGATTTATAGACTCGCGTTAGCAAAACAAAAAGAAAAGAAGGAAATAGAGCAAGAAGTTAGTTTGTTAGAACGCTATCCGTACTTAGAGATGAGTAAGCGTGGAGTAGTTGAAAAAACAAGAAGCGCTATACAAAAAGTTCAGAACCTTAGAAAATTCTTCGGTGTTGCTTCTTTGTTAAGTATAAAGTCTGTAAAGGAATATGAGCCAGCTTTTCGAGCATTAGAAAAGGAGTCAGCTAGCCAAGAAGCGATAGCTGCATGGCTGAAAACAGGAACGGATATCGCATTAAAGCAAAAGGTTGGGGGATTTAATAAAGCAGAATTGCTCGGTGTTATACCAGATGTTCGCGCCCTGAGCCTTTTGAGTGATCCGAATGAAATACTAAGAAAGATTAGAGAATATCTGAATTCGTGTGGAGTGTTATTTGTAGCTATTCCTCACTATCCAAAGACATATATAACGGGGGCAACTTTTTGGCATGACAAAAGGACTCCAGTGGTAATGATGTCAATGAGGGGCGGATGGGCTGATATTTTTTGGTTTAGCTTGTTTCATGAAATCGCCCATATTCTTTTGCATGATAAAAGGCTTACCTTTTTAGAAGGTGGAGTTAGCGAAGAATATAGAAAACAAGAGGATGAAGCAGATGAATTTTCTCAAGAAACATTAATGCCGAGTGTGGCTTTTGATTCTTTCTTAGCCAAAGGGCTTATTTGTATAGATGATATTGTAGAGTTTGCTGAAAAGCAGGGGGTTCATCCAGGAATAGTAACTGGAAGGCTCCAGCGTAAGGGTTATTTAACATATCAAGAACATCATTGTAGAGTTCGTTATAAGTGGGAGAAGTGAATCGGAACTACTTATTAGTGACAGAATAGTGCTCAAGTGCATGTTATGGTGAAAAGAGAGTCGGGCGATTTTTTAATAAAAAATAATTTATAGGGAGTTAAGTTATGCCAAGTACTACATATGAGGTTGCACATATTAGAGAGCAGGGGCAGGATATGATTATAATCCCAGTGTCGAGTTCTCTGAGTAATATGTCTAATACAAAACAAAACGAACTGAGAGATTCGCTTCAATTGTATGCAAGAGATGCTGGATTGGCGGGAGAAGTTTGTCTCGTATGGGAAACAGGTAATCGATTTTACTTTATAGCGCCAAATCTATGGCATCCTTTCTTTAAGGGAATGAGTATGAATTTTGTTGCTAGAAATATTAATAAAAAGCTTACATGTAAAAGTTAATTTCAGACACAAAAAAGCCGCCGTGATTGGCGGCTTTTTTGTGGTTAGAGAAGGTCATTGAAGCGGGTTGAGGGAGTTGGCTATTCTGTCGTTTGAGTTTTTATCAAAAAACTTTAATGCTGTTTGCGGGTGTGATTTAGAAAGATACTTTTCGATGTATTGCAGTGCGCCTGTGTTGGTTGACGGGGTCTGGGTGATTAGCTGGAAGCCATTGTTTTTAAGTTTTAGAGGTAGCGCTTTGCTTATTGCCTCTATTGATTTTTTTTGTGAGAAAAAGGCGGTTACAAGAACTGGATAGCTTCCAGTCCTACCAAATGTAATATAGCGAAAGCCTTGGTAATGTATGTCATTTTTCTTGCAGTATGCGCGGAATTTGCACCATATTTTGTTCATTTCTTCGGCGGCATTGTCTTTTGATAAATGGAAATCTTTTTTTGGTGTAAACCAAGAAAAAAGCCATTCATTGTTTGTGTTTTCTGGTGCAGATTGCATTGCTTGTACGCGGTTAATTAGAATTTCAGCCTGTTGTATGTTCATGGTGTTTGCTCCCCTGATTGATAAAAAATGTCATTAGCCTTGCGTTGGTAAGTTAGGCCAGCGTTTTTTCAAGTCTTCAAAAATCGCGTGGCCGTTTTGGATGACGTTGTGCGGTTCGGCGTGCAATGACCAGCGGCCTTTGATGACTGTTATGGCGGCATCAAAGTTAAGCGCGTCGAGGTGACAAAACCACGCCAGCGGCGCGTGCCAGTTGTAACTGTTGTAAGTAGAAAGCAAAATTTGCGCGGCGACTTCGCCCGCGCTGCTGTCACTTTGCGACAGTTTCAATAAGCGCAAGATAGCCTCTTTGTATTCAGCTTCACCGGTTTGGCTTTTAATTGCCGCCTTGTTGTAGGCCTGTTGTTGCTCTTCAATCGCCGCGCGAAATTCAGGGTCCATCGTTGTGAATTGTTGTTTCATGATCTGTACTCCCGTTGATAAAAGAAAGCCGCCGTGATTGGCGGCTTTTTTTGTGTCTGAAATTTAGGTTTAACGTTGTGGTGGTGAGTTGCCCCAGCTTCCGTAGCTTTGCGGTTGTGGTGGCTGTTGATGTTGGGGCGCTTGTTGATGTTGCGGTGCGGGTTGTTGGTTTTGTGTTGGGTCATCCCAAAACACCATTAATTTGATTGAGCCATTTGAGCCAATCGGCATTGAATCAAGGTCGATGCTTACTTGTGGTGGCAAATGCGGTTGCTCACTCGGCCAAAGCGTGGCTTTGCCCAAGTTGGCAAAGCGCGCTTTCATGATGGGTTTGTTTCTTTGGTCAACTTGGCCTGTTGGGTAATATTCCGCTGCATAACATACGCGGCCTTTTGCTAACGGTTGGTTGGTTTGATGCTGAGACATAATGGTTTCCTTTTTTGGGTTGTTTTAAATTTGAGGATCAAGGCCAGCTTGTAAATCGGCATTTTGAAAGACATGTTCCAATCGCTCTTTACCGTATTTTTCAAACAGTGCATGAAGTAAGTCGCGAGCGGCTTCTGGTGTGGCGGTTTTTTTTGTGGTGGCTTCTAAATAACCTACGCGGTAACCGTTTTTTGCATCGGTTAAAACGTACTTTTTGGGGTGGCTGTAGGCGTCTTTGTGGGTGATGAATTTGCGGGGTAAACTGCCCACCATGCCGTAAAAGACGGTGCCAGTTATTTCCATCGTGCCCGCCGTTTTTGCGCCCGTTTTAATGTCGGTGTTGATGGCTGGAATGGTGATTGTCTCGTTTGCTGTGGTTTTGAATGTATCGGCCAAGTTAATTTCAGCAGATAAAAAACGTGATTTCGTTGCCATGATGATTCCTTATTGATTAGCCAGTTTAAGAAGAGCAACTTGAACCGAGCGAGGGCAGGTTGCCAGGTAACGGTTTTGGAGGTCGCTAGGTAATTGAGCGAAACCGCTTAACGTGGTGCGTTGGATGACGTTATAATCTGCGTTAGACATAATTGATTCCTTTGTAATGGTTGGTTTTGTCTCGGCCGGTTGGGAAGTTGCATTTCCTACCGGCCTTTTTTTTAATGAACTTTCTTTCGAGCGGCTTTCGCTGCTTGTTCTGAGGCAACTTGAACTTGCTCATCGGTTGCTGGCATTAAATCGTCTAGCCATTGCTCCACTTCTTTGCGTCTCCAATAAGAGCCCGCACCTACTTTCAATTGGCGTGGGAACTCACCACTACCAATCAGTTTGTAAACCGTGTTGCGGCTAAATGTCGTCATGTTCATAACGTCTTTGATTTTGATGAGTTCGCTTTTTACTTGCTGTGTCATGGTGTTCTCCTTATGCAAATTGGCTGATGGCGATTTCGTGTTGTTCGGTGATTAGCTTTTTCAGGCCTTCTGTTTCCCATGGTGTTTTGCAGTCAGAGTTGAATGCCATATCCATTTGAAAGCCGTATGGTGCAAAGCCCAACATGTAGGCAACAAAGAAGCGCCATAACGAAAAAAGGTGAAGATCATTAAGAGTGGTTAATTGAGCGGCGGCGTCGTTGCCGTGGTAATCCGTGAAGAATTCAGCGCACGTTTTTTCTAAACGGCCGCTTTTATCGTGAGATTCAACGAAGTCTAGAAAGTTGGTATTGCCCATTGCTTTGATGATGGTGGCTTGGTTTGTCATTGTGTGTCCCCTGTTGTCTTTGCTTGTCTGTATAAACGGACAATAGAGGTATTAGAAACTCTTGTCAATATAAGCAGACAAGAGTTTCTAATATTTTATTCTAAAGTTTAAATTTGGCTTCTATTACTACGCCAAGGATTTGGCAGTTTCCATTGATGGGAATAGTTGGGTAAGTGGGGTTTAGCGGTTTTAGAAATTTCATACCGGCGTCAATAGCGAGTTTTTTGAAGGTGGCTTCATCTGTGCCGTCTAGTTTGACGACGACTAGCTTTCCATTTTCGGGCGCTATGTCTGGATCAACCAATATAAGCATGCCTTCCGGAATACTTATTCCAACGGGTGACGTCATGCTGTCGCCAACAACACGAAGCCAAAACGAGTTGTCGCTTGCTCTGGATGGTGCGTCTTCCCATTCAATGTCGTTGCCAAGCGACCTATAATCGAGGGCTTCCATCCATCCACCCGCTTGGACTTGGCTTAGTACTGGAAGTGACTTTGTGTTGTACTGAGCAGGAGCCTCGGCAACGTTACTTGATAATGGAATGTTAGCGGTGTAGTCCTTGCCGTTAAGTATCCATGTCGGTGTGGTTTTGAAAATCTTGGCGAGATTATTTAGGTTTTTCCCGTTCGGAAGGGTTCTGTTGTTCTCCCATTGGGAAACTGTAGCAGGCGATGCCTCTACTAATTTAGCTAACCCTCTGACTGTTAGCTTCATCTCAGTGCGTTTTCTTAGGATTCTTTCGCCTATATCCATTTTAGAAGCTCGTCTGTAAAACAAAACAATATGGTAAATTAAATTGACAATGTATTTTTTTACAATTATTGTCTGTAAATACATACAGACGAGGTAAGTAAAAATGCTTAAAGAGAATGTAATTGCGTTTTTTCAAGCAAAAAAACAAAACCAGAGTGACATCGCCCGAAAGCTTGGTGTTGCAAGACAAACTGTTTCTTGCTGGGGCGATGTGATCCCAGAAAAACAGGCTATGAAGCTAGAGCGAATTACAGAAGGCGCTCTTAAATACGATGCTTCTTTGTATAGCTGTCAGCATAAACAAACCGCTTAGTTTTAAAAACATGCCATTGTCTGGGGAGAGAATGAAGATGGATCACTTTCAAAAAGCACTGCACGACCTTGTCCATACGTCTGAAATGGACGCTGGGCAAATAGCCGACACGCTCGGTATAAGCCGCAAAATATTGACCAACAAGGTCAACCCTGAAAACGCCTTCAATAAATTAACCGTTCATGAGCTATTCGCCATCACGATCCTAACCGGTAACGGCGTCGTGTTGCGTGCCATGCAAGCCGAGCTTGTTTTAAGCACATTGAAAGACGCGCCCGTTTCTATCCTTGACGCCATGATCAACCAAGGCAAAGAGTGCGGCGACGTATTCGCCGTGGTGCAAGAAGCCTTGGCCGACAATCGATTGACCGAGCGTGAACGCTCCAAAGTATTGAAAGAAGTGGATGAAGCCATTGGCTCATTAGAAAGAACGCGTCTGGCCGTGATTGCTCACGGGCGATAGTTGGGGGTGATGTATGCATTTCGATTTCACGGAAAAAACAGCCAGAAAAAGACATAACCGCCGCATGGCCTTGGCCGCGGCGTCCATTGTGTTTGTCATCGTTGGCAGCGTAGTGGAATTTTCGATGTTTATCAAAGTGGGTTTTTTATGATGTCAGCAAAGGTAAATCACCAAGCGCGTGAAGCGCAAATACAGCAATTCGAAGCCATCAAAAAAGACGGGGCCATGCCTTACGACTGCATCGATTGCGGTTGGAAAGGAACCAAAAGCCACTTAGGTGGATGGTTTGGTTTATTGGGTGGTGCCAAGTTCTGCCCTGAGTGCGGCCATTCCGAATTCTTAGTAAGTGGTGAGGAACTAGACGCCATGAACCGCGAGGACGACACATGCAAATTATCACACCCCTTGAGCTGTCATACGAACAGCTAAAAGCCATGTTGCGGATCATGCCGCCGCAAGAAGTACGTCAGAAAATATGGCGTTCGTGGAAAGAAGAAAAGAAAGCATTAGAGGGAAAAAATTATGTCAAACGTACACGAGTTGAACCGAGAAACACCCAGTTCATTGATGACATTCGCCAATGTGGAAATTGAAGTATTGCTAGAAGTGGCAAGACATTGGATGAAGATGCGCGTGTGTCATGAAGTAGATCAAGATTTGCAAATGGGATGGTTCTTTTTGGGAACGTGGAATCCGCGTTTCAGTATTTTGAAAATAGAGAAGCAGGGCGCTAGAAAAGGAAAAACCGGTTTTGGTGGTTGGTCGGTAATGCCGTTGCGCATTGCTGAAGAGTTCGATCCGCGAGAAATGGGCGATGACCCAATGAGTAAACAGGAATTGGTTTTGTTGAGGGACATGATGGTCGCCGCTGTTACGGGTGGACTAAAGCGCTTTTTAATGAATGGTGCCGCGTCTATGTCTGAGATTGCGGGAAGAAGTTCTATTTTTTGGTGTAAGGATTCTGTGGCGTTAAAGCTGGCGGAAAAATTGGATTTGGCGGCGTGGGAAATAGCACAAGAAGAAGAAAGAAAGTTCATTGAATTTAATACGGGAGCGGTTGTTAAGCATGCTTAGTTATTGGAGTAAGCCGCAAGAAGTTGTTGATATACCGCCCGCGCCAGCGGGTTTTATGTGGCCATATGAATGTGAGCAATGGCGTAAGGAGCAATTAAAAGGTTTAAGTCATGAGGACGTTTTCGAATTACGTGCGCGTCTTGACGAGTTAGACCAAGAAAAAGGCCATATTGTGGCCAATGCTTGGTTGGTTGAAGTGGTTGAGCGTTACCAACTATTAAACAAGATTTCGGTTATGCGTCCCTACGTGCAAAAAGAAGCGGAGCGATTAGCCAAGCGAAGCCGTCAAGATTCCATTGAATGGTTGCGCGGTGTTGTGGCCCGGTTGCGTTTTTGCGACAAGATGATCAGCGAGTTAGATGGTGCCGAGCTGAGCAAATGGGCGGAAACAAAACGCTATGAGTTCGAATCAGGCATGTATGGATTGCTGGTAAACGAAGGGCGCGCGGCGGTTCTTAAATGGGTGGAAGTTCATTTAAAAGAAGTGGGCGTGTCGTTTCGTGATTGGGACGATGAAGACAAAGTGGTTGCCATGATTGCCCGCATGATCACACCAGAATGGTGGGCGCGCCAAGCGAAGAAACAATGGCGAGTGGTTGAAAGTATCTTGCGCGAATGTGGCGAAGTCCATAACGGCGCATCCCCTTATCTTTCGAAATGGGGTTTAAACAAATTCCGCAAACAGCAGAAAGCCAATGCCGAATTTTTAAAGGGTTGGGAAGCTGTCAACCAGAATGATGAAGCCTTTACCCTCGAAGATTTATCAAGCCGTGGTGTTTCTAATCCGTTTATTCGTCGTGGTGAACTAATGGCACGGGTTCGTGGTACGGAAGAGTTAGCCGTTGAAATGGAGCACGTCGGGTATTTCCTAACGTTGACCTGTCCATCTAAATATCACGCGGTGCGTAAAAACGGGCGCCGTGTTGGCAAGTTCTATAAAGCCAAATGCCCTGATCCAAGACGTGGGCAAACCTACCTATGCAATGTGTTTAAGCGCATTCGTTCAAAGTGCAAACGTGATGGTGTGCATTTTTATGGTGTTCGTGTGGTCGAGCCACACCACGACGCGACGCCACATTGGCACATGATGGTGTTTGGTGAAGCGGCACAACTAAAGACGTTTTTAGCTATTTTCAAACATTACGCTTTACAAGAAGACGGTCACGAAAAAGGCGCGGAAGAAAAACGCTACGACATTAAATACATGGATCCAGCGCAAGGGACGGCGGCTGGTTATATGGCGAAGTACGTTTGTAAAAGCGTGGATGGTGAACACATTGAAAAAGACATTGAGACAGGGCGCAATGCGTCGGCCATGTCCGAAAGTATCACGGGTTGGGCGCGTCGTTTTGGTATTCGACAGTTTCAATTTTTTGGCGGGGTTTCTGTGAGCGTATGGCGTGAACTGCGAAAAATCAAAAAGGACGTGGGTGCGGTCATTAAGCCAATTCACGAAGCGGCGGACAAAGGTCGTTGGAAGGATTTTACCAAATTGATGGGTGGCGTGTTCGCGGGACGTAATCAGACATTGAAACTTCATTACAGCGAAGAAGAAGAAAACCAATACGGAGAATTGGTTTCGTCCATTAAAGGTGTGGCCCGTGGTGTTGATGTGTATGTGACGCGTTTTTATGACTGGACGATCCAACGCGTTGGGTCTGGCTCTGAGTCTTCTTCTTTGAAGAACGGCGGAGCCGTTCCTTGGACTCGTGTCAATAAGTGTACGGGGCCGAGTTTCGGCCTTAGAAATCAGCCAACCGGAAGTGGTGGAGGTGGCGCAAATGTCAGTACGGGTTAAATGTCCACGATGTAAAGGCAAAGCGATTATCACAAACAGCAATGATCTAGCAAAAGACATAAAAGACGTGTTTTACAAAGAACTTTACGTGCAGTGCGTAGAGAAGGACGGGTGCGGCGCGCGTGCTGTTTTTGGTATGGAATTTAAGCACTACATCAACCCGCCGCAAACCGACGTGGTCAGCATGGCGCGCAAGATCATTGAACAGCAAGAGCAACTGAACATCAAAGGGGTGTGAGTGTGAAAAGGGAAATCATAGTCGACAATTTCGCGGGCGGTGGTGGGGCGAGTACGGGCATAGAGCTTGGTTTAAATCGCTATGTGGATATTGCTATCAATCACGACCAAGCGGCCATTGATATGCACAAAATGAATCATCCAGAAACGCGCCACTACTGCGAATCTGTGTGGGATGTTGATCCGGTAGAGGCGTGTAATGGTCACCCCGTTGGTTTGGCGTGGTTTTCACCCGATTGCAAACACTTTTCAAAAGCAAAAGGCGCCACACCAGTAAACAAAAATATTCGTGGTTTGGCTTGGGTGGCCGTTCGTTGGGCGGCGTCGGTGCCTGTTCGTATGTTCATGCTTGAAAACGTTGAAGAGTTTTTAACGTGGGGTCCTGTGGAAGATGGCAAACCATGCAAAAAGCGAAAAGGCGAAACATTCAACGCGTTCATATCCGCACTAACAACGGGGCTTGATTTGGATCATCCAAGCATTGAAGACGTAAAACACGCATTAGGTGAAGAATTCGACTTATCCATAATCGAAAAAGGCTTGGGTTACCAGGTGGAATGGCGAGTGATAAAGGCGTGTGATTATGGCGTGCCAACAACGCGAAGCCGTTTGTTTTTGATTGCTCGTAAAGATGGCGAACCAATTGTATGGCCGGAACCAACGCACGGCGAAGGACTGCAGCCCTATAAAACAGCGGCGGACATTATCGATTGGAATTTGCCTGTGAAATCGATATTTGGAAGAAAAAAGCCATTGGCTGAAAACTCAATGAAACGGATCGCCAAAGGCTTGGAAAAATTCGCATTCACTGAAGCACCATTTCTTGCGCCTGATCCGACCAAAATTAGCTTTATTACTGAATATGCCAATGCCAGCCATCAAAGAAACATGGCGATAGACGAGCCATTGCGCACGATTTGCGCGCAAGTCAAAGGTGGTCATTTTGCTTTAGTCACTAGCCACATTGTGAAGTTTCGCGGTGACAACATCGGCCATGGTACCAACGAGCCTTTGCACACTATTTCCGCCGGCGGTTTTCATCTTGGCGAAGTGCGCGCCTTTCTTATCGAATATTACGGAACAGGAAGCGCCCAAAAAATTGATAAGCCTTTGCACACTATTACCACGCGGGATCGTTTCGGGCTGGTCATGGTAAAGGGGACGGCTTACCAAATTATTGATATTGGCTTGCGCATGTTGGAACCATACGAGCTTTTTAAAGGCATGGGATTTCCTGCAGATTACAAAATAAGCCATGACAGCCAAGGCAAAAAATTAACAAAAGCCAACCAAGTGGCGCGCTGTGGTAATGCCGTTTGTCCGCCATTGGCGCAAGCGTTGGCAGCGTCCAACTATAAGCCACTAAGCATAGAAATAGCGGCATAGGTGAAGCATGAAAAACAACGATCAAGCCAAAGCCGATAAGAAGCGCCAGCAAGACAAAGAGCGTCAGCGTGCCAAACGCCAACGGGACGCCGAAAAAAATTCGGAACTCGGTATTCATGAATACCGAGTTCCATTATCACAAACCGAGTCCGAAACACTGGCCGAGCTGTGCGCCTATCGCGGCGGGGCTGAGCCATACGCGGCGGCGGAATTTATCGCCACACTGATACGCCGTGAAAAGAAGCGGGTGGATGAAGAGAAAAAGCACTTAGGACAATGCGACTTTTGCGGCGAGCCATTACCAATGGGCTGCAAAAACGGCCTAGGCATACCGAAATTAAAAGGCGTGGCTGAATGCTGGTACACGCGGGAAGAAAAGAAACTGAGATTGTAAAACCACAGCGTGACACGTCACGTTTTTAAAAATTAACATAGGGGAGCGAGCAGAAATGAAACAAGACCTAGAAACCACCATAGAAAATGCCCAAAAAATCACCCTCGGGCAGGTAGACAACGGAACGCTAGCCACGGCGGTAAATTGTGCCGATACGCTGCAAATCGTTAGACACGGCATCGTGGAGAGCTACGTGATACCAAAACACCTGATTGATGACCTACTTTTGAAAATGGCCGTTATAGAATGCGACAACAAACGCTTGCTAGGCGAACGCGTCGCGGAATCAATCGGATTACCAACAAACCGTTACTTTCATGATTTTAGGTTTGATACGGAAGCAATCAAGAAGGCTTCTGAGGAAATAGGAAGAGCCGCTGAAAAAATAAGGCTAGAAGATGTTTTTAAGTGTCCTCCTGTGAGCGCGAAAGAGCGAGCAATGGCAGGCACCAATGCGGGGCCAATAGCTAATGCAAATTGCCGTCATTGCTTAGATCCAAATTGCCAGCGACTCGCAAGCCATTGCCTATTTGATCGTTATTGGCTTACACAGCCGATGATTATGAGTAAACAGCCTGTGGTTATTAAAACCATGACAGGGCGTAATGTAGACGTGTAACGAAAAAAGTTTATGATGGATAAAGCGAAAAACGGGGTGATTTATGAATAAGATGGTATGCAGAGAGCATGGCTTTAAAAAAGGGCTTGGCGGCATTCGTGAGATTGAAAAGTGTATGCATTGCCAGTTTGAAAAGGGTGAAATTAAAAAAGAAGATTTCATATCTTTGCCTAAATTGTTTGATGGTGAATTTCACGGGGAAGATGAAAGCGAGTTTGATTTATTTGAAGTTCATGATTCCCATAAAAGCGTGATGTTAGAAAGAAAAGAATTTGTATTGGAGCCTTGGAATAGTGCGCCAGTTTTACGGTATTCAGCACACGATAAAAATGTAGGACGGTATAGACCAGAATATTTTCTATTTTTCGGCTATGGCTTCCGCGTGTTGGTGAGTAACCAAGGCGAAAATAAACGCTGTGATGAAAACGGGATACCGATAAAAGAGGAAATGGACGAATTCATTATGGGTGCGTTAGGGTACAAAAATTAAAGCGGGGTGATTCATGAAACAAGAAAAAGAGAGTGCTTTAGAGTTGTGCCATCAGTGCATGGTAAAGAATGGTTATAAGCGAAAAGACCAAGGCTCGCATACTGCGATATTAAAAGACTGCCCCAGCTGCGGCGAGCGAAAGCCGATACTTTCGAATCGACATTGGGTTATGGATGATTTAAAGTTTTCAGTTGGAGTTTATGGGGATTGGGTGAATGGTTCTAGATTAGAAGGTAAGGCGCCAGGTTATCCCGTAATAAAAAAGTATTCTGAAAAGTGTAAGGGTGTTATTGCGTGGTTTATCACAAAAGAAGAAGCGGAAGAATGCGTGGATTGGAAAAATAAAACGCCCCAATGATGGGGCGTTTTATTGTGGGGTGGTTACAGCTTGCCAGGTTGGGCGCCAATATCCAAAATAGAGTCTGTGTTTGTATCAACTAAGCAAGAATAGGTGTAATTCTGGAAGGCGCCAAAACCATTTTGAAGTTTTAGTTTGTCTCCGAAATAAGTGATTGTTCCAGCGGTTTTATTTTTCCATAAAAAATGGGTAAATTTGGAATCGACCCAACCGTCTGTCCATTCAAATTGATATTTGGCTAAATTTTCAATTAGATCAGGGCAATAAACTTGAGCGGTTATAATGTGTTTTGTAGCCCAGCATTGAAGGTCTTGTCTGCATGCGGCATTTTCGGCGGCTATTTCTTTTGGTGTTTTTGCGGGCTCTTTTGGTTTTGTGGTGGCGTCATCGTCACCGCATGAGTTAACAACAACAGCGATAATGATGGATAACACAATTATCCCCAAGCAACCTTGAGCGGTTTCTTTTCCTGATACCGTCGGATTTTTTGCACCACAGTGCGGGCAAGACTTCGCCTTGGTCGATACCTCTTGTTTACATTCCTTACACGGTTTTAGCGCCATGGTTCCTTCCTAAATTTGGTTTGATGAAAGGCGCACTATAAAACATTTACAAAAGCGTGACACGTCACGTTTTTAAAAATCAGCAAACCATAGAAATGAAAAAGCCCATCAAGTGATGGGCTTTTGTATTTGAAATGGCTTTCATTTACTGATTGTCTAACAAGTAAATTCTAGCTTTTTAATGACTGCATAGCCGCTTCGGCTAAATAGCTTGAGCGGCTTTTTAAGTTCATTTTGCTAACCCGCTGGTCTATTTGCTGGATCAAATATTTAGGTAAGGTCACATTAATGCGTTCAGTTTTTCCACTGTACATAGACATATCAATATCAACCACAGCCCATACACCGCCAGCATAATCAGGATTATCTAAATATTTTGATGCACTTGATGCCAAAGGCAGTGCTTCACCATCTTGAATGACGTCAGACAAAAACAAATCAATCGCTTCGTGTGTGTTTGCTAACGCTTCTTCAAACGTTTCGCCAGCACTAAAGCAACCGGCTAAATCTGGAATGGTCACACCGTAGGCGCTGCCTTCGTCTTTGTGAATTACCACAGGATATAACATATTTTTCAACCTCCTTAGGTCGAGATATGAAGTGCAAGCAGGGCTATAACCCTGCTTGCTTAAGAATGCTTTTGTAAGTACCAATCGGGAGATCCGATTTCGGGTGGGGTACTACAACACGCCCTTTCTTAGTTTTATGCTTAAAAATATTATGACTGCCGTTCACCCTATCCAGATACCAGCCATCATTTTTAAGAAGTTTCACAACGTCTTTGCTGTTCATATCGCCGCCTTGTTTGCTTTGATGATTTAATTATACACCAGAACACACCTTTTACAACAAAAACATACACACAAACACACTTTATTTTAAAGAAAGATAAAAGAGTGATACGTCACGTTTTTTAAAAATGACAAGTAAGCGCGGGAAAATAATTTAAAAAATATAAAGTAAAACGCTTTACATAAAGCGTTTTACTTTATATAATATCTACATCAACTAACGAAAAGGACATAACAATGAAAATCTTCCACACAAGCCCTGTAGAAATAAAAGCAATCAATACACTAGGCCTGTTTGGTGATTGCCTGTTCTTTTCGAATGATGTTTACACCATGACCGCATCATCAACTGTTTACACTTACTCTATGGAAATAGAGGATGAAGACTTTATTGATGTTAGCGAGCTTTACGACGAAGAAGTAATAAAAGACATTTGCGAGACATTGGAGGTTGAAGAAGACGATGCTGAACGCATGCTAGATGGTCGTGACACTGCATTTGATCATGGAAAAGATGGTGAAGACGATTGGTGGATTCAACGCATCCAAGGCGAGTGCGCAAAGAAAATGGGATACAAAGCGTGCAAAGCTTTTGATGAGCAAGGAACAGTTTATATCATTCCAATGCTTGGCCGTGAAAGCGAACTAACACTAGAGGAAACAAACTAATGCCATTGATTGATTATATAAAAAGCCATTACGACGGAAATAGAACAAGGTTTGCGGAAGCGCAAGGCGTCAAGCCACAGCAAGTTACCCAGTGGATAAAAAATGGTTTCATCGTAGTGGATGGTGCTCTTTACAGTCATAGAAGAGAGTTAAAAATATAATTTGATTGTGTGGCGAGGGCTTTTTTACATACCCGGTAAATCATCCAGTCCAAAGTCTTCAGTTAACACGTTCGTCAGTTCAGGGTCTGCCAGTTTTTTGAGCAGGGGTCTAACACATGGGTCATTGATTAGTGATTCAATGGCAAACGAGTTCGCTAATTGATGCATTTTTTGATACATGCCGCTAATCGTTGAAAGCTCGCCGGCTATCATGCCCAGTATTCCACTAGTGGCGCTTTTTAGTTCTTCCGTGACACGCACAAGAATGTCATCAAATTCGATTACGGTGATAATCTTGAGGTCAAAATCCGCCATAGCTTGTTCTAGGTCGTCTAGTTCTGACGTGACCGCATCTAAATACATGTCTCCTACATTACCTAATGATCCCATTACGCTATCAATCGTCGCACAGCTTGATGGCACGTTATTAATATACGAGTCGATTTCTTTGATCGTGACAGACACTTGCATATCATCCAACAACGTATCTAAACGCCCATTGATGTGCGCGGCCATTTGATTTGCACCCGCCGCAAAGCTAACCAACGCCGCTTGGCAATCCACCACTTTAAATTCGGTCGGCAGTATCGCACCGGGGGGTGTGTCGTCAGCGGGTAGGTATTTAGTTAAATCGCGGCTTAATTCCAAGGCGCGAACGCCTGTATCACTCGCTTTGGTGTGCATGGATGATTGAAAGCCGTTGCCATTGCCAAACAAATTGAACAGTCGTTTATTGAATGTAAATGCCATTACGCACCGCCCGATTTTGCAGCAACCAACCATCGCGGCTCGTTAAAGCCAATTTTTGCCCGCGTTAGTAATTGGTCGTTTAGTTCCTGCCAAATGGCCTGTTTTGGGATGGTTTCACAGTCGTAATACACCTCACGGACGTTTGTTAAATCGCCATGCCCTGCAGCATTGTTTGCCATGATGCTGGCGAGTCCTGCGGGTACTCGGTGCATATTAAGGATGTCTTGCTGAGTGATTTCTTTGATCTTGTCGTATTCGTCGCGGTTGCCAAAATCCCCGACGGGGATAACTTGCACACGGTCTTTGGTGTAGCCCGGTTTGCCCTGTAGCGTTGACGCCATGTTTAAATACATGGATCGATGGTTGCCAGGGCCTTTTGATTGAGAAATAGCGCTTTGCAATTCGGAAGCTTTGTTTTTGTCTAGATCAAACGTCACCAAGATATAGCCAGTATGGGCGCCATTCTGATAATACTTACGACGAAACAGCGTGGCCGCTTCGCCTAATAAAATACTGTGAATGCCCGAAAAATACGTGGGTACACCGTACAGCCCTTGACGAATATCGCCGCCGTTTAGATGAATAATGTCGGCCGCGTCGTATTCCGTCCAACTGCCGTTGCTGTTCAATAAATAGTAATTGTCTTCCGTACCCACGCGCATATTAACAGCTGGCAAACGAACATAACGATTAATGCCGCCTAGCCAGTTCCGAATCGCTAAAAAATAGGCGTTATCAAATACCTCGAAATCTTTAAACGCGGCGCGTGCTTCGCGGCGGGCTATCATTGGGTTATCTTGCCAGCTTGCCAAAAGCTGATTATGTTTGAATTCCAGCACGCTGGCATGGGTGCCGTTGGCGTACATGGTTTTTGCTAGCCCAGCCAAACTAACGGGCGGGACATACCAATAGCCGTTTGAATCCGCAAACACGCCTAGATAATCACTTATCTGACTGCCGAGTACCGGTTCTGGATCGCCAAAACTAAACGCAGTCGGTTGCACTTCTTCTTGCTTTGGCATCAACACGCCACCGGTTGACGTAGTGTAGCTGCTGTCGATTCGTTCGCGTGGTTTCTGTGTTGTCATGATTCGTTGTCCTGTTTATTGACTCATTGCCATGTGTGTTTCGTTGTTGTTTGTTGTGTCGTCGGTTTTTTTCGATTCGAAGAATTGTTTCTCTGCTTGCAGAGCGTGAAAAGCTGCCCACGCCAAATCCGCGTGGCCTGTGTTGCCGTTACGCGGTGCGCCGTAAGTAATAGAGCCGTTTGGGGTGGTGATTTGGTGAATCATCATGAGAGATAAAGACAGTTCTTTGTTTTCTGCGTCGTATTCAAGGCGTCCACCGTCTATTAATCGTTTGGCGCGTGTTACTAAATCCGTTTTTTCGGCCACGGAATAATAAATAGGCACCACAAAATCTAGGTTCAGATCCAAACAACATTGGAAGGTATCGTGACCAATGCCCGTGGTATCAATGCCGCACCATTTAACATTGAATCGTTGGTAAATCTCGGCAATACGCGCGGCTTGGTATTCCGACGTAATGCCCTTGAATTGATGGGTTTCAATCACGCGCCATTTTTGCGCCAAGGTTCGTGGAATTTCAACCACGACTAATCCAGCGTTATCTCTAATTCGTGAGGGGTCGTAACCAATCGCCACAGGCCTATTGCGTGTTGGGTTGTCGCTGCCAAAATCTACGTCTTTCCATTTTTCTAATGGATTTATCATGCATTTTGATAGAGTGGAGAAGGGGAATACACTTTCATTATCATCAACAAACTTACAGCGAAATAAATTGTCAAAATCCGCTTTGCTGTATTTGTCTTTTAGTTTTTTGATGTTGAACAGTTTACAGCCCATGCGCTCGGCATCTTCCACTGTGACGAGGTGCCGCCAAACAGAATCCCCACCTAAAGAGCCTTTTTTGAGGGTTTTGTCTGATAGATCAATATCAACTTTTTTCTTACGATCTTTGTTAAATGCCGAACCACTCCAATGTTCGTAAGCAGGGTGCTGCAAACTGGACGGTGTAGAAAAATAGGTTTCGCGCCACTTTGCATGAGAGGCCATGCCAGACGCTACTTTTTGTAATTTGGCGTAGCCGTATATCCAAAAAACTTCATCAATATAAAGGTGGCCATGATAACTTTGTGCGGTGCTTGAATTGGTCGAGAGAAAATACAGGGTTGCCCATGATTTACCGTCTTTATACAGTTCTATGCTGTCTGCGCCTTTTAATTCAAGGTCGAACATATCTCGTGCGAAAGATTGAATGTACGCTTTGAATACGCGCGCTTGGTCTTTCGATGCAGACAAGAAAACTTGGTTGTCGCCATTCTTCACGGCGTCTTCAAACGCTTCCCACGCGAAATAATACGTCGCACCGATTTGGCGGCTTTTTAATATAAATCGGACATCGCAAAGGTCGGGATCGTGGGCAACTTTACGCCACAGTAATTGGTATTCGAATAGGTTTTTATTTGCCCAAGTATCAAACTTAGAGACATCAATATCACTAATGTCATTTTTGACCTTGGCTTTTCTTTTACTGTTGCCGCGACGATTGCCACGGTTTATGGCGCCTTCTACCGCTTCCGGCTTTCCATCGGCAATGGCTTTGGCTTCCGCCGTGATCTTTTCCGCTTTTGCTAGGTCTTGTCTCATGCTGCCAAAAATACGGCATAACGCAGTAAGCTCTTGTACTTCCTCTTTCGTCTTATTCTCGCGGTTCGTTAGCGTGCTGATGCGGCGGCTGACTTCTATTTCCGCTGTGTCGAATGCAAGCAGCTCTTTCCAGTTGAATTTATCAATCCAGCCGTAAACCGTCCTTTCGTTAACGTTTAGGCGTGCGGCTATTTCCGCTGGTTTGTGGGCGCGGATATAAAGCAGTCGTGCGTGATCAATCGTGTCTTGAGAATATGCCATGGCGCCATATTAGCCGCCCATTAACCACTTAATAACGTCAGTAAATACAATGACTTGTGATAATGCCTTTATCGCAATTCCGTGGATTTTACCCGCTGGAATCGTCGGGTTTTGGCGCTTATCTTTGCTCTATCGAGTGTTTAAAACGAATTAAGCGAGACAGGAAAAGGGCGCGAAATGGCGGGTAAATCTAAGTGGTTCAAAGTGGCAACAGCGGGTCCAACTATTGACGGTCGAGAGATCGAAGAGCAGTGGATTGAAGACATAGTTGAAACCTACAGTACGGACGAATACACCGCCAGTATTTTTAAAGACCATTCTTCTTGGAGTGGTAACTATGGGCGAGTGCTGAAAGTAAAGGCAGAGAAAGACGCCAAAGGGCGTTTGTGTTTATTCGCAATACTAGAGCCGAATAAATATCTATTGAAGCTTAATGCAGAAGGCCAAAAGCTTTTTACCAGTATTCGTGTCGTGGTGGATGCTGCTAAGTCGGGTAAAGCCTACTTAATGCACCTAGCCATTACAGACGAGCCTGCCAGCCTTGGCACCGAACAACTTTCCTTTAGCCAGAACGGCGAACACTCAGAAATTTTTATAAGCAAAGACAGCGAAAAGCTGGAGTTTGAAGAAAGCTTATTTCAAAAAATATTTATCAAGAAAAACTCCCCAACACAGGAAGACGACCCAATGACAGACGCAGAAAAAGCAGAGTTTAAAAAGCTGCAAGACGAATTAGCCGACTTTAAAACAAAGCTTGAAGCACTAACGGCAGAAGACGAGCCAAAAGGCGACGAAGCACCTAGCGAGTTCGCGGCACAAATCACCGAGTTAAAAGAAAAAATCACCGCACTTGAAAACGAAAAGAAAGCGTTCGCAACACAAGCGGAAACGCTCAAGGCGCTAGTGGAAAACTTCGCAACGCTGGAAGGCAGTTTTACAAAAGCGATGAAAGAAAAAACGGAAATGCCGCCAAAGAGCAAAGGCGAGTCGGAAACCAGTTTCGAAATCGTTTAGGTCCAGGTCACACGAAAAGCGTCTGGGGAGCCGCTTAAAAAAGAATCTTAGATAGGAAAAGAAGATGGCTACAAAATCGTTATCAGTACAGGGCAGAACACAGCTAAAAGCGTATTTAAATAATGTTTACGCGTCGGTGGGTGCTGCGCTTGGCGAACAATTCGACGTCACGCCGTCTGTGCAACAACGCTTGTATGAAAAAGCGGTTGAGCATGGCGCGTGGTTCCTCGGCATGATCAATGTTGCAGTGGTTACCGAAATCAAAGGCGAGAAAGTCGGCCTGATGGTGGCGGGCTTAATCACAAAGCGTACCAACACCAATACCACAGATCGTCAAACATCTAGTGTCGTTAGTGAAGATTCAAAAGGTTACGAATGCCAATTCACCGAAACCGATGTGCATATCAACTATGCAAAATTGGATCAGTGGCGCAACCGTACACCACAGCAATACGGGGATTTGTATTCAGCTTTATATCGTAAGGCGATGGTCGATGACCGTGTGCGCATTGGTTGGCATGGTGTGTCTATTGCGACCACAACAAACAAAGCGACATACCCGAACGGTGAAGACGTCAACAAAGGCTGGATTCAGAAAGTACGTGAAGAAGCGCCAGCACAAATTGACGAAGACGGTTTGACCTTCGGCCATGTTGATGCGGATATGCGTAACTTAGACGTGGTGGTTGAAAGCGCCAAGCAAATGATTCCTGAACATTTGCGCGACGATTCCGAATTGGTCGCGTTCATTTCGTCTGATTTGATGAGCGATTATCGTCTTGAAAGTTTGGCCGCGAATGGCGACAAAGCAACGGAAAAAACACAGGTAAACGATAACCGTGTAACTGGCATTTTTGCTGGCTTAAAAGCGATCACGCCACCGTTTTTCCCGTCTGGCACTGTGATTGTGACCTATCCAGAAAACTTGTCGATCTATCTGCAAGAAGGGTCATTACGTCGTCATATTAAAGACGAGCCGAAACGTTCACGCGTGGAAGATTACAACTCTGAAAACGTGGATTACATCGTCGAAGAAACCGACGCAATCGGCATTATCAAAGGCATTACGAAATACGTACCAACGCCATAAATTAAACCAAATGGTTTAACAAATGGTATTCGCTCGAGCGCGAGTGCCATTGATTAAACCCATACAAATGGAAAGCAAACATGAACCTAATACAGCAGCGCCGCCTTGCCAGATTAGCGAAGCAAAATGCGAAAAAAGAAGCGACGAAACCAGCCAATAAAGACAGCAAAGGCAATAAGCCGGTTGTCTCTAAATTGCGTCAAAACATGCAAAAAGCCAAAGCTGATGCTGTACCTGTAGTCGATCAAAAAGAACCACTAAAAACGGATGCGCCGGAAGATAAAAAAGACGAGCAGTCCGAAAAGCTAGACGGCTTGGAAAACCAAGTCGACGGCGTGGAAGGCTCGGTTGATGACCTAAAAAACGATGTAGAAAGCCAAGGTGAAAAAACCGACGCGTTGGCCGGAACGGTTGACGAATTAAGCAACGACCTAGACAGCGTAAAAGACGAAGTTAGCGAACTAGATAGCCGTGTTGATTGGGTCGAAAACGACATTGAAAAAATTAAAGAAAAGCTGCAAGACGATTCCGAATTTATCGGCAATCCAGAGCTTGAAACGCACAAAGCGATTTTAGCGGCCAGCATTGACGAAATGCTAAACGTGGAAGACATCGAAGACCGCAAAGCCTACAAAGCCGAAGCCATTGTAAAACTAATCGACTTTGTTAATGGGTATGTGAGTAGTGCCGCGAAATACCCAAACATCGTGGCCGTGTGGGTCATGATTTGGTTGTTTGACTTGGGCGATATTGCCCGCGCGTTGCCATTAGCATTGCACCTTGCTAAACAGAAAATTCACAACATGCCGACGCGTTTTAAATCGAAAATTGAAGTGTTTATCTGTGACCAAATGTACGACTGGGCAAACGCTAAGTTAGACGCGAACAAAAGCGCGGGGCCGTATTTGGACAACTTAATTCAAACGATTGAATCAGACAAATGGCAATTGCCCGATATTGTGCACGGGAAAATGTACGCCATGCACGGCAAGCATTTGGAAGTGCTAGGCGAAGAGGAGGCGGCATTAAGTGCCTTTGAAAAAGCCATGTCATTGAATAGCGCGGCAGGCGTAAAAAAGAAAATGGAAAAGTTACAGGCAAGTTTGGCTAAAAAAGTAAAAGAATCTTAACGGGCTCCCCCAGGTGGCACACACAACGGCTTTGGCGTAGTCATTTTATGGCGATGACCATAAGCCGCTTGTGATGTGTTCCATAACAAATATCAGGAGTAAGAAACGTGAGTTTAAACGGTAAAACAACCGCCAGCACGACAACGGCCACGGTGATTACCAACCCGCGCCCGTTCTTCCCTGATATTGAACTACAAGCGTTTATCGATAATTACCGCTTGCCAGGTGAATACAACGAAGCGCCATTGGTTTACGAATTAACGGGTGCAATACGCCATGTAAACGAAGAATTAACTGACTTCGTGTTAATCCTGCAAAGCGTGATCGTCGCGGAAACACTAGAGGCGTTCGAAGCGGAATTGGTGGACGTTTACAAAGCCGCTGTCATGCACTGGGCGCGGTCTGGATTGATCAAGTATTTCGAAACCATCAACCGCAAAGCAGCGGCCGAAATACAGGGCGAACGTAACGAAATAATTGTCACGGAATGGAAAGTCGAGGCGCAAAGCTGCATCGACATGCTAAGCAAACGCATCTTAAAGGTGGCAGCGGATAGCGGCGCGCTAGGTATCGGACGTCGTGAATATGCTGATGGTTTTAGGGCGTCGATCATATGAAAAAAATGATCGCGTTGCGCTCGTATTTGGAAAGTTTGAGCTTTTGCCATCGCATCGAAAAGCTGGATGTATGGGCGGAAGACTTAGAGCAAACAACAAGCGGCAAATACGACGGTAACAGCGTATTGCTTTACACCATGAAATACCGCGCGGTGTTCTCAGTAGAGGGTTTTGTATACAGCAAAGACCCAATTGAACTGTTGCATACGCGGCTGATTACTTGGCTAGCGGATAACGACAAGCGCAGCGACATGGAAGATGCAGAGTTAAACATCAGTCCTGAAGTTTTAGATAAACACACGGCAAACATTGAAATAACAATCATGTTTGAAGAAGACGTTTACATAGTAGAAAACGAAGCGGGTCAAATTGAATACGCGGGCAGAACATGGGAATTAGCAGATCCTGAACACGATATAGCCGAATCATTTGATCTATTGAGTAGTAATGAGTAGCAGCGGTGTAAGTGCGAATTGGAGCGGCGTTAAAGACATAGAGTACTCGCTCATGTTGCTGCAGTTAAGCGACAAAAAGAAGCGGCGTATTACAGGGAATATTGCCAGAAGCATTAAAACCCAAACGCGAAAAAACATTAAAAACCAAAGCTCGGTAACGGGTAAAAGGTTTAAGGACAGGAAAAGAAAAAGAACGTTAAAAGGCAAGATGTTAAGCGGCTTTGGTAGAGACAAAAACTTCTTTGTAAAAACGTCGGCAGAAAGCGCGCAAGTGTCATGGAAAGGCGAAATGGCAGGGCTGGCAAAAATACACCAAGAAGGGGCGCAATTTAAGTCTAAGCCTCGAAAAATATCTCGGCAAAAACTAGAAGAAATGAAAGGCATGATGGCCCAACGCTGGCAAGCAAGATTAATGAATAGCATGGGTTTTAAGGTTGCTAACAAAGATGGCGGCGGCAAGCGAGGGAAAGCAGGGGTGAAAAAACGGCGAGTATCTCAAGCTTGGATCATGCAATACATAACCGCGTTTCAAGCCATGATTATTATCGCCA
The DNA here is from genome assembly GCF_024435075.2 of Marinomonas maritima. Taxonomy (NCBI): domain Bacteria; kingdom Pseudomonadati; phylum Pseudomonadota; class Gammaproteobacteria; order Oceanospirillales; family Oceanospirillaceae; genus Marinomonas; species Marinomonas maritima. Next base: position 283,013 of record NZ_JAMZEG020000003.1, on the reverse strand, counting down.
AGTTACGCGAGGAAAGAGGCGAAAGCGGCGGCAAGGACATTGAAACAAAGATTCCAGCGCGGCACTTCTTCCCTAATGAACGGGCTTGGTTAACAGAATTAGCCACGCAAATGGTAACAAAAGAATTTAGAAAGGCAGGTAAATAACATGGCATTAGGAAACGTAAGCGTTGGCACAAAAGACAGCGGGGCGGGATCGTTTAAAACACCAGAACGTCAGCTTTTGTACGTCGGTGCAGCGGGCAAGGGTTGGGGCAAAATCCTTTATATCGATCAAAGTACGGATTTGGACGAAGTACTGGGCGACAACGCAAGCCGCATGAAAACCGCCATTTATTATGCCCGTTTGAACGCGGCGGCAAACTGGACATGTATTGCGGTACCACGCCAAGCAATCGGCGAATGGCAAGACGCATACGATATGGCTATGTCTGCAAACGTCGTGTGTGAAGGGGTGGTAGTAACAGACCCAATCAAAACCAAAGACGACATAAACGACATGAATACAAACGTCGTGAATGCCGAAAACGAACACGGCCGCATGATTTTTTTTGCGGGTGCTACCGAAAAAATGGACGCCACAACACAAACATGGTCGGACTTTATTGCCGAATTTGAAACGCTGCAAGACACTGTTTACGCAACAGGTGTGGTGTTGGTGCCGGAAATAACCAGCGGTTGGTTAGGTTGTTTAATGGGGCGCTTGTGCAATGAGTTAGTGTCTATTGCAGACAGTCCAATGCGCGTTGCGACGGGTGGCATTGTCGGTATCACGACATTACCCAGTGATATGGGCAGTGTTCAGTTTAACAACTCACACGCCAAAGCATTGAACGATGCGCGCGGCACCGTGCCACAAACGTATGTGGATTATGCCGGTATCTATTGCAGTGATTGCATGACGCTCGCACCAGAGGCCAGTGATTTTGGTGTGTTGGAAAACGTGCGCGTGGTGAACAAAGCCAAGCGGCAAGTGCGAATCTTAGCAATCAAAAAAATCGCCAACCGCGAACTAAACAACACCGCTGCATCAATGGATTCACACGTTGCCTATTTTGCTGCGCCGTTGACAACAATGAGTCGGTCAATGCGGGTGAACGGTATCTATATACCAGGTGATTGCAAGCCGCCAAAAGACGGCGACATTGGTATCGAATGGCTATCGAAAACAAATGTGCAGATAGCACTTACGGTCACGCCGCACAACTCGCCAAAATCTATCGCGGCGTATGTGGGCTTAAATTTAGCGAACGAGGCATAACATGCATCATATTTCAGCATCAGATGTAAACGTCATGATGGGCACAACGCTCGTCAATTTAGAGACGTTCACGCTCAACATTGAAGACGGTTCAACGGCCGTTAAAACCCGTGGAATAAGTCATGGCTGGGTCAATGGTGAAACGTCGGCAAGCGGTGAAATCACTGTGGATACGGAAAACTTAAAGCTAATGATCGACGTTGCAAAAACGGCGGGATCGTTTCAGTCCATGCCGCTAGTCGATGTTATTTGTTCGGCCAAAACGGTAGATCAATCGCTAAAAATAGCGGCCTATGGTTGCAAAATCACTATGTCTAAAGTGTTGGAAGCGGGCAAAGCGTCTGGCAACAAGTTGGAACATACATTGCCATTTGTTGTGACAGATAAACGCTTCGTAGAGATCGACGGCACGCCGTATCTGGGTCAAGACCGCGTAGGCGAATTGGGTGATTAATGGATCACTTTAAAACAGCATTGGCCGATGTCCTGAAACACGAGGGTGGCTATGTAGACCATAAGAACGACAACGGCGGCGCCACGGCGTTTGGTATTTCGTTGCGTTTTTTATCTACATTGCCAGCGTTGGCCGGTGATGTTAATGGAGACGGTCATGTGAATAAAGGCGATGTAAAGGCGCTTTCAAAAGAAGACGCGGCCAAGTTTTACGAAAAGTTTTTTTGGTTGCATTACCGTTTGAATGAAGTGGAAGCCGAAAGCGTCGCCGTTAAATTGATGAATCTATTCGTCAATATGCGCGGAAAAACAGCGGCTTTAATTGCCCAGCGTGCAGCGAATGATTTAGGCGCGGGATTGGTTGAAGACGGCATTTTAGGATCAAAAAGCATCGCTGTTTTAAACAGACTAGAAGCGGAACAGGTTCTGGTCTGCATTAAATATCAGGCATGGGCTGTTTATAAAGCCATTGTTGAAAACACACCAAGCCAAGCGGTTTTTATTAACGGCTGGCAAAAGAGGGCGTTTGCATGAGTGCATTTTTATTACCTTTGTTGCGAAATTTAGGAACCGCATTGCTAACCAAAACCTTTGGGGTTTGGTTAGCAAAACTCGCGGCCAAGTCTACAAAAACCATGGTTGATGACAACGCTATATTGCTGTTGGAGGGTGGTTTAAATAACAATCCGGCACAAATTGAAACGGCTGCAAAAGCCATTTTGAAAGAGTTTTCTAAGAAAGCTTAGGGGCGACTTATGGAACTGTCACAAGCGGCTTTGACTGTTGCAATGTTTGTGTTGTCAGCGATTACGAGTGGGCTTGTGGCTTTTCTTATATTTCTGTTTCAGCGCACGGCGAGCAACGAGCGTGACTTAATGCAGCACAAACTAGATGCGGCAGAAAAGTACGCTCATAAAAATGAAATCAATGATTTAGCGGGTCGGCTAGAAAGAAAAATAGAAGACCTGTTTAAGCAAATTTACGAATCAAGAAAATAGGGGAATGAACATGGCACAGGTGGTTTGTATTACAGCGGGCGCGGTAGCATTTAGCTTCACTGTTGATGACAAAATGTACAACAAATTTGTGGATGGTATGACCAAAGGTGGTGCCGTATTGCCCGCTTATAACATGCTATCAAACGCGGTAGATAACGAGCAGCACGCGAAGTTTGTAGAAACATTTTCAGACGGGCAAAACAACCCTCGTGCAACGTTGGTATTGGAAGCGGTAGGGATGATCACAGAGGAATTTACCAGTGATTTACCAAAACTGGTAAAGACGCCAACGAGTTCCGTGAGTTCATCGAAAGAAACGGCTACGAGCAACTCGTAACATTGCGCATGCATTACTTACCGCAAGAAGACAACTCGTCTGAAAGTTTAGGGCGTGCATTGTGGTTAGAGTGGCGAGAGTCAGAAAGACAAACCGGCGCTATTGCAAACGGCATCAGTAAGGCCTTTTCTGGATAAAAAAGAGGGTAAGGATAAATGTCTGCATCATTAGATAAATTAATGCTTACCGTCGGCCTGTTGGACAAAATAACAGGCCCGATGCGCGGTATTCAGCGCACCATTCAACAGGTCACGAATAATTCCAGAAAAGCCTTTATGAACACGGCGGCGGGCGTGACCGCGCTTATCGCTGCGTCATCCACGTTTGCCGCGACCATCAACCCTGCCAACGACATGAACATGGCACTAGGCGAGGTGCGGTCACTCGAAGTGGCCGACGACACGCTAAAACGGCTTAATCAAGCCGGTCTTAAATATTCCATAGAATTTGGTGAATCTGCCAGCAATTACGTGCGTTCGGCTTACGATATTCAATCGGCTATTAATGGTTTATCTGGTAATGATTTGCCGGAATTTACCACCGCGGCGGGTACGTTAGCGAAAGCGACAAAGGCTAATGTGACTGATATCACGTCCTATTTTGGAACTATGTTTGGCTTTTTTAGAAAGGAAGCTACCGACATGGGAAAAGGGGATTGGGTAAGGATGCTCGCGGGTCAAACGGCCACAGCTGTGCAAATGTTCAAAACCACGGGGCCAAAAATGGCGGAAGCTTTCGCAGGTTTAGGGCAAATGGATGTCAAATTGGGCGTGGGGATGAATGAGCAGATGGCGGTGCTGGGTAAACTGCAATCTTCTTTGAGTGGATCGGAGGCCGGTACTGCATATGGGGCTTTTATTAGTGGTCTTGCGAACGCTCAGGAAAAGTTGGGTGTGAGTTTTGAGGATCAGTCAGGGAAGCTTTTGCCAACAGTTGAAATATTGAAAAAGTTAAAAGCACAAACGGACGGCATGGGTGGTTTGGCAACAGGTAAATTTATTACTGATGCTTTTGGTTCCGACTTGGCGGCGGATTTTTATAGGGCTATGTCTACTGATATTGATGGGTTGGGAGAAAGTATAAAAAAGCTGGGCGACGTAACAGGCATGGACAAAGCCACGTGGATGGCAAAGCAAATGCAAAACAATTTTGCTCGTTTGTCTAAAGCGGTAACGGCCATATCTGTTGCTATTTGGCAAAAAGCCCTACCCGCCATTGAGCCTTACATAAACATGATGACAAATGCCGCATCGATCATTGTCGATTGGGCGGATAAATACCCGCATCTAACGAAAATGGTGGGTTTGGCAATCACGGCCTTTATCGCTTTTGTTGCCATAGCGGGCGCGATGAATATAGCCATCGGCATGGCGCGGTTCGCAATGGTCGGTTTTACCATGCGTTTTGTCGTCGTGCGCCCCATTATTTGGGCGGCTCGATTGGCTGTAATGGCTTACACAGCCGTGATTTGGTTATTAAAAACAGCATTACTTGCCTTCGTATTATATGGCCCTGCCGTTACTGCATTCTTTACTGCCATGAAAGCCAGTATTTTAACCAGCTTGCCCGCAATTTGGGCATTTACCGCCGCGTTGCTTGCTAATCCATTAACGTGGATTGTGGTAGGGATCGTCGCCATTGGTGCGGCCATCGTTGGCTTAATTTACTACTGGGACGAAGTAACAGAAGCATTAAGCAAGGGTTGGAATTGGCTAAAAAGCCTATTCGAAAACAACAAGTTTTTGCAACTGGCTTTTTTACCGCTGTATTTAGGTATTAAAGCTATCGATGTGGCAATCAAATCATTCGAAAAAATCCCCCAGTGGTGGGGTGATTTTAATGTATGGCTGGCGGGTGTAACGCTAATGCCAGCATGGAATTTGGGTATTGAAGCATTCGAATCTATCAAAAAATGGTGGACGGATTTTAAAGGCTGGTTATCTGCATTAGATCCGTTTGCCTTCTTGGGTGAGAAGGTCGATTGGCTGAAAAACAAGATGTCTTGGTTGCCGGGTATCGACGCGAGCAGCACGCAAGAAGTGATCAGCAAAGTCGAAAGCCAAGCCGAAACGGTTAATAAATCCGTGGTGTTGCCCGGTGCGGAATCGTCGCAAAAAAGTGGCGAATCGGGCGGATTATTCCAGACCATCAGCAACATGTTTGGCGGTAATAGTCGTAGCGCGAGCGTCGAGAAAATAGAGGTTCACAACCATGGCACAGGTGTGAGCGGTGAACAACTTATGCACGAATTAGAAATGGCGGCGGGCTAAATATGAACAGTATTGATTTATTAATATTTGAAGAAGATTTATCGCTGAATGATCGCGGTGAACCGCATTATGTCGTTGGTACTGAATGTGTTGCACAGGACATTAAACACATGCTGATCGAACGTGGTTTTTTAACATCGCTGATCGCAGAGCGCGACAAAGCAAAAATTTCAATGACAGAAACCAACATAGAAAACGCGGTCGAAGATGACGAGCGTATTTTGGCAGGGTCTGCCAGCGTCGTGTTTAGAAACGGTGTTGTGATGTGTACTGCCAAAACAATCGATGACGAAATGGTGTATTTAGAGGCTGTGTTAAATGGCTGATTTTGAGCGGTTTTTTACAGATCAAGGCATTCCGACAACAGAAGACGGGATGAAAGAGCGGTTTAAGCAAATCGTGATCGATGAAGGTTCGACCGTTTCTAACGATTCCCGATACTCGCCATTTTGGCGGGTTGTATCGGCTATCGTCGTCACCCCGGCGATGTGGTTATTAAAAACACTCATTAGCAACATAGCGCCACAGTTTTATTTAAAAACGGCAAAAGACGCGTATTTAGATGATTGGTCAGCAAATTACGACGTGGAAAGAAAAATAGGCCAGCCAACGCTTGGTATGTTGGAGTTTCACCGCTACGACACCACGCAAACGCGAACTATTGTGGCAGGGACAGCAATCACAACATTGCCCATAAATAATATTGTTTACAGCGTTTTTCTTGTGGAAGATTTGGTGTTTGAAGCAGGCACAGCGTACAAAGCCGCGCAGGTGTCGTCCGTTGTGAACAGCTCAGACACCAATCTCGCCGCCGGTTATTTTAGCCAAATTGATGAAGCGGGCATGGCGGTTGATCACGGTGAAAACTGGATCACGCAAATTGGCGTCAGCGACGAAACAGACGACGAATTACGCGAGCGTGTGCGCTTACGTTTTAATCGTTTGTCTCATTACCACACTGATGGCGTTTATCGCTCAATAATCAGTGAGGCAACGGGCGTGCCACCCGAAAATGTGTATTTTCAGCATGACGCGCCGCGGGGCCCAGGCACAGCAAATGCCTATATTTTGTTCCCGCTCGCGTCACCGCAAGCCAGCGTACTAACTCGCGTAAACAAACACATTCGAGAAGATGGACACCACGGCCACGGCGATGACGTCATGGTGTTTGAAATGCCGCGTCAATCCGTGAATATCACCGCCACCGCATTTATCGCTAATGAAGTGATAGAGCTAGAGCGCGAGCGCATGAAGGCGGAAATTACCCAAGCAATACGGGCGGCATTCCGAGAAAATGCGGCGTATTCGGGGCTAACGCTCACGCACCCGAACAGCCGATTTTCGTTTACCCGGTTAGCTGGCGAGCTGATCCGCATTTTCCCAGATTTGGATTTGATCGAATTCGACAATGCCGACATTTACACGCAACGTTGGGTGCCATCGCTCAATACCGTCACTGTGACCGTGGGGGTATAAATGGCCGACAACATCAAAACGGGCGATTTACCAAGCTGGCTGAAAGATGCCGAAATTACCAAGCTAAAAGACGCGGCGGGTAAATATTGGCAATCCGTTTCTAGTTGGATGAGGTTGCCGCTTGAACAGCTAGATCCAATCAACTGTCACCCCGTTGTATTACGGCTTTATGCGTATGAACGAGACGTAGACCGATTCGTGACCGAGCCAGATTCTTTGTATCGATTGCGTGTTGCCACCGCTGTGTCAAATACTCGCGACGCGGGCGAGTTGGTCGGAATGGAACAAATTGTCAAAAGATTTGGCGAGGTGATCGGCGGAACGATAGAGCGAGATCCGGACAAAGATTGGGACGTGATCACGCTAATACTAGAAAACGGCGTGCTCACAAAAGACTGGGAATTGGGGCGGTTTATCATTCGCCAGTATGGCCGAACATGCCGCCGCTATGAGTTTTTACTACTCGACATGATAGACAGTGTGTTGGTCGGCGGCGCCGAGGGCGGAATAGACACAGTGACCAGCGAAGCGCCTTTATTTGTTCCAAAATTTGAAGAGTCGGTGTCGGTGCCGGTGCATATATCATTTAACAGCGCGGACATAAGCCGCGACCATATCAGAGGTTTTTCATGGCTGTAAACGGCACAATCACAACGGAAGGCGCGGCTTATTTGTCTTTGCGTATTTCGCAAATGGCGGCGGTAAATATCGACCACTTTGTATTGGCTAACGTGCCAGATATCGACGAAAGCACGCCAGCGGATCAAGATTATGTATTGCCAGAGGAATACATCGTTGCCACCGCGCCAGTATATCGACTCAGTCACAATGGGGAAAATTCCGTGGTGTATTCCATGGTGTTGGATGGAACCGCCGGTGATTATAATTTTAATTGGTATGGGCTGGTGACAGAAACAGGTGTGAAGTTGGCGTTTGCCCACATTCCCATGGTTGCAAAGCGCGCGAACGTGGGGCAAGTGATAAACCGTAATTTCATTGTCCCATTCACTGCGGCGAAAGCCTTAACAGGCGCGGACATTCCAGCGGAAAGCTGGCAGTTTGATTTTACCGAGACCATCGCAGAGGTGACAGTGTCAATATTGGGGCCGACGTTCCTATATGCCGGTGATACCTACACGTACACGTTTACTGATTGGGACGATTTCTCGAATTATTCCGTGTCATCTAGCGTCGGTACGGCAACACTGAGTAATGCAGAATTAACTTTGGAAATACCGGAAGGCACGCCCGAGGGCGAATGCTTGCTGACGATTATTCGCAACGGATCAACGCGCGTTATACCCATTCGCATTGGTGATCCTATCGTTGCACCGCCCACGCTGATCTCACCCATTAACAATGCAATCGACATTGTAGAGCAACCCACGCTGACCATGTCGCCATTTAAAACATTCCCAGCAAACGTAGACACGCAATTATCAGCGGATTGGGAACTGTACGACGCAAATGATAATTTAGTTTACAGCCGTTATGACGATACAGAAAATTTGGTAGCTCTAAAAATACCAGAAGGTATCTTGACCGAAGGCGGCTACGGCTACAAATGGCGAGGCCGTAAAAAAGGTGTGGTGCTAGGTGACAGCGAATGGACGGGGTTTTTTACGTTTACGACGGCTAGTCAGTTTATAAAGCCAGGTGTGTTGATTGGTGGTGATGTTGTCGTATTTCAACATGACAGCTATTGGTATTTGGCTGCGCCTTTGGATATGCGTGTGTTGGTGAGGTTTTATGCAGTGCCCATAAATCAAGAGATCAGTTTAGGGCGTCGGTCAGATAATGCATTTTCTGATAGTTACAATGGATTTGAGAGAACGGAGGCCTATGTAAACGAATATCCGTATCCAGCGAGTGGAGCTGTTGATTCATCATATTTATATTGCTGGGAAAATGGTTATTTTTTGCCGAACAGGGTAGAGGTTCAGCTTTTATTCCAGAATATTGATGAATTGGGAGAAGATGAGCTAAACGAACTTTCCATTGCTGCAATTAAAAATGGAAGCTGGCGTTTGGGTACTTCGACCGAATATTCGGGATCAGAATCTTGGTTTTATAGCGCGGATAGTGACACGTTAAGTCATGGTGTTAAGGATGGTCGTAGTCGGATTATACCGATGCGCCGCATTCCAGTTTAAGGGGCAGAAATGAAAGCAATAATTGAAAAATCAACAGATAAAATAATCTACGGCCCTGCTGCTACATCGTTAGAAAAAATGAATGATGTGGTGACGCGATATGGTGGTTTGCCAACGGATGCGTTTAGCGACGGTGTTACCGATTGTGGCCCGTTAGCGATTATGCAAGCCAAAGAAATAGACGCGCCGCCGATTAAACCATGGTTGTATTTTTTAGATTTTACGGCGTGGCGTGTCGAAAGTAATTTTGTCGTGCGTGATCGTGTTTATCGTCTGCTGGATGATGATCAAGCGCGAGCGTCAGCAAAAAACAAATTGGCTGAAATACGCTATAACGCCGAGGTGGCGGGGTTTGATTTGCCAGACGGTACGCATGTTCGCACCGAATTGGCAGACCAAAACCGTATCGCCAATGCGCATGCGGGGCTGGTCGCGGAATTTAGCGAGTCAGTGGATTTTAAAGGTTATCAGGGTTGGTCTGTTATGACGTTGGCCGAGCTAGAGCCTATCGCGCGCGCGGTATTTCGCCATGTCAGTGTGTATTGCTTTGGTGCTGAGCGTGGCGTTTCCGAGTTGATCGACACAAAAACCGCAGACGAAATGCTCGAATTAGACATTAACGATCTGTTTAGTGCGAAATATCAGGAGCTAGCAGCGGAATGAAAAAAGCGTGGCTTTACTGCTTAGATCAATCGTTTGAATTTTCGCATGAGCGGCTAAATGGCATCGAATTTCAAAGCGAATGGGTGAAAATTGCCAATTCAAAGATGACCATTAAATCTGGATACGCATGGGATGGTTGTTCACCAAAAATTCATGTTTTTGGGTTGTTTGTTGTCGGTACGCCAAATGGTTGTTTACGACATGGCAAGTCGTGGACGTATTACGACAGTTTGGTCCATGACGTGCTGTGTCAGTTTCGTGATGATTTGAAATTGTCAAAAGACGACAGCGTTATCATATTTAATGATTCGCTGAAAAAGTCGGGGTGGCCGTTGCGTAAGCTGTATATCAACATGGTGCGGTGGTTTGGCCCGCAGGATTGGCACGCATGATTTTATCGCTAAATGGTAAAGAAATTCAGGGGTACAATTTCTTAGTAACGGGTGAGCAACCTTTGCCGGACGAGGATTTGTCCGCGCAAACGTCGTCAACATTGACGGCCGAAAAAGGTTTTAAAAGTAAGCGTTTGCGCGTGAATTTTAATATTAAATTTACAGACGTTGGCTATCTTAAAAGCCTAATGAGCATAGTGCAGGGCGTAGACGAGCAGGGGCGGCGTCAGATTTACACAATAAATAACCAAACCGCAACGGCGATGGGTATTCGACAAGTCCGTTTTAGTGAAAGTGTTAGTGTAAAAGAAATGGGCGAGGTGCAAGCCTGGGCGATTAGTTTCGTGTTGTTGGAGCATAAATCCATACCCGAAAAGCGCGAATCGAAAACCCTCGCGGCAGAAGAAAAAGCCGCAACGGGCACAAGTACAAATACAGCAAGTGTTGATAAGCAAGTGGCAGCAGAGGCAGACAATGCAAGTTGGTTTGAAGAGAATGTATTAAGTCCGATTGATAGTTTTCTGGGCAGTGGGGAGGGTGACGTCGATGTTGTTTAGATTTTTTTGCCGTATTTTGGGTGATGACGTCGAATTAGTCGATCATGATATGCGGCTATTTGCTAACGCGCCCGGCACCGCATCGCTAAAAGTAGTATCAAAAACGGAGCCTAAAGGTTCCGTTTTTGTATCTGTTGCGGTGAACGGTGGCGAGCGTCAGCAGTTATTTTTTGGTTTTGTTGAACGAGCGACAAAAGCAACGGCCGATACATGGACATTGTTTTGTCGTGAAAAAATAGCGGCGCTAGATCGTCGTTTACCAATATCGAAACGTAACGTCACATTACGCGAGGTATTGGCCGAGATATCAAGTAAAACAAGCATATCGTTTGCATTGCCAAAAAGTGGCGGTTATGCAGATAAGCCAGTGCCGCACTTTGTGCACATGGGGACAGCAATACAAGCTGTCAGGGCAACGGCGGGGGTGTTTAATATCCCTGATTTTGTGTGCCAGCAGCGCCGCGACGGGAATATCTACGTGGGTAGCTGGAAAGATGGGATCTGGCCCGATAAGCCAATCACGATGCCCGAAAACCTGTTCGACGGTGTGTTATCAAGCGAATCAATGACAACGGTGTTGGTGCCAGGTCTAAGACCAAATTATGTTTTGAATGGTCGGCGTATCTATGAAGTGTCAATTAAGGGCGTGAGTATGGGGATATCATGGAAAAAACGATAGAACGGATAATGCAGCGCAAATACCCCGAATTGGGCATGGGGTGGCATTTACCGCTTTGGGCTAAAGTCGTGGACAATGGCGAGGAATTGGCACAGCAAACAGCAACAGAGCAAAGCCCCGTGTATGCGGTATCGGTTCGGCTGTTGGATAGATACGGTGTGATAGATAAAGATGTGCCAGTGATCAAAGATGTATTGGTGCCAGTGCCAGCGGGTGCCGCTAATCAGCGCGGCCAGTGGTCTAAACCGTTGGTTGATACCGTCGTTGAATTGGCATTTGCATACGGATCACCGGCACACCCGTTCATTCGTTCCATATTGCCCTATGGTTTAGTATTGCCATCGATGGGCGAAAAAGACCAGCGATGGCAGCAATCAGAGAAATCATACATCGAGATCACAGATCAAGACGATTGGACACAAAAAGGCAGTAATAGCACGATAGAGCTAGAAGAAACCGAAATAGTAAAAGCGAAGAACAGCACAACAGAAATAGAAGAAACCGAAACAGTAAAAGCAAAGAACAGCACAACAGAAATAGAAGAAGACTTAACGCAACGCATCGGACAGATAAGAGAAATCATAGCGAACAAACATTGGGTGGGAAGTGAAGGTACAAACATTTATCAGCTACTACATGACCTGATGATGACCGTTTCAAGCCTCGCAAAAATTGCAGGAGCGCACAACCATTCGTACACATGGAGTGATCCAGGTGGCGCGGCGACAACATCGCCACCATTGCAGATATCTAGCTACAACACAAAAGACACGGAAGCCACGGAACTAGCGGGTTCACTGCAACCATTGCTTAAATAACTAACACACCAACCAACAACCAAAGGGCGTATACAGCGCCCTTTTTCATGCCCACAGCCAGCCCGCGCGCCGCTTCCCCGACCTCCAAAAAGCACTCCTCCCCACGCCCGCACGCTTTACGCTTTTTTTTCTTTCTGCAATTCTAAACGCGCAATTAAAAGCCGCCACAGCCCGTATATAAAGCGTTTATATAAAAAATGGAATTGCAAGCACATGATAGAAATTGCAGCTTAAAAGGGCTTAGAATTGACATTAAAAACGCTGAAAGCCACGTACTTTCCGAACTGCACGTTTTTTGCTGTTAAAAACACTGCAAAAAACTAGGGGTATTTAAAAGAGCGAAATAGAGAGTGATTTGATAGAATGCCAAAACTTAATTTTTTGGGTTTTCCTGTTGTTTCTTTCAAAGTATTTATAGAAAGGGGTAATAATAGGGGTAATTTAAACAAAGGTTTAACAACAAACCTAATAAAATCATATAGTTAGATTCGATATGCTGTTAATGATCGATAATTACGACTCTTTTACGTATAACCTTGTGCAGTATTTTCGTGAATTAGGCGCAGATGTCCGAGTCTTTCGTAACGACGAAATTAGTGTGGAAGAGATTGAGCGTCTTGCGCCGTCCCATTTGGTTATTTCACCAGGGCCATGTACACCGAATGAAGCGGGTGTTTCTATGGCGGCGATTGCCGCGTTTGCAGGAAAAATCCCCATACTGGGTATTTGCTTAGGTCATCAAAGTATTGGTCAAGTCTTTGGTGGCGAGGTGATTCGTGCTAAAAATGTCATGCACGGTAAAACCTCGTTAATTTATCACGAAAATACCTCGGTATTTTTAGGGTTGCCAAACCCACAAACGGCGACTCGTTATCATTCTTTAGTGATATCAGCGGACTCTTTGCCTGACTGTCTTGAAGTGACCGCTTGGAGTAAAAATTCAGTGGGTGAAAACGAGGAAATTATGGGGGTTCGGCATAAAACCCTTGCGGTTGAAGGGGTGCAGTTTCATCCTGAGTCGATTCTTACCGAGGCGGGCCATGCTTTATTGGCCAATTTCTTAACACGATAGTTTTAACATAATAGGAGAGGCTGGTGGATATTCAAAAGGCGATTGCTGCCGTTGTTGAGCGTCAAAACTTGAACAGCGACGAAATGCGAATAGTGATGAATGACATCATGACTGGAAAAACCACTCCGGCACAAATAGGCGGCTTCTTAATTGGCCTAAGAATGAAAGGCGAGACGGTCGAGGAAATTACTGCAGCGGCACAAGTGATGCGAGAGTTGTCTAGTAAAGTAGCATTGGATCTCGAGCATGTGGTGGATACTTGTGGAACAGGCGGAGACGGTAGCAATTTGTTTAATGTGTCGACAGCGTCTGCGTTTGTTGTGGCGTCTGCTGGCGGTAAGGTAGCAAAGCACGGTGGTCGCTCTGTTTCCTCAAAGTCTGGTAGTGCCGATGTATTGGAGCAAGCGGGCATTTATCTTGGTCTTGATGCAGTACAAGTTTGCCGGTGTATTGAAGAAATTGGTTTAGGCTTTATGTATGCGCCTAATCATCATTCGGCGATGAAGTATGCCGTTGGCCCTCGTAAAGAAATGGCGACGCGTACTATTTTTAACTTACTTGGTCCATTAACCAATCCTGCGAATGCAAAGCGTCAGGTGATGGGGGTTTTTCATCAGAAGTGGGTACGTCCTATCGCGGAGGTGCTGAAAGCGCTTGGCAGTGAACACGTCATGGTTGTTCACTCAGAAGATGGGTTAGATGAAATTAGTATTGCGGCATCAACCTATGTGGCTGAATTGAAAAATGGCAAAATCTTAGAATATAAAATCTCGCCGGAAGACTTTGGTATTCCGTTGCAGTCTACGGACACGATACAAGCTTTTGATGCGGCCGAAAGTTTGGCGTTAATTAAAGCCGCGCTTGAAGGCAAAGGCAAAGTGAATCCAGCGAGAGATATTGTGGCTTTGAATGCGGGTGCGGCAATCTATGTGTCTGGTATTGCCGATACTTTAGCGGAAGGGATAAATATCGCAGAAGATGTGATTGGTGGTGGTACCGCCAAAGTCAAAATGTCTGAATTGGCCAGTTTCACGCGTTGTTTTATGAGTCCTGACTCACTGTAATTAATAGGAGCGGTAGTGTAATGCAAATAGAAACACCGACTATTTTAAAGAAAATTGTGGCTCGTAAGTACGAAGAAATTAGCGAGCGTAAAGCTCATACACCTTATGGCAACTTAGACGTCGCGGCGTCCGTGGCGAATGTACACAATGCACCGCGTGGCTTTGTTCAGGCGTTGAGGCATCAGATTGCGATAGGTAAAGCGGGTGTGATTGCAGAGGTGAAGCAAGCTTCTCCGAGCAAGGGGGTATTGCGCAACCCATTCATTCCAGCAAATATTGCAAGATCTTATGAAATAGGTGGTGCGGCTTGTTTGTCTGTTTTGACCGACAAAGACTTCTTTCAAGGTCATGAAGATTTTTTGGTGGAAGCTCGTTCCGCTTGTAAATTACCCGTTATTCGCAAGGACTTTATTGTCGACGAGTATCAGGTATTAGAAGCCAGAGCGATTGGTGCTGATTGTATTTTGCTGATCGCTGCTTGTTTGAGTGGCGAAAAATTACGTCAGCTCGATATGATGGCTCGTGATCTTGGTATGGATGTTTTGGTTGAAGTGCACAATCGTCCGGAACTTGAGTTAGCATTAGAGTACACAGACACTGAGCTGCTCGGGATCAATAACCGCGACCTTCATACGTTTGAATTAAGTTTAGATCATACGTTTGAGTTGATGGGGAGTGTGCCTGCTGATCGTCTTATTGTGACTGAAAGTGGTATTCATACTCGTGATGATGTGGCGTTGATGCGTCAAAAAGGGATTCACGCATTTTTAGTGGGTGAGGCGTTTATGCGTGCGGATGATCCTGGTGATAAATTGGCTGAACTTTTTCAGTTCTAGTAAGGTTGAATTATGAAAACGAATGTTAGTTGGCAAGAAGATGTTCATTTTACCGCAGAGACGGGGTCTGGTTTTAAGATAGAGATTGACGGTAATCAGATTGCTGGCGCAAGGCCGATGGAGTTGTTGCTTGCGGGCTTGGGTGGTTGTACATCTTATGATGTGGTTGGGATTTTAAAGAAGTCTCGTCAAGATGTTGTGTCTTGTGTTGCCCAAATAGAGGCTGATAGAGCAGATTCCGTACCTGCTGTTTTTACTGAAATTCGAGTTCACTTTGTGGTGACGGGGCGCAAACTGAAAGAAAGCGTTGTTGCTCGTGCGGTTAAGTTATCAGCGGAAGAATATTGCTCTGCGTCATTAATGTTGGAAAGAGGTGGTGTGAAAATTGTCCATAGCTTTGCAATAATTGATATAGAATAATCTGCTTTTAAAAGAATTTTTAAAAAGAGCCTTGAGGCTCTTTTTTTATTTTATAAGTAATTTGGTGTCCCCACCAGGACTCGAACCTGGAATAGCTGCTTAGGAGGCGGCCGGTATATCCTGTTTACCTATGAGGACTTATATTGAGGCGTGATTTATACATCAATTATGTTTAGATTACAAATGTGAGTCGAGCTTGTATGGTGTTGATTCTTATGGTTTTTAAGCCCGTCCTAAAGTGTGCTTACTACTAATTGGACGTGTTGAGCCCCTCGCTGTATAAACTTTATTTTTGCTGCTATGACCTTGAAGTAGCTCGAAGAGGTGTTTGTTGCGTTTTTGTAAGGTGTTTAAAACTCGAGCGTTTGTATTGTTTTGTGTTTTGCATTTTTTCAGTAGCGTTTCACAATCTTGCATTAATAGACGAACATTATCCATAGAACTGTCTTGTAGGGTAAGCCAGCTTTTAAATTCTTCTTCAGAGGGTTTTTTCCGATCGACAATGTCAAATTTAATAAGAATATTCACTCTTTTTTCATTGAGCTTATTCATTTCATCAAGGAGGGCTTGTTTTTGTTCGGATAGGGTAATAATAGTTTCGCTGTCCAATTGCCCATAAGCTAGTCGTTCTTCATCAAGGAGCGAAGAGAGTTTTTCTAATATCTCTTTGCTTCTTATGAATATAGGGGCAATAGGGATCATAGGGCAAACCGTTCACAGACTGTATAGAGTGTACAGTCTAGAATAGAGAATCCATAGAAGCCATATTATTCGCAAGCTTCTGCGTATCTATTTTATATTCGCCTGCAGCGATAGCGCTTTTGATTTGTTCTACTTTTTCCATGTCAACATCTGGCAAGTTGCCAATTTTAGAATGCTGATTTTGTAGGGTTTGTGCTGTACCGCTTAATTTAACGGTATCCTCAGCTAAAGTGCCGCCATTTTTTACACTGCTTTGTTTCTCTGTCGTACTAACAGTTGCATCGTCTTTTTGCGAGCGTTCACTTTTATTGATCGTGCTCTGGTTTGATAGACCTGTAAGGTGTATTGCCATTGGGTTTTCCGCCCTTTAATGATTTGCCTGTCTATGTTGTCGGCAAGATCCACAAAAACTTTAATGAAAAGCTTCAGAAAAAAAGAATATATAAACTGCCGGTCAGTCTGTACTCAATAGTTTACAAGAACCTCACTGTCAGTTACAACTTTGGCGTATATAATTCTTTCAGAACTTGTGTTTTGGACACGTATTTGTTGTCCTTCTACACCATTCTCTAAAGCAACACCATTCATTTTGACGGTAATGCTGCCACTTTTTGCTGTTATTAATACGACATTACCTTTTTTTACAAGCATTGGGGGGGTCGTTAGATTAACAGTAATAAAGGTGTTAATGCGCAAGTTTCGTGATGCGACTTGCCCGTAAGGAGGATTTTTCTTTGTAAAAACATGTCCTCTTAAACTAGATAAGTCGACTTCACCCACATCCGTATTTGACTTACTGATGACTTGGCCGCGATTAATTGGGGTGATGGTTTTTATAGCCGGAATCATGATGGATTGGGTGACGGGAGCATAAGATTTCCACGTAGGGTTGTTGCAACTGATTTCATAATTTGTGCGTTTGGTCGCGTCTGGTCTCTGATTGCGGATTTGAATCGACTCACTATCGCAAGCAGGTAAATAATTGAGTGCGGCTACATTGTTTAATGTAATGTTAATAACCGCATCTGGATATATTTCTGCCAGTCTAGGGATCTCTACTTGGTTTATGTAGTGATTAATTTGGTCTTCAGTAGATAGGGCAAATGTTAAACTGGCTTGAAAACAAATGAAGGCTAAGCTTAGCCTTATGATTCGCATGATTCGCTCACTTTGTTTATTATGATGTTATAAATAAGATAGTTAGTAAAATATTAGAAAGCACTTTATCATTGGATGATGCATTTTAACAATTTTGAGGTTATACCTCAGTATAATGTTTACACATTTTGGAGGCGTTTATGGCTGGAGTTTTGGATACTGTTAACCAACGTACGCAGCTTGTAGGGGAAAATCGACTTGAACTGCTGTTGTTTCGCCTGAATGGTAAGCAAATTTACGGCATCAACGTCTTTAAAGTGAAAGAAGTTCTTCAGTGTCCGAAGCTAACGACTATGCCGCACAGTTCTCCTGTGGTCAGGGGGGTTGCTCATATTCGTGGTGGAACTATTCCAATTTTAGACTTGGGGTTGGCAACAGGCGCGAGCCCGATGGAGAATATCAGTCAATGTTTTGTCATTATTACGGAGTATAATCGTCGAATTCAGGGCTTTTTGGTTCGTGGCGTCGAACGTATCGTAAACATGAACTGGAGTGATATTCAGCCGCCACCAAAAGGGTTGTCGAACGATAACTATTTGACTGCTGTTTGTCAGGTCGACAAAGAAATGGTTGAGATTATCGATGTTGAGCAGATCCTATCTGAGGTTGCTCCTACACGACAGGATATTTCGGAAGGCATCGTCAATGCTGATGTAACAGAAAATGCTAAAAAACATCATATACTTATTGTTGATGACTCTTCGGTCGCGCGTAAACAAATTAAGCGTTGTATGGAGCAGGTTGGTTTTTCCACCACTGTTTTATGTGATGGTCGCGAAGCGCTTACTTTCCTACAAAACATGGTTGCTGAAGGGAAAGACGTCACGCAGGAGTTTTCTATGGTTATTTCTGATATTGAAATGCCAGAGATGGATGGGTATACGCTGACGACAGCTATTCGTAATGATAGTCGGCTACAAGATTTATTTATTCTTCTTCATACTTCTTTAAGTGGTGTTTTCAACGAAGCGATGGTGAAAAAAGTCGGGGCGGATGGTTTCTTGGCGAAATTCCAACCAGATGAATTGGCTCGATTGGCAATAGAAACTGTTCAGGTACAATCTGAATGATGGTTAGGCTAATCTTTGAAGTACTTTCTTTATCCCTGTTACTTATGGAGTTTTAATGCTCAGTAGTACAAATGCAATTACACCTAATGGCTATATTAGGTTCAGAGATTACTTGCAGAAAGCGTGCGGAATCTCACTGAGTGATAATAAACAATATTTGGTCGCCAGTCGTCTAGGCAAAGTATTGGAAAGAGAAAATTTTTCTAAGATTGAGCAACTGGTTGACGCTTTGGAACGGCTTGGGAGTTCTAAACTCAAGGAAGAAGTCATTAATGCAATGACAACAAATGAAACGCTTTGGTTTAGGGATACGCATCCATTTACCATTTTGAAAAACAATATACTGCCTGAAATGACCGCTGCTCCTCTAAAAATTTGGTCGGCCGCCTCATCTACAGGTCAAGAACCTTACTCTATTAGTATGGTAATTGAAGAGTTTAAATCCACCCGACCGGGTGTTTTGAAGGCCGGTGAAAAAATTGTTGCGACGGATATCTGTACGAACATACTCCAGCATGCCAAGCAAGGTGAATACGACAGCTTGGCTATTGCTCGTGGTCTTGGTGCAGATTTACAGAAACGATATTTTGATAAGGTCAACGACTTAACTTGGAAAATAAAACCGCATTTGAGTTCGCGTGTAGATTTTAGATATTTGAACCTTATCGATTCATTTGCCATGTTAGGAAAGTTCGACGTAATCTTTTGTCGAAATGTACTAATATATTTTACCGTTGATTTAAAATTAGATATTTTGAAGAGAATGCATGCGTCTCTAAAGCCTGGTGGATATTTGTTTCTTGGTGGATCAGAGGCATTGAGTGGTTTATCTGATCACTTTGAAATTGTTCAATGCCATCCTGGTATTGTCTATAAATCTAAAGCTGTTTAGTTTAGATAGTCCTTACATTTCCTTTTAAAGAGCCTGTCTAATGTTTTTAGATGGGCTTTTTTGTCTTTTTGATTCTATCTTTATTGTTGCCGCTTTTTGCCGTTAAGAGAGTCTTTATCCTTAACCTGTTGAAAATAAAGAATTTTTATTTTTGGCATCATAATTGCTTTATTTTATATATATTGATAAATACTATTTTTCTTGAGGATCGAATGGCTATATCTTTTGCGAGTGCATTTGCAGGACACGACAAGACACTGGAGTTTAGAAGTGCAAGAGCGGCCGTCCTTGCAAATAATATTGCTAACGCTGACACGCCAAATTTTAAGGCAAGAGATATTTCGTTCGATTCGGTTTTAAGTAATGAAAGTAGCAAGCTTAGACTTGCTGGAACAAATGCTAGGCATATCTCAGAGGGAGCTTTTTCGGGTGAGTCTGATGGCTTGTTGTACCGAAATGCCAATCAACCATCGTTAGATGGTAATACGGTGGATATGCAAAGAGAGCAGGCTGAGTACGCACAAAACTCATTACAATTTGATACGAGTTTTATGTTCTTAGATAGAAAAATTAGCGGCATGAGAAAGGCGCTTACTGGGAATTAATAACGATGTCTTTAAGTAATATTTTTACTATTTCTGGGTCTGCAATGAGTGCCCAAACAGTGCGTTTGAATACGATTGCGAGCAATATGGCAAACGTAGATAGCGCGGCAAGTTCTGCGGATCAGACGTATCGTGCCCGTAAGCCAGTGTTCTCACAGATGATGAATGACAGTATGCGTGACTATGGTTGGGGTAATGCCAGTGGTGATGATAGCGGCGCTGGGGTTGGGGTGAAGATTGATGGCATTGTTGAATCGGATGCACCTTTACAACCTAGGTACGAGCCAGGCCACCCAATGGCGAATGAAGAGGGTTATGTCTTTTACCCGAATGTGAACCCGATGGAAGAAATGGCCGATATGATGTCGGCTTCTCGATCTTTTCAGACGAATGTGGAAATTATGAACTCGGCAAAAAGTATGATGCAGAAAATGCTCACGCTTGGGCAGTCATAGGAGCAGATTAGATGGCAGATATATCTGATACGAAAGGTCTTGGTGGGCTGATATCCCAATATGGCACAGAAGCGGCCAAGTCCAAAGCCGGTATTGAAAAGCCGGAAGTGCCTAAAGATGAAGGGGCGTTGGCTGATCAAAATGTCTTTTTAAAGCTGTATATCGAACAGTTAAAAGGGCAGGACCCGACGGCGCCTCAGGATACGAATGACATGGTGGCGCAAATGTCACAGTTTAGCTCGTTAGAAAGGCTAACCAGTATCTCTGACCAGCTAGAAAATATGGCAACCTCACTTACTTCTAATCAGGCTCTTAGTGCCTCAACCTTGGTCGGTAAGTCGATCTTGATGGAAGGAAATAAGACTAAAGTGACAGAAGGTTTGGAAGCGGTTCAGTTAAGGACTGTGATGCCTGAAAACTCTCAGACAGCGACATTGAAAATATACGACGCAGATAACCGCCTTGTTCGCACGGCGACGCTTAATTCTGGTGAGTATAAGTGGGACAAACTGGACGATGACGGAAATGTTTTGCCGCCTGGCGAATATCGTTTTGCCGCGTCTTCGACGAATGACAAGGGCGAAATTTCGGCCTTGAGTACTCGCCTTCCAACGCGGATTCAAGGTGTCACCATTAATGGTGAAAACGGCACGGTTTTAAACGTGGAAAACCACGGTAAAATCAAACTTACGAATGAATTAGAAATATTAGGGTGATTGGAGAATATTATGGGATTTAATACTGCACTATCTGGCATCAAAGCATCTGCCGATTATTTAAGTGTTACCGGTAATAATATTGCCAACGCCGATACTACGGGCTTTAAAAAGTCGCGTATTGAGTTTGATGACCTTTATAACACGAGCGTTCTTGGCGCTGGGAGCGGCAACAGCATTGGCTCTGGTGTGAGCGTTAGTAAGGTGTCCCAGGAATTTGCGCCGGGTAACCTTTCATACACGGATAACAATCTTGACTTATCTATTGACGGAACAGGGTTCTTTATTCTAGATGCAGGTGTCGCTCAAAGTTATACCCGAGCAGGTAATTTTAAGTTAGATGAAAATGGCTTTTTGGTGACCAATACTGGTAGTAATGTTCAGGGATTTAATGCTGCAGAGGGGGTTGTTGGGGGGAATTTAGAAAATTTAAGAATCCCTACTGACCGTATCGCTCCTGAGGCGACAACCTCTATGGAATTGAAGTTGAATTTGAACTCCGAAAGTAAAGATGTGCCTCCCTTTATTAAGGCGGATTTTGATCCTACTAACCCTGATTCCTACAATTATACTCAGACGCAAGGTGTGGTTGGGGCTGATGGTGAAACTCGTGTGGTAACGTATTACTATGCTAAGAGTGAGTTGCCTAATACTTATCAGGTTCATGCAACTGTCGACGGCAATATGACGGACGATACAGGTGCGCCATTTTTAGGAGAAACCTACGCAACATTTAACTCAACGGAAGGTGGTATTGATTATAATGGTGATGGTGTTCTTGAGCAGCCAAACCAGCTTCTTTATATGGGGTCTAGGGAGCCCGGTCCAGCAGATATTGCCGCTTTAACGCAAGCGCCTCTCACTGTGTCTGGTACGTTGGCTGGAACGGCGATTACATCGACACTTGTTGCTGCGGATGTTCGAGATGATAGTTCGGTTGCTCGCGAAGTGTTTGACCCACTAAATCCCGACTCTTATACATATGGTAATACCCGTTCTGTTTATGACTCTCTGGGTGGGGCTCATACGGTAGGGTATTATTTTATTAAACAGGGAGAGAATAATACTTACGAAATGCGTGTGACTATGGATGGGGAAGAAAGTTATACCGATCCTTTGACAGGTAATGATACGCGTTTTTTGAAAGCAAACACGAATGTAACGTTTGATGCGGCTGGTAATCTAATGGGTACTAATCGTGGTCTCCCTCCTTTTGATGTTGCCGAACCGGTTACATTAGAAATTGCAGGACTGGATCCATCAAATCGAGGTCGAGTTACGCCAATAGATTTATTTGGATCAACGCAATTCGCGATAGATAATACAGACAACTTTGAGCAAGATGGTTTCTCCGCTGGTGAATTGCAGGGAGTATCATTTGATGATGATGGTTTCTTGACGGCAACGTATACAAACCAACAAACGGCAACACTTGGCCAGATTGGCTTGGCAACATTTGATAGTACTGACGGTCTTGTTCCTAGTGGCCATACAGCTTGGCTTGCAAGTAAGGGTTCTGGACCAGCCGATGTTGGTCGCCCAAATAGTGGTACGTTAGGGCGAATTCAAGGCGGCGCATTAGAAGAGTCGAATGTTGATTTAACCGCTGAGTTGGTTGCTCTTATTGAGGCTCAGCGTAATTATCAGGCAAACAGTAAGACGCTAGAAACCGAAAATACGGTCACTCAAACTATTATAAATTTGCGCTAATTTTCTGGAGAGAGAAGATTCAAGGTCGAAACAGTTTTGCTGTTTCGGCTTTTTTTTGTCTTTTTTTTAGAGTTTTCTGAGTTGGTATGATTCTTGAAGGTTACTTTCTAATAACGTGAATTCTTCTAGGGGTGTCGCAGTGGATAAGGCTTTATATCTGGCAATGAGTGGTGGTGTGCAAACCATGAATGCTCAAACAATACACGCTAACAATCTGGCAAATGTCAGTACAACAGGCTTTCGTTCTGACTTTGAGCAGGCTCGTTCAATGCAAGTGAATGGTGACTATTACCCTAGTCGTGTATATGCGATGACCGAAAATCCAGCCACTCGATACACCCAAGGTGACATGATTCAAACTGGCCGAAATTTAGATATTGCTGTTTCCGGAGATGGCTTCATTGCTGTTTATGATGAGAAGGGGCAAGAAGCTTACTCTCGTGCTGGAGACTTGCAAATTAACGCTGCTGGACAATTGGTGACTGGACGAGGTTTGCCTGTTGCGGGTGTTGGAGGGCCTATTTTTTTGCCTCCGCTTGAAAGTATCAATATCACCGAAGACGGCTCTATTTCTATTATTCCACAAGGTGGTGCAGGTAATGAAGTCGCTGTGTTAAACCAAATAAAATTGGTCAATCCGGATGCTCAGAACTTACGCAAAGAAGGCGATGGTTTAATTCATTCACGGGACGGGCAAGCGTTTGATCCAGACCCTAACGTACGTTTGGTTAGCGGATTTATAGAGGGGAGCAATGTTAATGCCGTCGAAGAAATGACGCATATCATGAACCTAGCTCGACGTTTTGAGATGAATGTAAAAATGATGGATTCAATTCGAAATAACGCAGACTCTTCTGCTCGAATATTACAGCGTTCGTCATAAATACAATTGATAAGTAAAGAATAACGACATTAAAAGAGGCACTTATGAATTCAGCATTATGGGTAAGTAAAACCGGTTTAAGCGCAATGGATAAGCAATTAAACGTGGTTGCCAATAACTTGGCGAACGTTTCAACGACCGCTTTTAAGAAAGATAGAGCAGTATTTGAAGATCTAATGTACAAAACAGTCCGTGCGCCAGGTGGTTTAAGTGCGCAAAATGCGGAGTTGCCATCCGGCTTGCAGTTAGGTACTGGTGTAAAAGTTGGGGCAACACAAAAAGACTTTTCCAATGGTGATTACAATATGACGGATAGGCAGCTTGATGTTGCTATTCAAGGTAAAGGCTTCTTACAGGTATTACAGCCTGATGGTACTATTGCTTATACAAGAGATGGCAGTCTACAGCTTAATAGTCAGGGGCAACTTTCCACGTCAGGTGGCTTAGTGGTTGAGCCCGGTATTCAGATTGATCCTGATGCCATTGAAATCATGATTGCAGATGATGGCGTAGTGTCGGTCCGTAAAACAGGCGATGCAGATGCTCAGCAAGTTGGCGCTATTAATATCGCAGGCTTTATTAATCCAACGGGGTTGAGTTCAGCAGGACAAAATATTTTCACTGAAACCAACGCTAGTGGACCGCCATTGGTTGGTGTTCCAGGAACGGATTCACTTGGGACTATTTCCCAAGGTATGTTGGAAGCTTCTAATGTGAATTCGATTGAAGAGCTTGTTAATATGATTACGACTCAAAGAGCGTATGAAATGAACTCTAAAGTGATCGCTTCTGCAGATGGTATGATGAGTTTTGCAATACAGCAGCTATAGTAAAATATGGAATATGATGAAGATGAAATACGCGTTTTTGATTTTTTTGAGTGCTTGTTTGTCTGGTTGTCTTTCTTGGGATGTCAACCAACAAGCGGTTGCTAACGCCGCCGCCGCAGGCGCAGCGGCAGCAGTAACGGATGCCGTTATCGATGCTGTGGTAGACAATAATGAGGAAACGCCAGAGGAACCTATACCAGAAGAGCCGCGTAAAGGTTATGTTCCTGATCCTAATGATCCATTAAATGGACCGAAAATCGGTCAATCTATACAGTCTGATGACCCTTACTATACGCCTGTTTACCCTAATGGAATGAATCCTTCTCAGGCACCAACAGGAGGAATTTACCAGACAAGTATGGGGGATGTGTTTTTTGGCGATCAAAAAGCCAGTAAAGTCGGCGATATACTAACCATTAATTTGAATGAAACGACGACATCAACAAAAGCCAATGCAGCCACTGTATCAAAGTCTTCTTCTGCGACGATCGAGAATCCAACGGTACTGGGTCAGGAAATGAGAGTAGACACAACGCTTCCGCAGCAAGGTACGGATTTCTCAGGTAATGCATCGGCGAATCAGAATAACAGTTTGAACGGTACAATTTCTGTTACTGTATTCAAGGCATACCCGAATGGTCTTTTGGCCGTACGTGGTGAAAAATGGTTGCGCTTGAACCAAGGTGATGAATACATTCGCTTTTCAGGTGTCGTACGAAAACAGGATATTTCTCCAGATAATACCGTTGAATCTGAGCGTGTTGCGGATGCGAGAATTACCTATTCTGGTACCGGTGATGTGGCTGCAGGAAGTGAACAAGGCTGGGTGAGTCGTTTGCTTAACTCTAGTGATATGCCTTATTAATTTGATGATTTAACAGCTGAGGGGATCGATTCTCTCAATAGGTGATGTAATGAAGCACGTAGCGCTAATTGTCTTATATTTATTATCTTTTTCTGTTCAGGCTGAACGTCTGAAGGACATTGCTAGTGTTCAAGGTGTTCGAGAAAACCAACTGTTTGGTTATGGCTTGGTGATTGGCCTTAACGGGACGGGTGATAGTACTGCTTTTACGAGCCAGAGCTTTTCTAGTATGTTGTCACGTTTTGGTGTGACATTGCCGGAAGGCGTGAATGCGACCTCCAAAAACGTCGCAGCAGTGTCTCTAACCGCTACATTGCCTGCGTTTTCTAAGCCAGGTCAAAAAATTGATGTCACCGCATCCTCTATTGGTAATGCGAGCGCGTTGCGTGGCGGAACCTTGCTACTGTCTACTTTGAAAGGGGCGGATGGGGCAGTTTATGCCATCGCTCAAGGAAATTTAATTGTTGGCGGTTTAGGGGCGAATGGGGCTGATGGTTCACGGACGTCGGTTAATGTACCAACAGTTGGACGTATCCCAAATGGCGCAAGTGTAGAGCGTATTGTGGCGAGCAGTTTTAATACCGGTGATACGCTAACCTTCAATCTGAATCGTCCTGATTTTACAACGGCAAAGCATGTTTCAGATAAAATTAATAATCTTCTAGGGCCTGGTGTGGCGACAACTCTTGATGCGACGTCAATACGGGTTTCTGCACCGAGAGATCCAAGTCAGCGAGTGACTTTTTTATCCATTCTTGAAAATCTTGAAGTGAAAGTTGCTGAAGAGCGTGCGCGTATTGTTGTTAATTCTCGTACGGGAACCATTATTATCGGTCAGCATGTCAAAGTTTCTCCCGCTGCAATTACGCATGGTAGTTTGACCGTGACAATAAAAGAGGTTCCGCCGGTGATTGGACAAGATGGAACAGTAACCGGAGGGGAGACCATAGTATCCCCTCGTGAAGGTATTGCTATTAGCCCTGACAGTGGCCATATGTTTGTTTTTAATCCGGGTGCGTCATTGAATGATATTGTTCGAGCCGTTAATCAAGTGGGGGCTGCGCCTGGAGATGTCATGGCGATCTTAGAAGGCTTAAAACAAGCTGGTGCCATTAATGCCGACTTAGTAGTGATATAGGCTTTACTATGAACTCAGTTCCACCAAAGGACGATTTTTTTGCAGATTTTTCTGCATTAACCGCGTTAAAAACGAAAGCACAAAAAGATCCGGAAGCCGCATTAAAAGACGTTGCTCAACAGTTTGAGTCAATCTTTATGAATATGCTTTTGAAGAACATGCGCAGTACAAATGAAGCGATTGGTAGTGGTTTATTCTCCAGTGCTCAAACTAAGCAATATCAAGAAATGATGGACTCCCAAATGTCTCAAGGCTTGGCAAAGTCGGGTGGGCTTGGGTTGTCTGAAGCGCTTATTCGCCAATATCAAACAAAGCAGCAAGGTTTCAGCACACCAGAAGCGAAAGAGCGTGGAGATACGGATTTTTTGAATCAGGTAGCGAAACAAGACTTGGTCAGAGTTCAAGCATTGGCTCATCGTGCTTCAACTGAGTTTATTCAATCGGTTCAACAAGAAACTCAAAATAGTTCTGCTAATGGTGTCGCTTCTTTACCTTCCGCACTTTCTGTTGTGTTTGAGTCGCCAGATGATTTTGTTGATAATCTTTGGCCTCATGCTCAACAAGCCGCAGATAAGTTGGGTGTGAACCCTAAGGCAATATTGGCCCAAGCTGCATTAGAAACAGGTTGGGGTAAATACCCGATTGCCAAAGAAGATGGTGCTGCAAGTTTTAATTTATTTGGAATAAAAGCCGATAGTCGCTGGCAAGGCGATAGAGCGGTTGTGAATACATTAGAGTTTCGCGATGGTGTTGCGAAACGGGAGAAAGCCGCGTTTCGTGCTTATGATTCTTTTTCACAAAGCTTTGATGACTATGCCGATTTTCTGTCTTCTAGCGAGCGGTACAAAGATGCCCTTCAGGCCGGAGATGACGCATCAATGTTTGCCGCTTCTTTGCTAAAAGGTGGTTATGCGACGGATCCTAAGTATTCAGAGAAAATTGACAACATCCTTTCCAGTAAGTGGTTTCAACACCTTTAATAATAAAAATGGCTCAATTCTCAGCGTTGGTAAAGTTTTTGCATGAATAGCCGATATGATTAAGTAAGTTCAAAGGTTATTTTTAAAAAAACGTACTAGGGGTGTGAGCTATGAGCTCAAATTTATATTCAATTGGTTTGTCTGGGCTTCAGTCTAGTAATGCTCGTATTAACACGACAGGGCAAAACACATCCAATGTGGATACTGAAGGCTATAGCCGTCAAAGAACCGACACCACAAGTTCGCCTGTTGGTGGTGTTGTCCTTCGTGATACCTCACGCCTAGTCGATAATTTTGTTAGCTCTCAGGTTCGCTCTGATACATCAACCTTTTCATATTACGACACTTATCATTCTATGATATCGACATCGGACAGTTTATTGGCTGAAGACAGTATTTCTCTTAATACTTATATCAATAACTCGTTTGATGCCTTGCAGACCGTTAATAATGACCCTACTTCTTCTTCATTAAGGCAGTTGGCTCACTCCAGTCTAAATAATCTTGTTCAGCAGTATCATACGCTTTCAGGCGTTGTAAGCGATCAAGAAGGGTTAGTGGATGCTCAGCTTGCGTCTTCTTTAGGTGATTTGAATACCATCACAGCGAAGATTTCAAATCTGAATGAACAGATTTTGAGGCAAGAAGGTATCTCGATTTCTCCTGCCAATGAACTTCGTGATCAGCAAGAATTATTAGCCAAAGATTTGTCTAAATATCTGGATATCAAAGCCCAATTTAATGACAAAGGATTGATGACTATTCAACTAGCGAATGGTCAGCCTTTGGTAATGGATCAATTTCCTACAGAGTTAAAAGTGAGTTCAAACCCACTACACCCTAAAAAAATTGATTTGGTTGTTAGCTTTGGCGATTACGAAGTGGGTTTGAAGACGCAAGGGCTTGGTGGAAGTGTTGGGGGATTGATTGATTACCGATCTGAATTTAGCGTTTATGCCGATAGGACATTAGGTCAGCATGCTATTGCGCTGGCAGACGCGATGAACACTCAGAACAGGAAGGGGCTTGATGCTGATGGTCAATTCGGAAAAGACTTGTTTTCTTTGGGGGATATAAATGTTTACTCCACAGCGGATAACCTTAATAAAGCGAAAGATATATCAGTAAGGGTATCAGCGGGTCAATCCGCCAAAATTACAAAAGATACCTATGAGCTTAATAGAACGGATGACAATTTATTCTCGATAAAGAAAGTTAATGCAGAAGGCAAATCAACAGACAAAGCGATTACCTTTGACCCAAGTCTTTTGCAAAAAGATAACAATGGCTATTTCAAAATTGATGAGCTTGGTCTTGATATTCGCCTCGATGGTATAGATAAAATAGATAAAGATGATATTTTTCAATTTACGCCTACCGAGGGAGCCGCTGCAGCATTAGGTTTGGCCTCAAGAAATGGCGAGGCGATAGCTCTGAGCGCGCCAATTGGTGTAAGTACAGGTTCAGATAATTTATCGGATGCAAGAATTTCTCTTACTTCTGTGACAAATACAGACCCTGAAACATCTGCTTTTTCATCGGATGGCTCTTTATATCCTAGTGCGCCACATAAAATCTATTTTACCTCTCCAAGTTCCTATGTTGTTCAGAATTCGTCTGGTGTTGAATTAGCAAAAGTCGAAAATGTCATAGAATTTAGTAATTTGCTTGAAAAAGCAGGATTATCAAACGAGGCAGGTTTTGATGTGTCAGTTTCCTCTATGCCAAAGCGAGGTGATGAATTTTCAGTTGGCACGGACAATATAGGTCAATCTGACAACTTTAATGGTCTGGCGTTAGCGGATTTACAAAACCAATCTCTTATTGATGGTAAAGCAACTCTGGTGAAGTCTTTTTCTGGCTTCATATCCTATGTAGGTAGTAAAACCGCAGAGATAGAAGGTCATGCAGACTCAAGTGAAATTGTAATGAACGAAAGTATTGCTCGTCGGGATAGATTATCAGCGGTAAGCCTTGATGAGGAGGCTGTGAATCTTTTGAAGTACCAGCAGTCCTATTCTGCTTCTGCTCAAGTGGTAACGGCAGCTCGCACAACGTTCGAGACTTTACTTGGGATTATGAGGTAAGTTTATGCGAGTAACTAATAACTTAATCTATGGTCAGGCAAATAAGTCTATGACCCAAGCAAATGAAAAAATTCTTAATATTCAAGAAAAAATTTCATCTCAAACAAATATTATAAAACCGAGCGATGACCCTGTCGGTGCTAGCCAAATTTTGATGTATGGCAGTAAGAATCAAACATTAAAGCAATACGATGAAGCCATGAAAATGGCAACGGGTAACTTAGAATATCAAGAGGTTGCTTTAGACAGTTTGAATGATTTTTTAGATTCTGCCAGAACGCTGTTTATTCAGGCTCAAAATGATATCAACACTCAAGTCGACATCGAGGCCATTGCTCATGAGGTTTCTTTGATAACAGAATCCATGGCAGACTTGATGAACTCTAAAAGTGCTGATGGTAACTATATTTTTGCAGGTACAGATTCACAAAGCCCGGCTTTCATTATAGGAAGCGATGGCCGTTACCAATGGGCTGGCAATGAAGGGCAAAAATACGCTCAAATATCAGAAGATTTGAAGATCCCGGTTACCAATTCAGGTAAAACGCTTTTTCAGGATATTTGGACAAATCGAACGTTTGTATCAAAAGTCGTCGATGGCGATGTATTGCTAACAGATAAAGTACAAAATCAGGCTGATTTTGATTTGTTTATGGCGAAGCATTACGACCCTGAGGATGCTAAATCTAATAAATACAGCCTTGTTACGTCATACGCTGACGGAGGTCGCTCACCTTTAGATCGTGTTAAAGAGCAGCCTGGAGCGGATGTTGACGGCTATAATTTGTTTGACGGAACGCTGGCTGACTATGTTATTACAAATCATTTGGGTGAAGAGATTGATTCTGGTAATTATAAAGTAGGTAAGCCAATTACATTCTCTGGAATGTCCTTTATTCTAGAAGGTGAGCCTGGAGCATCGGTTGATATTACTCTTATGAAGCCTCATAAAGACAATGTGCTGAATGAAATAAAAGACTCGTTGGCTACTTTAACAAATAAAAATGCCACACATGAAGATCGAGAGTCTGCCTTTTTTAGTGCTATATACAGCATTAATAATGCTCAGCAACGGATTGGCGAAGGTCGATCTAATATTGGTGCAAGGCTTAACATGATTGAAGGCAGAGAAAGTTTTAGTTCTGCAAATCAGTTGTCTAATACGATTGCTCAAAGTCGAGAAGGTGAATTGGATATGGGGGCAGCGGCAACAGAGTTATCTATGAAAGAGTCGGCATTGAACGCTTCGCAAAAAGTATTTTCGCGCATGAGTAATTTATCCCTATTTAATCAAATGTAATTTTTAAGGTATAAGGTAAGAAGATGTCAGCATTTAAAATGGAGTCCTGTTTTGGGGTTGATATCAATGTCGGGTATTTTGATATAGAAGAAATACTCGGTACCTTGGAAATCAAAGAAAAAGTTCTTGGCAGTAAGCGTGTTCAAAGCCTGATAAAAACACATGGTCGAAAAGACCGTATTGTTGGTGTTGCTATGCGACAAGTTGCATTTGATGAGCTGCGCTTAACCTTAGATTCTGAATTTCTCCCTTATGATCCCTATTTTTCTGACGATAAGTTGTTGAACAGCCGACGAGAAAGGTTGTATGACGCACAAGAGCGATTCCTCACTTTATGTATATCTATTGCGAGCGGTAGATCTGTACGAAGTCTTAAAAAGTTAAACCCTGACTTAAATACTAAAGAATTACGCAGTAAACATGGGCGCGGTCAAAGTCTTTTTCGTTATTTTAGGCAGGAACTAAATGAGCAAACAAGGGAGTATATCCTGAGTTATAAAGCTCGAATGGAAAAAAATGGTGAAGGTAGTAATGGGGCTGAGACAAGCAACTCTAGCTCTGCTATAGAGGTTGAACAACATACTCCAAAATTAGCAGACGTTAAGAAAGCGCCTAATGCAAGTAGATGTATTCCGACTTCATTTGATGTGGAAACGGCCACTGCACTTAAGTTGTTTCAAGATGGACATTCGTTGATATCTACTCAAGTAGAGCGCTTTAAGCGCGGTGAGCAGCTTGAGATGCTAGAGTTGGTGAAGTTTTGTCGTCGACTGATTGAGTCTCATACACGGAATAACTTTTCACTAATGGCGATACGCCATATAAAAGATTCATCTACTTATTTAGAACAGCATGCCATGGGGATGGCAGTGCTTGGGATTCATTT
Organism: Marinomonas maritima; assembly: GCF_024435075.2. Taxonomy (NCBI): domain Bacteria; kingdom Pseudomonadati; phylum Pseudomonadota; class Gammaproteobacteria; order Oceanospirillales; family Oceanospirillaceae; genus Marinomonas; species Marinomonas maritima. Next base: position 251,288 of record NZ_JAMZEG020000003.1, on the reverse strand, counting down.
TGCCAAAGCAATGAAATTGTCCGGAGCCTATGTCGAAACGATTTCCCTTGGTGCTCTATTGTTTGATTTAGGGCGCTTTCGCTTACCGATGGCAATGGTAACGAAAACAACCAAAATGACATCTGGTGAGTTTGACTTGTTTCGTAAGCATATACAGTTTGGAGGGCAGATCTTGCATAAATGTGAGGGTGTTCCAAAAGCGGTTTATCAAATGTTATCCGACCACCATGAAAAGATTGATGGTTCAGGATACCCAGTAGGCAAGCAAGATCAAGAAATCTCTGTTTATGGGAAAATCGCAGCTATTATTGATGCGTATGATGCAATGACATCGGAGCAGCCTCATAAGCCTTCAATGGGACCGATCAAAGCGTATCAGCAAATGCAAAAAGAGTCTGGTTTGGCGTTTGATAAGCAATTGTTAGACGTTTTCTTGAAAAGTATTGGTAGTACTCCTGTCGGTTCTTGTGTGTCTTTATCAAATGGTCGGGTAGGGTTTGTGTTGACGCTCAATAAGTCTTTTCAGCCTTCTTTGGTTCGCCAAGTTTACAGTATGACAAATAAAGCATTTATAGAGTCGTCGGACATCGAGTTAAACAAATCGGCTAACCTTAGAACGGACGTTGTCATTGAGGGAGAGGTTGATCCTCAGTCTTTGGACCTGCAGTTTATCAACCATATCTCCTGAACTCATTTTCGATTTCGTCGAGCCTATTACATTATTTTCTTCATAATCATGAGCAGATTAATTACTCTTTTTTGGATCCAAGGTTGCCTTAAAAATTTCCCCCTCTATTTATTCTAAACCTACCCTCAATCAATAATGCATTAAGTCTTTTGATGAGCCATGTTTTCTTTTCAAAAAACACATAATTATTGAGCAACTGCTTAATTTGATTAAAAAAGGGTTGAGCTTGTCAGGTGTTTACGAAAATCTAATAAAACGTTCGCAATAAGCGCCCTTCCATTTATTTTTGATAATTACTTGCTAGATCTATTTAAAGGAAAGCTTTCTCTATTCTTTCTTTTTGTGCTGTATTTTGTGTTCTTTTCTTTAATTTTTACCTTTTATTCTAAAGTTCCTTGGGCTCGGTTCGATAACCTTTGGCACAAAATTTTTGGTAAAAAATAAGAAAGAAATTTTTTTAAAAAATACAAAAAATATTAAAGATCGTCGCATTGTTGTCGATAACTTTAGTAAGAGACAAAAACCCCAAAAAATCAATTAAATCAGAGGGTTGTCTTACTGTTAAAAATTCTTAGGAGAGAAGAAAATGGCTTTATATGTAAATACAAATGTGTCATCGCTGAACGCACAGCGTCAGCTTACAAGTAGTGGTAAGGTACTTGATACCGCCTATCAACGATTGTCATCTGGTCTTCGAATTAACAGTGCGGGTGATGATGCGGCGGGTCTTCAAATATCGAACCGTTTAACGTCTCAGATTAATGGTTTGAATCAATCGGTACGAAATGCAAACGATGGTATCTCGTTAGCTCAAACCGCTGAAGGTGCTTTAGAAGAAACGACAAACATGCTTCAGCGTATGCGTACCTTGTCTATTCAATCGGCAAATGGTTCAAATGCTGATGAAGACCGTGTTGCCCTTCAGCAAGAAATGGGGCAATTAGCGGACGAGATAAACAGAATTGCGGATATCACAACATTCGGTGGACGAAACCTACTTGATGGTAGTTACCAAGGTATTTTTCAGGTAGGTGCCGACGCCAATCAAACGATCAGTTTTTCAATGCAATTTAGTGGGCAAAATAATTCTGTTAATCTTGCTGGAAATGGTGGTTTTACCATGTCTGGTTTGTCCTCTGGTGTTCCTTATGTAGAAGAAGAAACACAGATTATAGCTACTCAAGAAGGTGGTTTTGTTAATCAGCATGGCGACGCTATTAATGAAAAGGGTCATTTGATTGACGAAAATGGCGAGTTGATTAATAAAGAGGGTCAGCGAGTCAATGAAGAAGATGTTCTGATCGACGAGCAAAACCGCCCAATTAATGAAAATGGGGTGCTTATTGATGCTGCCGGTGTACCGATAAATGAAGATGGCACCGTTAGGCAAGATATTGTAAATGAAGACGGCACTATTTCGAATGCTGATGGCACAACGAAAAATGTTGACGGGACGGTTTCTCACCCCGATGGCAGAGTAGTACAACTGGATGGATCTGTAATGCATCCTGATGGAACCATTGCTCATCCTAATGGCTCAATTACTCAACCTGACGGCACAGTGGTTGAGCCCGAGAAAAGATATGGCCAGCCATTAGTGACTGCGGACACGGTATCGATAACAGATATTAAGAACTCGCAAAGTATGATTGCCATGTTGGACACTATGATTCAAGCGGTTGACTCAAAACGTGCTGAGCTTGGTGCGGTGCAGAACCGTTTTAGTTCCACTGTGAATAACTTGTCTAGTATTTCTGAAAACGTTTCGGCTGCTCGGTCTCGTGTTAGAGACGCAGATTATGCTGCTGAAACAGCATCACTAACGAGTTCACAAATTATTCAACAAGCCAGTTCAACCATACTTGCTCAAGCGAACCAACGACCACAGGCTGCTTTAAAGTTATTAGGGGCTTAATCTAGTTAATTGATCGTTACTTGAACTCGAAAAATAGCGCCTTCAATCAAAAAATTCGAGTAATTCTCGGAATATAGGCAACTTCTCTCTCCTAGAGGTGCCTTTTCAGCCGGGTGATTTATCACCCGGCTTTTTTTTGCCTGAATGATGGGGTTTTAGTCCGTTATTGATTGTTTTTTAGTGTGTAGGAAATGTTTTAAGGCTTATGTCATGGGTGGTTGTAAATGAAAAAATTGTTTTTCAGACCTACTTTGAGATCAGCTTTTCACAATTGATATTGCTTTAAGTAGCGTGTTTTCCGGTGATAGGTGACTTTATTTAAGGCGATTTTTTTAATGAACCTGATTTTATATTTTGGGATCGAGTATGTCTTTTAAGCATGGGAGTTCAGTGTGAATCTCCGAAAGCCTATTTTCGATTGGTGCATATAGAAGCGCAAATTTTGGGGCAACGCATGATGACGGAGGGCGGTGATTGAATAGTCACGAGAGAATATTCTTAGGGTTATTGCGGTCGTTCGCCTCGGTTAAGTGCTGTGTCGCATGGCGTTCACTGGTCTTTTTTAAGTGGTGTATGTCGACGCGCATTTTTTACGTTAGTACTCGACGACGGAGGGCGGTGATTGAATAGTCACGAGAAAATATTCTTAGGGTTATTGCGGCCGTTCGCCTCGGTTAGGCACCGTGTCGCATGGCGTTCACTGGTCTTTTTTGAGCGGTGTATGTCGACGCGCATTTTTTGGGTCAACGCATGATGGTGGAGGGCGGTGATTGAATAGTCACGAGAAAATATTCTTAGGGTTATTGCGGCCGCTCGCCTCGGTTAAGTGTCGTGTCGCATGGTGTTCACTGGTCTTTTTTGGGTGGTGTATGTCGACGCGCATTTTTTACGTTAGTACTCGACGACGGAGGGTGGTGATTGAATAGCAATATGAAAATATTCTTAGGGTTATTGCGGCCGTTCTTCTCGGTTAAGCGCCGTGTCGCATGGTGTTCACTGGTCTTTTTTAAGCGGTGTATGTCGACGCGCATTTTTTTGGCTCGGCGCAGGATAACGGAGGGCGGTGATTGAATAGTCACGAGAAAATATTCTTAGGGTTATTGCGACCACTCGCCTCGGTTAAGTGTCGTGTCGCATGGTGTTCACTGGTCTTTTTTGAGTGGTGTATGTCGACGCGCATTTTTTGGGTCAATGCATGATGACGGAGGGCGGTGATTGAATAGTCACGAGAAAATATTCTTAGGGTTATTGCGACCACTCGCCTCGGTTAAGTGTCGTGTCGCATGATGTTCACTGGTCTTTTTTGAGTAGTGTATGTCGACGCGCATTTTTTACGTTAGCACTCGACAACGGAGGGCGGTGATTGAATAGTCACGAGAAAATATTTTTAGGGTTATTGCGACCACTCGCCCCGGTTAAGTGTCGTGTCGCATGGTGTTCACTGGCCTTTTTTGAGTGGTGTGTATTAGCGCGAATTGTTTGTGCCAGCACTTAATGGCGAAAAATATATTGGCTTTTACGTTCTTTTTTAAATGCTGCTTTGTAGCGGCATCTAAAGGCATTAAGTGATCGTTTTTCGCTTTTTTAAAGGCGGTTTTTTGCCGCTTGGTTTTATGCATAGTGCTTTCGTTGGTTGTTTGGGCTATGGCTCGTATCAATTTGACGTATTGGATAAGGGTTTGAGCATAATTGCGTGTTTTTTTATTTTTAGAAAAAAAATCACACAATATTTTCAGAAGATAATTATTTTAAAGTTCTTTTAAAACAATTATTTAGGCAGTAATTTGCCGTTAGATGGGAAGTTTTTTTCCTTATTGCGGAAAAAACTTTCCGGAATTAACTAAAGGTTTTCAAAATCTTGTCGAAAACCTTATACGATCTGCTTTTTTGCAGGATTTTATGAAATCCAGGAGGCTATAATGGCTTTATACGTAAATACAAATACTTCATCTATCAATGCCCAGCGTCAGCTGATGAATTCAAGTAAAACCTTGGATACGTCTTATCAGCGTCTATCTTCTGGTTTGCGTATTAACAGTGCGGCGGATGATGCGGCTGGCTTGCAGGTTTCTAACCGATTAACATCTCAGGTTAATGGTTTGAATCAGGCGGTTCGTAACGCCAATGATGGTATCTCTGTGGCTCAAACTGCAGAAGGCGCATTGGATGAAACGACAAACATGCTTCAACGTATGCGTACGTTGTCTATTCAATCAGCAAACGGATCGAACTCTGATTCTGATCGTAAAGCACTTCAGCAAGAAATAGGTGCTTTATCCACAGAGATTGATCGTATAGCTTCGGATACTACTTTTGGTGGTCGTGCTCTACTTGATGGAACATATAGTGGTGTTTATCAGGTTGGTGCTGATGCAAACCAGACCATCAGCTTTGACTTGAGTAAAGGTGAGAAACAGGATTACGCTGGTAATGGTGGTTTCACTATGGCAGGTCTGTCTTCTGATGCGTCATATCAAAAAGAACTAGAAGCTTATGAAGCACAGAAAGCGGATAGCAAAGCTCAAGAAAAAGCACGAGTTGAAGCGAATGGCGATACTTATGTAGACCCAGAAATTCAAGCTAAAGCGGATGCGGAAGAGCGTGGCGAAGTTTATGTTGACCCAAATGCTCCTAAGCAACCAGACCGTAGTAAAAGCTTTGGTGATACATCTCAAGGTTTTGGTACACCATCGGTTACGACAATGGCGAATGCACAGAGCATGATCAATATCGTAGATAGTATGATCGAAGCGGTTGGCTCAAAGCGTGCAGAGTTGGGTGCGGTCCAAAACCGTTTGGGTTCAAGTATCAGTAACTTGAGTAATATTTCTGAAAACGTATCGGCTGCACGTTCTCGTGTACGTGATGCAGATTTTGCGGAAGAAACTGCGAAGCTAACAAGCTCTCAAATTCTTCAACAGGCAAGCTCATCAATCTTGGCTCAAGCAAATCAACGTCCACAAACAGCGTTGTCTCTTTTGGGCTAAAATTAGTGGTAGCGAAAAGCTGGAGCAGTGTTCCAGCTTTTGTCTCACTTAGAGGACTAATGATATGTCAATTAATTCAAGTGATTATACGAAACAGTCTCTTGGGGGTATTACAGTCAGACAAGATCAACGTGCGGATGAACATTTTAAAACATTGCGTCAAGCAAGTGTTAAAGCTATACAAAACTCAGCCGATAGTAATAAAACAGGCAGTAATAGTAATAACCAAGGTTTTTCACGTTCTCCTAATGTCGAACCTCAAGATATTGACATTGCTAATAAGAAAATGTCTCAATTAAATGTTCATTTGAGATTTGAAATGACTGAGGATAGAAGTAAAAATATTGTAAAAGTTATGGATCAGACAACAGGTGATGTCGTACGTCAAATGCCGACAGAAGAATTTCTTAAAATGTCTGAAAGAATCGATGCTATTATGAGCCAACTTAGCGATATTAAGGGGACACTAGTAAATAGTGAAGTTTAATTTATCGTCAATATTGATGCGTTAGTTTTAGGGAGTTGTTATGGCAATTGGCTCATTAGGTGCTGGATCTGGCTTAGATCTTGAGTCTCTAGTAAGTGACATGGTCAGTGCCAGAAGGGACACAAAAGTTAAGTTATATGAAAATAAACTGGCTGGATACGAAGCAGAGCTCTCTGCTCTCGGTTCGGTAGGCTTAGCCATAGACAATTTTAAAACATTTGTTACCACTCTCAATGATGATAATCTTTTTTCTGGGCGTAATGCCGTAATACAACAAAAAGAAGGTGAAGAGTCTCTTTCTATTACCCCTGATAAAACCGCTTCCACCGATGCCTATTCAATTCAAGTAAACCAGTTAGCAAAAGGCAGCCGCTTAGTTTCTGATATCACGTTATTTTCTTCTAGAGATGAAATTGTCACTTCCTCTGGTGGAGAATTAACGTTAACGGCTGGTGATGATGAGCTTGTACTTGATGTAAAGCCAGACACTACATTGTCTAAGCTTCGTGAGCAGATAAATTCAGCAGGTAAAGATTTTGGAGTATCAGCCAATTTAGTTGATGATGGTGATGGTCATATGTTCTTTACCATCACATCAACGAAAACGGGCGTAGGTAATACCTTAAGTATAGACAGCAGTAATCTTACATTAGACAGTGCTGCTCTTGGTGGTTTCTTCCCAGGTCTAAGTGTTCCTTTGGGCGGTGAGGCTCAAGATGCCATTATTACTGTTGATGGGATTCGAGTACGAAATGATAGTAATGAGTTTGATAAAGCAGTTGAAGGGCTAACAGTCAATGCGCTAAATGTGTCTAAAGAGCCCATTAAAGTAGACATTAGTTATAATAAAGAAACCGTTGAAAATACGATTCAAGGCTTTGTCGGCTCCTATAATGAACTCATCTCAGTCTTTAAGCAGAATACTGCGAAAGGTTCCGTCCTAAATGGCAATAGTATGATTCGTAACCTAAGTTCATCGTTAGCCAGCGACTTAATGTCTAATCACTCGAGCGAAGGTAGCCCATTCACCTCTATTTTTGATGTTGGCGTAGAGTTTTTAGAGGATGGGACACTAAGCTATGATAGTGAAAAATTTAATAGCGCTGTTGAGGAAGACTTCGATGGTGTAGCCTCTTTATTTATAGGTAAAAATGGTCTGGCAACATCGCTTGATGGACTGCTCGACACTTATGCCGGCCCTAGAGGAATGAACAGTACACTTAAAGACTCGGTTACCAAATCTATCGGTAGCACAGAGGAGTCACTTTCAGATTATGAGGCGCGTATGGAAAAATATGAGGCCTCTTTACGCAGTAAGTTTACGAATTTAGATACTCAGCTTGCAAATATGAATGCTCAAGGTAGTTATCTGAATTCAATGCTAAATCAATTATAGTGTCATGTTGTATTGTATTCGAAAATTTAGTGAGGTTGTTTTATGTACGCGAAAAAAGGGATTCAGGCTTATAAAAAGGACTCTATAAAATCCGATTTAGCCTCGGCCGATCCTCATCGTGTTATCCAGCTTCTGATGCATGGAGCCATAGAACGGTTAGCGCTAGGCAAAGGCTGTATTGAACGAGGGGATTGGGGCGGGAAAGGCGAAGCCTTCACTCGAGCAATAGAGATTATAAATGCATTAAGAGATGCATTAGATCGTGATGTCAATCCTGAGTTAGTGGATAATTTAGATGGGTTATACGATTACATGATCGTTCGTATTAATGAAGCGAGTGTGTCTAAAGACTGTGCTGTTATTGATCAAGTAATCGGTTTACTTTTGCAAATCAAAGGCGCCTGGGATCAAATATCCGAAGCATCTAAGCAAGAAGCATACAATAGTGAAAGTCAAGCGCGAGCTGGGGCCATTAATGCTTGATCTGTCCCAGTTGGCTAAGTTAACTGAAGAATTAGAGAAGGCTGTATTAGTTAAAGATTTTGATGAAATACAGCGGTTATGTTTAGAGCATAATGACTTTATTTTTTCGCTTAAACCTGAAAAAAAAAATTCCGTAAATAATCAGAAATTAAAAACTTTTATTGAAATTCATCATTCGGCTATTCAGCTAGTTCAAGACACTCATCGAATCATGCAAAGTCAGTTATTTCAATCTATAAAAGCTCGAAAGAGCGTCAGTAAGTATAAAGGCGTGAAGCATGCAAAATAAAGCCAGTGGCCCCAATCTTGAGCATGCGGAAGCCTTTCTTGCTTCTTTTAAAAAAGGTGCTGAAAGGTTAAAAGATAACGATCAAGATCTTACTGATCGATATATAAAAAACATGACTGTTTTTTCTCAGTTCATGCCTCATATCTATGAAGAGCTAAAAGACTACCGACCCAAAAAACGCTTTATTTACATGGAAGAGTCGGGGGAATTGAATCTTTTTAGAGAGGATATTGGTTATCCTCTGTTTTCAGAAAATCCTAAGTCTCAGGCGCAAGATAAAATAGAGTATGTGCTTTCTCACCCTACAAAAACTTTTCTCAATTTAGAGCGCTCTCTTAACAACGAAAGTCGTCATGTCTTTTACAGTAATAAAATATTAGATGAAATTGAGGTACAGTCTGAAGGCCTTGAAAAACAAGTCGAGTGGCCTCAATTTGTCGGGGCAGCCATTGTATTTGGTATTGAGCTTGGGTATCAACTTGAGTTGCTCTTAAGCAAAAGAGACATAAAACACCTTTATTTATACGAAAGTGACTTAGATCTTTTTCATTACTCTTTGTATTCAATAGATTGGCAAAATATTTTAGAAACCTGCAACAGAGATGGCCGTACGATCCATTTTTTTCTAGGCGTTCAGCCTGAAGAGTTTACCGACACTTATCTTTTACAGTTGCAAGAAAACGGTTACTTTTTAGCCCCAGAAACCTATCTTTTCATGGGCTATAACAGTCCTGAAAATGATAAGGCGTTTGATTATTTTAAAAAGCATTATGTGCGTCAAGTAATGGGATGGGGCTTTTTTGATGATGCTCTAATAGGCATTGCTCAGGGGCTCAGGTCGCTTCCAACAACAAAAGTGGCACACTTTCAAGGGAGGGATGTACTGCCGAAATGGGTCACAGATATTCCCGTTTTTATTTTGGGTAATGGCCCTTCTCTTGATCAAGGAATTGAATTGATTAAAGAGGTTCGAGATCAAGTTCTATTGATTTCTTGTGGGTCCACTATCAACACGTTAAGTAAGTTAGGCGTGACTCCAGATATTCATGTGGATATCGAAAGGATGAAGCAAACGGTAGATAAATTTTCGTTTTTAGATAAAGCGTACTTAAATGGAATTTGGGGGCTAACGGTTAACGTTATGCATCCGGATTTTTTTGATTATTTTGGACGCTCAGGAATGGGAATGAAGCCGGGGGAAGCGATTACTTCACTCATTCTTTCCCATGCACGTGCAAAAGGTGATGAGAAAAATTATGTACAACTAAATTACTGTAATCCCATTGTCGCCAATTTAGCCTTATCCTATGTGCATCTATTTGGTTTTAATAGCGTGTATTACCTTGGGGTGGACAATGGCTTTAAAGACAAAAATAGCCATCATTCTGTCCATAGTGGCTATTATAAAGATGGTAAAGAGTCGGGTTTTCAATCGTTCCAAGACGCTAAATTAGTCGAGAGAGAAGGCAATTTTGGCGGTACTATTTATGCTACTGGCATTATGGACACGTCTAGAGTACAGCTTGAGTCACTAACACGTTCACTCAATAAACGTCGTAATTTTGATAGCTTCAACTTGTCTGATGGCGCAAAAATAGAAGGCGTCACACCGCTTTTAATGGATGATGTATTGATCACAGACCCAAAAATAGACCATCAAAGGGCGATCGATTTATTGGAAGGTGCCTTTTTTACTGACCCGCCAGCGGCGGTATTAGACCAAACGCCTGATACCCTTATTTCTGTTGATGACTTTCGTAAGATCAGTAAAGCACTACAAGAAGGTTGGGACGAGAGTATAAAAACACGAGAAGATGTGTGTAATTTGCTTTGGACCTACCATCGAGAAATTTATTTCTTGAGAGGGAGTGTCTATCGTCATATCCATGATCTACTTATAGGTTCTTTTACGTATTCTGCCTTTTTAATTGTACAGTTTTTATTTAACCATAAAGACGAAGCGGAAACCGTGTCTCGTTCTTATCATTTATTTACGCCTTGGTGCGAATTTCTTGAGGAAATGCCGAGCATGCTCCAGCAAGCGTCGGAGTATGTAGACCAAGGTAATGACCACTTAATTACTTTTTATAATGGTTAATTATGTTCGAACAAACGCCTTTTATTATTGCTGAATTATCGGGCAACCATGATCAAGATTTTGAACTCGCGAAAGCAATGGTTCATGCGGCCGCTGACGCCGGTGTTGATGCGATAAAGCTACAAACTTACACACCAGACACCATGACGTTGGATATTCGTCATGGTGAATTTATGGTGTCTGAAAGTGACAGCTTATGGTGCGGTTCAAATCTTTATGATTTGTACGCGAAGGCTTCCACACCATGGGAATGGCATAAGCCGCTATTTGAGCTGGCTGAGTCTTTAGGACTGGTGGCGTTTAGTTCGCCTTTTGACCTTAGTGCCGTGGCATTCTTAGAGACGCTTAATGTGCCTTTATACAAAATTGCCTCGTTCGAGATGACGGATATTCCGTTAATTCAAGCGGTTGCGCGAACAGGTAAACCAATCATTATGTCGACTGGGATGGCGACAAAGGATGAAATAGATGACGCAGTGGCAACCATTCGAGCCATTGGTGATAATCCTTTAACCCTGCTCAAATGTACCAGTACGTATCCTGCAAAAATAGAAGATACAAACCTAGTTACGATGGCAGATTTAGCCAAACACACAGGTTGCCAAGTAGGTTTGTCTGATCACACTCAAGGTCTGGGGGCTGCGGTTGCCGCAACGGCATTGGGCGCAACGGTGATTGAAAAACATTTTGTTTTGGACCGCCGTGCAGGTGGCGTGGATGCGGCATTTTCTATGGAACCTGAGGAAATGAAAGTGCTGGTAGCAGCTTGTCGTGCTGCTAAAGCAGCACTTGGAACCGTCACTTACGGTGGTTCGGATGCAGAGCAAGCGGCGAAAAAATACCGTCGCTCTATTTACGTGGCGACAGATTTACCAGCGGGCACTGTTTTGTCCGAAACGCACCTTAAAATTATTCGTCCATCACTTGGTCTGGCGCCAAAGCATTGGCCAGATGTACTTGGAAAAACACTCCTAGTAGATGTGCAAAAAGGTCAGCCTCTTGCTTGGGATATGATGACTTGAAAGCGCTGGCGCGAGCGGATGCGTCTGTCGACATTGGCATGGGGCACCGAATTCGTTGCCAAGCCTTGATTCATGCTTTTCAGGCGTTAGGCTGGCAGTGTCAGTTTGTTGTCCAGCGCCGTTATGATGCATTTTCCTCCCCAGAAGATACGATTGTTGAGACAGAGCCCGAGTTTTGGCAGTTGGCTGAGCAAGTGGATCTAGTCATACTCGATCATTATGGCTATAGCGCCGATGACATAGCTACGCTTTATGAGCATCAGGCAAATCTTCTCGTTTTGGATGATATGAACGACAGAGGAGACTTTCCCGCTAAGTGGTTGCTAAACCCTTTGCATCAAACTTACTCTAAGAACGTTAAGTTCCCGCTTACGGGCAGTCAATACGCCTTGTTAAGACCCGCTTTTTTGCTGCAAAACAGTATACCTACCACACCACCTGAAAAGCTATTGATCACCTTAGGCGGAACCGATCCTCTCGCACTGACGTTACCGATTTTAAAAACATTATTAATGTCCGGCTTTCCGGCTAAATACATTCAAGTATTACTGGGTGCCAGCGCCAAAAAGGCAGACAGGGTGTTGTCTTTTTGTAAGGAAAATAATATTGATGTTGAGCAGGGGTTATTGGATGTAACGCCGCTTATGAAACAAGCCAAAATGGCCATTTCTGCGGCGGGCGGCACCTTGTTTGAACTTGCTTGTCTTGGCGTTCCGACGGTGTTTGCGCAAACTGCTGACAATCAAACTCGTTCTTTAGAGCAACATGTTCCACTTGGTTGGTGTCGTTCAATACGTTTTGATAATGTGTCAGAAGAGGTTCGTCACCAACGCATTGAGGAACTGGTCGAAGCGTTAAATAGTCGTTGGTTGGATCTTGAATGGCAAGAAAATGCTCGTAAAACGGCTCGAAATTTGGTGGATGGTGCAGGCGCAGAGCGCGTGGCTAAAACCGTCAGTGCGTACTTTTCTTGAAATGTTAGAGTGTTTGGCCAGACGTTAGTGTCATAATTTGCGTTAAACGCAGCCAATCTTCTTCGGTGTCTACATCTTGAATGCGATGCCTTGGTAACAACAAAGGCTTGGATTTGGGGCCAAAAATTTCCTCAGCAAACCAATTTCTAGCACTCGCCCAATAAAATTGTCCTGCGTCATGAATCGTCTCGACCAAATCCTGAGAGCGTTTGCTAATGTGTTCAGGAAACATTGGTGCAAGTTCACCGTTTTCTGTGATGTGCAAAGCGCGTTGTATGGGGAAATCAAATGTGGTGGCGGAAAAACAGAACGTCGCATTAGATAATTGCTCCAGACCATGATGAAGGTCTTCTTGAGTGAGCAAAGGGCAAGTGGCGTATATCAAACAGGCTTCGTCCGGTGCGTTACCTTCATCGATTAAAAACTGCAATGCGTGCTGCATCACCGGTGTTGTTCCTGTCATGTGGTCGGCTAGATTAGCCGGACGTAAAAAAGGCGTTGTAGCCCCACAATCCCGAGCAATTTGAGCAATCTCAGCATCATCCGTCGATACAATCACCTCATCGAATAACCCCGAAGAAAGCGCAGTTTCAATGGAATACGCAATCAAAGGTTTGCCGTTTAATAAGCGAATATTCTTTCTTGGAATACGTTGAGAACCGCCACGAGCAGGAATGACGGCAACACGATAAGGTTTGTCTGATGTCATGTGTTGTGTCATGCCTCAATGCCGTTATCTTTAAGTGCTTGACGGAGAACGTCAGCGACTCGATTTTGCTGCTCTTTCGTCAACCCCACAAATAACGGCAAGCTTAGGGTGCGTTGGTAATAGTCTTCAGCAATCGGGAAATCGCCATCTTTAAATCCTAACGCTTGATAATAAGGCTGAGTATGCACCGGAATATAGTGAATTTGTGTGCCGATATTAGCTTCACGTAATGCATCAAAAATGGCTTTTCGTGATGCCTTATGATGTTTTGGCAGTAGTATCGGGAAAAGATGCAGAGAGGAATTCCTCCCATCCTTCTGAAACGGCAAGGTAATAGGAAGGTCTTTTAGAAGATCCTGGTATCGTGCGAATTGCTGATGGCGCTCAGTTATGAAATCGTCTAATCGCGATAGCTGCGATAAACCCAATGCAGCCTGTAATTCTGTCATGCGATAGTTGAAGCCCAGTGTATGCTGTTCGTAATACCAATCGCCTGGCATTTGGGTTAACTCATCAGGTGATTTTGTTATGCCTTGCTGAGAGTGTGTTTTCATGTGTTTAGCCAGTTGTTCATCGTTGGTGATCGCCATGCCACCTTCGGCAGAGGTGATAATTTTCACTGGATGAAAACTAAAAATACAAATGTCACTGAATTTTCCGTTACCAACGTAAGCGCCTTGGTATTTCGCGCCGATTGCGTGGGAAGCGTCTTCGATGATGCGAAAGCCATATTCTTTGGATAACGTATGAATAGCTTCCATGTCGCAGGACTGCCCCGCGAAATGCACCGGAATAACCACGTTCGGCAGTGTGTTATTTTGCTTTGCTTTATAAAGTCGTTCGGCTAGTTTTTCTGGGCACATATTGTAGGTTCGTAGATCTATATCGACAAAATCTACGCTGGCGCCGCAATAACGTGCGCAGTTGGCGGAAGCTATAAAAGTATTGGGCGACGTCCAAACTCTGTCGCTTTCTTTAACACCCAAAGTCAAACATGCAAGATGTAACGCAGAGGTCGCGCTGTTGGCAGCCACGCCATAATTTGCTCCTACTTTATCAGCAATGGCTTGTTCGAATTCGCTGACACAAGGGCCTTGGGTTAGAAAGTCAGAACGAAGCGATTTAGTGACCGCGGCGATGTCGTCTTCGCTAATGGATTGGCGGCCGTAGGGGATAAAATCAGTATGTTTCATCGAAGGTTAAAATCTCTTCAGTACTTAAAAAGTGAGGGTTGCTGCCAGATTGATACTCATAACCTGCTTTAACCAATTCGCCTATTTCACCTAAACGGCTGTGACCAAAATCCATATCGTCTTGATAAAATTTGATGCTTGGTGAGATAACATAGTGATTTTCAAATTCATAAGTATGGAAAGAATCATCAGAAGGGCACATTACTTCGTGAAGCTTTTCACCCGGACGAATGCCAACGTCTTTGGTTGGAAGGTGTGGCGCGTAAGCAGCGGCCAAATCCATAATTCGTACCGAAGGGATTTTTGGAATAAAGATTTCACCGCCGTGCATGCGTTGGAAGTTCTTGAGAACGAAATTAACGCCCATTGGTAAAGTGATCCAAAAGCGTGTCATGTCTGGATGGGTAATTGGAATAGACTCGGCACCATCAGCGACCAATTTTTGAAAAAATGGTACAACAGAGCCACGAGAGCCCACCACATTGCCATAGCGCACCACGGAGAATCGTGTACGGCCTTGGCCAACCATATTGTTGGCAGCAACAAAGAGTTTATCGGAAGCGAGTTTTGTTGCTCCGTATAAGTTAATTGGAGCCGCCGCTTTGTCTGTTGATAATGCGATGACTTTTTCTACATTATTGGCTATTGCGGCCGCAATCACATTTTCAGCCCCATGGATGTTGGTTTTAATGCATTCCATCGGATTGTATTCTGCCGCAGGCACTTGTTTTAGTGCGGCGGCATGGATCACAAAATCTACATCGCGCATGGCTTGTGTCAGGCGATCTTTATCACGTACATCGCCAATGAAGTAGCGCATGCATTGAGCATCAAAGTCTTGTTGCATTTCATACTGTTTGAGCTCATCACGAGAGTAAATTATGAGTCGTTTAGGTTGGTAATTGGCTAATAGAGTTTTTACATACTGACGTCCAAAAGAACCTGTACCGCCAGTAATAAGAATGCTTTTGTTGTTAAACATGTATTAATACCAAACCAAATAATAAAAGTAGAGTAAGCCCTGTGAGCATCGTTGTTGTATAAACAGTCTTCTTATTATATCGACAACTTTAGGTGAAACATTAATGAAATCAAGGATCTCTTCCTACAGGATTTGATTTATGTTGTCGTTCGAGCAACGCACTCGTCGATGTGATCGTTAACCATTCCCGTTGCCTGCATAAACGCATAACACGTCGTGGCCCCAAGGAACTTAAACCCTCGTTTCTTTAAATCTTTTGCAAAACGTGTAGACAGCTCCGTCGCAGCGGGTACTTCGGTCAGATTATTGACCTGGTTATCAATGACTTTATGGTCACTGAATGCCCAGAAGTAATCACTGAAAGAACCGAATTCGTCGACGATTTTTAGAAAGGTATTGGCATTGTTAATAGTTGCTTCTATTTTTGCTCGGTGCCGAACAATGCGTGTGTCTAGAAGTAATCGTTCCACATCCGATTCCGTCATATTGGCGACTTTGATCGGGTCAAAATCGTAAAAAAGTGTTCGATAACCTTCTCGTTTACGTAAAATGGTAATCCAGCTTAGACCCGCCTGAGCGCTTTCGAGTACAATACACTCAAAGAGCTTTTGATCGTCATAAATCGGGATTCCCCATTCAGTATCATGATAATGAATGTATTCGGGAGATCCTAAACACCAAGCACAACGTATATTTTCCATTAATAACACTCCGAGGACTGTGATGCTTGCCAATATATTTCTTGTTTGGCTTTTATAAACCTATCATATCAGACATAGGCCAACATAATGGTCTGCTTAGGATGAGTTAGTATGAAGTTTAAACCAACGTACAGTCAAAAAGATGTTGAAGTGTTAGAAGACGAATGCCTTTACAAAGGTTTTTTTGAAATGCGTAAACTGACCTTACGGCATAAAAAATTTAACGGGGAATGGAGCCACCCAATGACCCGCGAAATGATGGTGCGCAATGATGCGGTGTGCGTGTTGTTGTTTGATCCTGTTGCTGACAAGGTTTTGCTGATTGAACAGTTTCGTCCTACGGTCATGAGAAGTGACTCGCCATGGCTGCTTGAACTGGTTGCTGGAATGGTGGAAGAAGGTGAAAGTGATGAAGAGGTCGCCCGCCGAGAATCCTTCGAAGAAGCCGGAGTCACGGTCAAACGTCTTGAATACATGTTTAAGTTCGTACCTTCACCGGGTGGGTTGGTGGAATATTTACGGATGTACGCTGGCGAGTTTGATTCAAGTCTGGTAGATATTGATAAAATACATGGCTTAGACGACGAAAATGAAGACATTAAATTGCATTTGATAACGTCTGATGAGGCCATCGGCTTGCTAAAGCATGACGTAGAAAACGCCAGTACTATAATGGGGTTGCAGTGGTTTGCTTTAAATAAAAATAATCTTGTCGCGCGCTGGTGTGCTTAAACGCATCAATCTCACTGACTAAGATCATGAACACTTTTTCGTTTGGTTTAATCTATACTGGCGCAATATGAGCTATCAATAAGAGGCGCGTGAAGTGCGCTCTCGTTGTTGTTTTAAAGTAAGAATTTCAGAAGGAAACACCTGACAAGAATGACGAACGTTATGAAAAAAAATCCCAGAGAATATGTGCCAGATTTGGTGAGTTTACAGATGCTCGGTGAGTTGAATTATCGACGACTTGGAAAACTGATGCGTGGCCAAGAAGAGATGGAGTCTTGGCACTTTTCCGTTCATAGCATGGGAGATCAAGAAAGCCGTTTAAGATTAACCTTGGGCAAAGAAAGTCGTTTTACATCCGAGATCGCTTTAGAATTCGGTCCTGAAATTCAAAAAAAATTATTATTCAAAACGACTTTATCGATGACAGTGCGTTTGTACCATGACGTCAGTATTGCTGAAATCACGGACGGCCATCGCCAATACCAAGGGACTTATCCTTATCCCAATGACGCCATGTTGCACCGGGATGAAAAGTTCCGCTTAAATCAGCAATTGGCAGATCTGTTAGAGCTTTGTCTTAAACATGGACACCGACTCGATAACACCGTGTCTTTTCAGTTTGCTTAACGTGTGATGTGTGTGGCGTTTGTTTTTTAGAAAAATAAATAGATAGATAAGCGAGAACGTCCATGGCGGCTTTATTGTACATTCACGGTTTTAATAGCTCTGAGCTCTCCCACAAAGCAACGTTGTTGTGTGATGCCGCAAAACGATTTGGAGTGCCTGGTGCGATACTTTCGCCACGCTTGTCTTGGCAGCCAGCGCACGCCATTAAACAGCTAGAAACAATCATTGAAGCAAATCAGCAACAAGGGCTGACCTTAATAGGCAGTTCGCTGGGTGGTTTTTATGCCGCCTATCTTGCTGAAAAATACCGCCTAAAAGCCATCTTGGTAAACCCAGCAGTACAAGCACCCACACTCCTAAAGGACTATCTAGGCTCCCAAACCAACCCTTACACCAATGAAGTGTATGAATTAACTCAAGTGCATATGTTGGAATTAGAGCAATTGGTGGTCACTGAGCCTACCGCTGATTTGTATTGGTTGATGCTGCAAGAAGGCGATGAGGTTCTAGACTACCAAGAAGCGCTTAAGGCGTTTCCTAAAACCGCACGACTGACGCATGAAAAAAATGGCGATCACAGCTTTATAGAGTTTGACCGATTTTCTAAAGAAATCCTTCATTTTGCTAAAATATTAACCGAGTAACCTCCTGCTTTTGTTGGACTATTTCACACGATGCAAAACCAGTGATAGACTCTAGCCAATCTAATTTACACTCGCACGCACTGTAGTGCTTTGACACTATGATGCACGATCAATTTGGAAGTAAAAACACGCATGTCTGCAAAAGAATATAACGCCGGATCGATAGAAGTTCTTAGTGGCTTAGAACCCGTTCAAAAACGCCCAGGAATGTACACAGATACGTCACGACCTAACCACCTGGGGCAAGAAGTAGTTGATAACTCGGTCGATGAGGCGTTGGCTGGCCATGCGGATCGTATAGAAGTTATCTTATACAAAGATGGTTCATTGAGCGTGGAAGATAATGGTCGAGGCATGCCCGTCGATATTCATCCAGAAGAGGGAATATCAGGCGTTGAATTGATTTTGACTAAGCTGCATGCTGGTGGTAAATTTTCTGGTGACAACTACCAGTTCTCTGGTGGACTGCATGGAGTGGGGGTCTCTGTTGTGAACGCCTTGTCGACGTCGTTGGAAGTGTGGGTAAGACGTAATGGCATTCAATATCACATCGGATTTGAAAACGGCTTTAAAACATCAGAGCTAAAAGAAATTGGCACCGTTGGTAAGAAAAACACCGGTACTAAGGTGAAATTTACCGCGGATACCAAATATTTTGATACCCCTAAAATATCCACTTCTCGTCTTAAGCATTTATTAAAAGCCAAAGCCGTGTTGTGTTCTGGCCTTCATGTTGTCTTTATTGACCAAAGTGGCAGTGAAGAGGTTCGTGACGAATGGTTCTATCAGGACGGTCTAAAAGATTATCTGGCGCTGGCTAATGAAGGCTTTGTTTTACTTCCCGAAGCACCGTTTATTGGTGGTTCGACCGAAAAAACACAAGGTGTTGATTGGGCTGTACAGTGGTTGCCAGAAGGCGGTGAGTTGGTGACAGAAAGTTATGTCAACTTGATCCCAACGGCACAAGGTGGCACACATGTAAATGGGCTACGAACGGGCTTGCTAGAAGCCATTCGAGAATTTTGTGATTTCCACAGTTTGTTGCCCCGTGGTGTTAAACTCACGGCAGAAGATGTGTGGGATCGTTGTAGTTATGTATTGTCCGCTAAAATCCAAGAACCTCAATTTTCAGGGCAAACTAAAGAGCGTTTATCGTCTCGCCAAATTGTGGCGTTTATTTCCGCTACAGTAAAAGATGCCTTTAGCCTTTGGCTAAATAAGCACGTCGAAGACGGTAAAAAAATTGCCGACATTGTGATTAACAGTGCGCAAAAACGTCTGAAAGACAGCAAAAAAGTCGTGCGTAAAAGAATCACTCAAGGCCCAGCATTACCGGGTAAATTAGCCGATTGTTCTGGGCAAGACACTTCCCGAAGCGAACTGTTTCTCGTGGAGGGGGATTCTGCTGGTGGTTCTGCAAAACAAGCTCGTGAAAAAGATTTTCAAGCCATTTTGCCGCTACGAGGCAAAATATTAAACACATGGGAAGTGGATTCCAACCAAGTTCTTGGCTCCCAAGAAATTCACGACATGTCCGTTGCGATTGGTGTCGATCCCGGCGAAGACGATTTAAGTGGTCTTCGTTACGGGAAAATTTGCATTCTGGCCGATGCTGACTCGGATGGCTTACACATTGCCACGTTGATTTGCGCCTTATTTGTTAAGCACTTCCCCGCCTTGGTTAACAATGGACATGTCTTTGTTGCCATGCCACCTTTGTATCGAATCGACATTGGCAAAGAAGTGTATTATGCCCTAGACGACGAAGAAAAAGACATCACTCTGCATAAGATCGCCGCCGAGAATAAACGTGGTACACCGAATGTACAGCGTTTCAAAGGCTTGGGTGAAATGAACCCCTCTCAGCTGCGTGAAACGACGATGGCGCCAGATACGCGTCGATTGATCCAATTAACAATGGAAGACAAGCCGGATACTGACGAGCTTCTAGACAAACTGTTGTCGAAAAAGCGTGCAGGAGATCGTAAAAGTTGGCTAGAAACCTATGGTAACTTGGCGATAGTAGATTAAAAACGAATCAACTTTTATCAAGGCAAGCTAAAATATCTGTATAGCTCAATAAAATGGAAATGAATGAATGTCTGAAGAAAAAGACGACGATATCATCAGTGAAGAAGTTCTTTACGAAAAGATTGATCACTATTTGCTCACGTTCGGAACCGACCGATCGTTGCTTTGTGTGTCCGAATTAGATGGTTTTTTAACCGCGCTTGGATGCTCTATTAAAGAATTAGAGCCTGATCTTTGGTTAAATGCGATATGGGGCGCAGATGAAGATCAGCCTGTGTGGGAAAACACAGAACAAGAAGACGAGTTTTTAAGCCTTGTTTTGATCATGTACATGGAAACCATGAACAGTTTGTTGTTCGGTGACTTTTACCCTGTTTACTTAGAGCAGGAAGTCGATGGTGAATACACCATATTGGTTGAAGAATGGTGTGTTGGTTTTGTCCGTGGTGCAAAATTAATCGGTATGGGGTTGGACGGCGACAGAGAGTTTTTTGATGAAGTGCTTGCTCCTGTACGTCTATTTGGTACGGAGGCCGGGTGGAGCAAAATTGAAGGTATGGTTGAGGCGGAAGTCACATTTTGGCGAGAAACGCTGGAGCCCTCTGTGTTGCGATTGGTTCAGCATTATCACCCTGAAATGCAAACTGGTATCAAAGGCTCAGAAACGCGAGTGCTTCATTAATAAAGCTAACTTATTGTTTTTTTAAAGAATAATACTTTTTCGTGAATTTTTAATACAAAGCATAGACGAAAAAAAACCGTGACCTGATATCAGGTCACGGTTTTTTAATGCTAACAGCCTTTTAAACTCTATTAACCAACGACTTTTTTGATACTTTCACAAAGGTAGTCAATATTGTTATCACTGACGCCAGCAATGCTCATGCGGCCAGTATCGGCAATGTAAATGGCGTATTCACTGCGTAGCTTACGAACTTGCTCCAGTGTTAATCCAGAATAAGAGAACATGCCTCGTTGATCTTGGATGAAACTGAAGTCTTTACTAACACCACTAGCCGCTAATTTTGCCACTAACTTAGCGCGTAAGTCATTGATACGATCTCGCATTGCCGTTACTTCTAATTCCCATTCGGCTTTTAACGCTGGGTCACTCATGATGGTGTAAACCACCGCGGCACCGTGCGCGGGTGGCATAGAGTAGTTAGCACGAATGGCTTGACCGATAATAGAAAACGCAGCGTTTGCTTCAGGCGCTGAAGCGGCGATCACGCTTAAGCCACCACAACGCTCACGGTAAATACCAAAGTTCTTCGAGAAGGAATTCGCGATTAACATATCTTGAACGTTAGCCGCCATGTGGCGCAAACCAGCAAGATCTTCGTCCAAACCATCACCAAAACCTTGGTAGGCCGCGTCAACTAAAGGTAAAAGACCACGCTTATTTACGAAATCGGTAATGATTTCCCAATGGTTAAATTGTAAATCAATGCCTGTTGGGTTGTGGCAACAAGCGTGTAACAGTAATACATCACCTGCTTGTGCTTCAGCTTCAAGGGTCGCCATCATGTCATCAAAACGCAGGCCATTGGTCGCTGGATCGTAATAAGGGTAAGCTTTTACCTCTACACCGGCAGAGTTAAAAATAGACTGATGATTGCCCCATGTTGGATCACTTACCCAAAGGCGAGCATCTTTCAAGTTTGCACTGATAAAATCTGCCGCAACTTTTAATGCGCCAGTACCACCTGGTGTTTGAGTAGAACGAATACGCCCAGAATTAATAAGCGGGTTGCCTTCACCGAGGATCAAATCTTTGATAATACCTTCGAACTCTGTCGCACCATAAATTCCCAAATAGCTTTTGGAGTCTTCTTGTTCAAGCAAAATAGCTTCCGCTTTTTTCACACTGTTTAAAATAGGCGTGTGACCATTATCGTCTTTATAGACGCCCACACCCAAATCAATCTTCTTTGGGTTTGAATCTTGTTTATGGGCCATAATAAGGGCTAAAAGAGGGTCGCCAGAAACGGCTTTAAGATGCTTAAACATGATAAATACAGGGTCCTTGTTGTGCATCACAGTGACATCACTGTGAAAAGAGTCGGCGCTTGAATAGCGTCTTTATTTTGCCTTTTTTATAGCGAAATACAATGCAAGCGTGAGTGAAAATCTCTTTATGCTGTAAAGAAAAAAAGACACCTTGGCTTTTTTTGACGAAGAGTAGGTAAAGAATAGTAATTTTTATTCATATTCAGCGTTGGATGCTTGGCTAAATAAGCCAATATCAGTTCATTTAAACGTCTGATAGTGAACCGCTGTCGAATATAACGCCAACAACCATTGGGGTGCTGAAGTAAAGAATAGCTGGATACAAAAAATTGACATGTGGTAGCTTAGTTGTCGTAAATTATTAAGCTAGATTTGTGTGAAACGTCAAGGAGTAGACAGTATGGAAATTATTCAACGTTATTGGATGCTCGAACTCATTGCCTTTTGGGAGGGACAGATTAATACCAAACCCTTAATGAATGCCTTGGGTTTGACGCGTCAGAGTGTGAGTCATCTATTAAAACAATATCAGGCCGATTTCCCAAACTCATTAGATTATGACGCAACACGAAAAGCCTACCAAATAACAGATCATTTCAAACCTCATTATATTGATCAAACCGTCGATGAATATTTTTCTTGGCTGCATTTCGGCAATATCCCGACTTTCCCTGAAGAGCCCGCTCAACGTACACAGTATCGTATCGACCCATTACCCAGATACGTTTCACCGCAAGTGATGCGTCCCTTGCTCAAAGCAATCAAATCAAAAACTGCCGTCGATTGTGAGTATTTATCGGTCGCTAGCAGCAACCCGCAAGGGCGACTACTTTATCCACACTCTTTCGTCAAAGCCGCTAATCGTTGGCATGTTCGTGCTTACTGCGCTTTGCGAGATGAATACCTCGACTTTGTATTAAGCCGTTTTCATCATGTGGAATACGACGGCGACGTTACGAAAAACACGGTGGATCAGGACGAGCTTTGGAATACTCAAATCACCTTAATCCTCGCGCCAGACACCCGCCTGACCGACAAGCAAAAAAGCGTACTTGAAAACGACTACGGCATGGAAAACGGTCAACTTCACATTATCATCAGAGCCGCTCTTGTTAAGTACACGCTTGATGATCTACAGATAAAAACCAAAATGCTTGAAGCCAACCCACAGGCCCAGCAACTGGTGTGTGTTAACTATGCCGACATAAAACAATGGCTTTATGACTGATTGAATCGTGAAAAACATGATTTCACTCAAGACCTGTCAAATGACTTTACCTGTGTAAAACAACAGCATTGTGAGGTAAGAAAAAGCAAGGCACAGTGGAAGCAAGCCGAATAAATCAGAGCAAAATAGATAAAAGCGAGAAGGGACAGACAATGGAACAGTTCTCACCGTCGGATATGAAAACCATATTGCACTCCAAGCGCGCCAATATGTATTACCTCGAATATTGTCGTATTTTGGTAAAGGATGGCCGAGTGGAATATGTCACAGATGAAGGGAAGCAATCTCTTTATTGGAATATTCCAATTGCCAACACAACGTGTCTATTGCTAGGAAATGGTACATCCATAACTCAAGCCGCTGTTCGAGAGTTAGCAAAATCCGGTGTATTAATCGGCTTTTGTGGCGGAGGTGGTGCGCCATTATTTTCGACCAATGAAGTTGATTTTGATGTGTCTTTTTTCAGTCCACAAAGTGAATATCGCCCCGTTGAATATCTGCAATCTTGGGTATCGTTTTGGTTTGATGAAGGCAAACGCTTAGAAGCTGCCAAGCAAATTCAAACCCTACGGATTGAATACACAAGACAGCAATGGATTAATAATTCAGCACTAAAAGATGCTGGCATTGTCATTAGCGTGGCAGATCTAAATAAAGCCTTAGATAGCTTCGAACAAGCGGTTGCGAAAGTATCCCATACTCAAGAGCTCATGCTAGCCGAAGCAAGGCTAACCAAAACCCTCTATAAAATTATTTGTGCTGTCACAGGCTATAACGACTTCAAGCGTGTGAAGCAGGGTGCGGGTGTGGATCTTGCCAATCGCTTTTTAGACCATGGTAACTATCTCGCCTATGGCTTAGGCGCTACGGCCACTTGGGTGTTAGGTTTGCCTCATGGGTTGTCTGTGCTCCATGGCAAAACCCGTCGTGGTGGCTTAGTGTTTGATGCAGCGGATTTGATAAAAGATGGCATCATTCTCCCACAAGCGTTTATTAGCGCCATGAATGGCGACAGCGAACAAGAATTTCGCCAAGCTTGTATCACTAACATTCGTCGGTGTGAATCCCTCGATTATATGATCGACAGTCTCAAGCAAATCAGTGAAACGCTTGGGGTAAAGAAATGAACATCCTTCTCGTCTCCCAATGCTCTAAAAAAGCCTTAAAAGAAACCCGCCGAGTCATTGATCAGTTTGCTGAACGAACAGGTGATCGAACATGGCAAACCGCCATAACGGAACAAGGCCTAGTAACGTTACGTAAATTACTCAAAAAAACGGCGCGTCGAAATACGTCTGTGGCCTGTCATTGGATTCGAGGGCGTAACCGAACGGAGTTGAAATGGTTAGTGGGTAATCCGCGTCGTTTCAATGAATGGGGAAGTGTGCCGACGAACGTAACAGGACGAGATATATTGCGTTCTGGCGATGAAAACACATGGCAAACAGCAGAAGACATTCGAGTTCTTGCGGGTATTGCGGCGCTGTTTCATGACTTTGGCAAAGCCAATAAAGCTTTTCAAGACAAGTTAAAAGCTGCTTCTTCAGGTATAAAGAAAAAAACCTACGAACCTTATCGTCATGAATGGGTGTCGGTGCGATTGTTTGAAGCCTTTGTGATATATGCGATTGAAGGTGTGGATAAAAGCAAACAGGATGCCACATGGTTACAGTTATTGAGTGACTTGCCCGACGATATTGAAAGCAAGGTCATGCCGTCTCTTAAAAGAGATGGTATAGATAAAGTTTCTTCTCCTTTTAAACATTTGCCGCCTGTCGCCAAAGCTGTCGCATGGTTAATCCTCTCTCATCATAAATTGCCAGAGCCTTTAGATAGCAACACCGATTATGTGAATTCTCCAGAGACTATCATTGATAATGGTTATGTCGAAGCTGGTTGGAACTCTCCGCAATGCGATAATAAAGAGTGGAATTCATCTGAAATCGAGGCGGTTTGGTTTTTTGAAAAGGGCTCGCCATTTTGCAGCAAAGTCTGGCGTGAGCGGATGAGTCGTATCGCATCGCAAGGTTCTAAACGTACACAGCTGCTCACGCAAGATTGGCTGAATCAGCCCTTTTCCTTGCATCTTGCTCGGCTAAGTTTAATGTTGGGCGATCACTATTATTCCTCACAAAAGTCCATTGGCCCTAAGAATCCATGGCATGACAACAAGGGCTATAAAAATGTCTACGCCAATACATGGCGCGAACGTGGTAGCCGAGACAATGGAAAGTACAATCAAACCTTAGATGAACATTTGATTGGGGTGTACCGCCATAGCCATCAAATAGTGCGCTCTTTGTCCTCGTTAAAAGAATCGCTGCCCGTTATCACTCGACATCCCGAATTGAAAAAACGTACGTTAGACAGCCGTTTCGCTTGGCAAAATAAAGCCTACGAATTAGCCGTCAGCGTTCGAGATAAAGCAAGACAGCATGGTTTTTTTGGCGTTAATGTCGCTTCCACTGGTAAAGGCAAAACCTTTGCCAATGCGCGTATTATGTATGGCCTTGCCGATGACAGAAAAGGGTGCCGATTCAGTGTGGCGCTGGGGCTTCGTACGCTAACCCTACAAACCGGTGATGCCTTTAAAGAGTTATTGCGACTCGACGATGAAGATTTAGCGGTTCTCATTGGCTCTAAAGCGGTGAAAGATTTGCATGAACAAGCGAAAACTAAGCAAGTTTTAGAAGATGAAAGCCAGCAAGAAGCCTTGTTGGGTTCAGAATCCGCCAATGATTTCAGCGACCAAGACAGCTACGTCAGTTACGAAGGCATGCTAGGCGATGGGCCGTTATCGCGTTGGTTAGAAAACTCCCCCAAAAATAACAAATTGGTGAATGCGCCAGTATTGGTGAGCACCATCGATCACCTGATGCCATCGACCGAAGGCAGCAGAGGCGGTAAGCAAATAGCCCCCATGCTGCGCTTGCTAACCTCCGATTTGGTATTGGACGAACCGGATGACTTTGGTTTGGAAGATTTGCCCGCCTTGTGTCGATTGGTGAATTGGGCAGGCATGTTGGGTTCGAATGTACTGCTTTCTTCTGCCACCCTACCACCCGATTTGATCAACGCCTTGTTTGATGCTTACCTTGCTGGTCGCAAACACTACGAAGCGGCTGTAAATGTGAACCCCAGTCAAACGCCGAATATTGTCTGTGCTTGGTTTGATGAATTTCGCAGCGATTCCATTCAAGCCAGTGAGCAGGCTGTGTTTTCCGAGCAACATCAAAAACTCATGGCAACGCGTGCTGAAAAGCTTCTAGGGCAATCTATTAAGCGGCGTGCGCTGTTAGTGGATTGTGACGATCAGATTGATTGTGGCGATGAAGTGGGTGGCAAAACCGACGATTCAACAGTGATTAGAGCCGTGTCGAATCGCATGCACCAAAGCATCTTAGCGCTTCACTATGCTCATTATCATACGCATCCCAGTTTGCCCGCGAAAGCCAGTTTTGGCCTCGTGCGAATGGCCAACATCAATCCCTTGGTAGCGGTTGCTAAAGCCTTGATGAATACACCAAGCCCAGATGGAATTCAGGTTCATTATTGTGTTTACCACAGTCAATTTCTATTATTGCAGCGTTCCGCCATCGAAAACATGCTGGATACGATATTAAATAGAAAAGACCCAAACGCCATATGGGCACAGCCTAGCGTAAGTGCCGCGCTGAACGCACACCCTAAGGATCAGCATATTTTCGTTGTGCTTGGCAGTCCAGTAACCGAAGTGGGTCGAGATCATTCGTACGATTGGGCAGTCGTAGAGCCATCGTCGATTCGATCCTTGATCCAGCTGGCAGGGCGAGTGTTACGACATTCAGATGCTACTGTAGATACCGCGAATATTCATTTGCTCAATCAAAATGTTCGAGCCATGAAAAACGAAAAGGCGGCCTATACAAAGCCGGGTTTTGAAAGCCGTGCGTTATTGCTAGACAGCCATAAGCTAAACGATTTGTTAGAACCAAGTGAATACCAAACCATCAATGCTTTACCACGCATTCAAAAGCGAGATTCGTTAGCACCAACCAAGCGTTTTGTGGATTTAGAACATGCGGCGCTGCATTCTCAGCTGTGGGGAAAGGATAAAGAAAACGGTGAAGCCTTTGCCAGCTTATGGTGGAATAAGCCTTGTCATTGGACGAACCATCTACAGCGCAAACTACCATTTCGTCGCCATACGCCAGATGAATCCTATTGTTTTTATTTGGAAGAAGAATACGACGAGCCAAGCATGCACCGCTGGCACGACAACGGCGAATTAAAAGCCGACGACAAACAAAGCTTTCAGCGTGACCAAGTGCCTACTTTCGCCACAGGCGTGCATAACTGGGCGAAACAGTTTGATTATCAAAGTGCATTAATCGCATTAGCGGAGGAACTCAATATGGAGCTTGGTGAAGCGGCGATACAATTTGGCGCAATTCGGCTGCGGAAGAGTGGTGAGAATGATGTGTGGCAACAGAGTCAGGTGTTAGGTTTTTACAAATCTATTTAGCAAAAAGGAATACAACATGGAGAAGGGGGGAGAGATGGAACAAGAAGAAAAAACGCTATCCGAAAAGATCCGCGATTACATCGATAGTCGCAAACAGGATCGGTTAGACAAGTTCGATAAAGACACACAAAAAGGCGTGCAAGCGGCATCGGCAGAAAACGTCGCCGCTTACGAAATGGAACGTGCGGCCTTGAGAGTGAGTGAAGAGGATCGCTTTAAGCCAGTAAATTGGCTCAGCGATGCCGCCAATCGAGCGAAGCAATTACAGTTAGTTACCCATGCGCTTAAGTTCACGCATTCCGATGCCAAAGGGACAAGTCTGTTTGCTCAGAGAAAGCCCTCACCAGAGTTGCCATTTATTTCCACATCAGCTTTAGAAAGTCCAAGAATTGATGTGGTAGGCAATGCGGCCGCGTTGGACGTGGGCAAGTTACTCTTGCTTGAGCAGAACGATGGCAAATTGCTGGTTAACTTTATCCAGCAGGACGATATGTCGCCTTTTGAATCGTTCGCACAATCCAAAGAGCAATTAGTGGACTGGCTAGCGGGCTTTAAGTTAGCCGTGACGGCTAAAGATCCAAGCTCTCATAAATTGGGTAAACAGCTGTATTGGCCGATTGACGGCGATTATCACCTGCTTTTGCCGCTTTATGCTACCTCGCTTTCCCAAGAACTCTTTGAGCGCGTACAGCATGCGCGCTTCTCAGAAGAGCAAAAAGAAGCGCGGGCAGCACGTCGAGGTGAGAAAGAGTCAGAATTTGCCACGATCGAATTTCAAAATATCGCCGTGCAAGCTTTTGGCGGGACGAAACCACAGAACATCAGCCAACTTAACTCTGGCCGTGGTGGCCGCTCTTTCTTATTAAGCAGCGCACCACCAACGTGGCAAAGCCAAGAAAACCCCCCGTTAAAAGTAAAATCTATTTTCCGTGGGCCGTTCTCTCGCAAGGTGTATGGGCACCTTATTGGTTTGAAAAAATTCTTAGTTGCCAATTTGAATAAGCGCAGTGTTTGGGAAATACGAGCGGAAAGAGCGCGTCGTATTGATGGCATTGTCGATCAGCTAGTCGCTTATGGTGCTGGCGTTCGCACTTTTCCTGCGGGTTGGTCTTCTCATCTAGATTGTCATTTGCCACTGCATCAAAAGCTTTGGTTAGACCCAAATCGACGAGCATTTGATAAAGTGTTTGAAGACGAGTTTGATAAAAAAGAGTGGCAAGGTTTAGTTGCCGCCGACTTCTCTCGCTTTTTAAATGCCGAACTAGAGAAAAACGCCGATATTGCCACGGGCGATGTTGAATTTGTGCAATGGAAAGTGCTCACCGCTCAAGAGCTTAGGCTAGTGCAAGACGACGTAAAGGGAGCCTTCTAATGGATAAATTACTTGTAATTAGACACCTCAATGTCGAAGGGGCCAATGCCATTGCCGGTTTAACGTGGGGTTTTCCTGCCATGACCAGCTTTTTGGGGTTAACTCACGCCTTGCAAAGAAAAGTCCAAGCCCGTGTTTCTGATAGATTAACACTGACAGGTTGTGCGGTGATTTGCCACGCCAGCCAAGTGCAGTCTCATAGCAACAACATGAGTCGAGAAAACTATTTTGCACTGACTCGTAATCCTCTTACGAAAGATGGAAGTACCGCGCCTTTTAATGAAGAAGGCAAAATGCGCATGGATGTGACGCTTCTGATTGCACTATCTGGCCCGACGCCACCATCGGTTGAGGACGAACTTGCTGAATGTATCGAAGACGCTTTGGCGGCATCAAGAGTTGCTGGTGGCACAGTGCAGAGTATCGGCAGTGTTGAACTTATCAAGGATATTAGCTCAATAAATCGGGAGCCAGCCACACGAAAATCTTTCTTACGAAAATTGCTTCCTGGGTTTGCTTTAGTCAGTCGTGATGATGTGCTTAAAGACCATATAGAAAAAACACAAAAAGCACCGTTAGATGCATTTTTAGATTTTAGTACTCGAAAAATGTCCTCTAAGCCAAAGGGCGACAAGGCTGAATGGACCGTGGATAGATTGGATTACACCGGTTGGCTCAAGCCTATCGTGGTTGGCTATCAGGGAATATCCGATTTGTACGAAGCGGGCCAAGTGGGGAACGTGCGAGATCGTTCTTGTCCTGTGCAATTTGTTGAATCGATTTACTCTCTGGGCCAATGGATCAGCCCACATCGAATAGACGATTTGAAGCACCTTTTTTGGCATCAAGAATACCAAGCAGACAACGCGCTTTACCTTTGTAAAAACGATTATCAACCAGAAACCCCCATTTTGTTAAACAACGAAACAAACCAAACCATTGAGGAGAAATAGCATGGCAGCAGTAAAAACCGCATCCGTATTGGCATTCGAACGTAAACTGGCAAATTCAGATGGTTTGTTGTTCGCAGGGAATTGGGCTAAGCCAGACGGTGAATGGAAACCGATAGCGTTACAAGAAAAATCAGTACGAGGTACTATTTCCAATCGCCAAAAAAACGTCATTCTAAATGATCCGGCTAAGCTAGACCAAGAAGTGAACAAGGCGAACCTACAAAAAGTCGATAACGCCGCTTTGCCATTTGACAGCGACACATTAAAAGTCGTGTTTAGTTTACGAGTATTGGGCGACCTAGCAACGCCTTCTGCGTGTAACAGCCCAGACTATCAAGCCGTATTGAGTAGCACGATTCAGTCTTATATTGAAGAGCAGTCTTTTGCCGTATTGGCGCATCGTTATGCTTCTAACATTGCTAATGGCCGCTTTCTATGGCGTAACCGTGTTGGTGCGGAAGACATCTCTATTCGTGTGACGCAAAAAAATAAAGAAGGTAACTCGACGTGGGTTTTCAACGGGTACGACCTAGCGCTTCGGGATTTTGATTACCAAAGTGATGATTTAAAAGCCTTTGCTGACCAAATTCAAAAAGGTCTGACCAGCGATACGTTTACCTACTTCCAAGTTGAAGCCTTTGTAAAACTGGGTGAAGGGCAAGAAGTCTTTCCGTCTCAAGAGCTTGTTTTGGATGGTAATTCGCGCAAGAGCAAGGTGTTGTATCACGTAGACGGCACCGCCGCTTTACATTCGCAAAAAATCGGCAATGCCATTCGCACAGTCGACACTTGGTATCAAGGCTCCGAAGAGATTGGTCCTATTTCTGCCGAACCGTTTGGCTCTGTTACTAGTCGTGGTAAAGCCTACCGTAGCAACAAAGATGACTTTTATACTTTGTTTGATAAATGGATGGAAAAAGGTCAAGCGCCAGAAACAGAGCAACAACATTACGTTATTGCGAACTTGATTCGTGGTGGCGTGTTTGGCGGAAAATCGGACGCGTAAAGGAGAGGTTATGGACTACTATCTGGACATTACCATTTTGGAAGACCCAGAGTTTACTAAGCCTATCTTGATGAATGCGCTGTTCAGCAAACTGCATCGAGCCCTGGTGGAAGTCTCTCAAAATGACATTGGCGTGAGCTTTCCAAACGCCACCAAAAAAAGCTTGGGAGACAAACTCCGTTTACATGGCTTACAAGGTCGTTTAGAAGAACTTGAAGCCTTACCATGGCGGCGTGGTTTAGGGGACTTCACCTCAGTCACCAAGGTAACTCAAATTCCAAGTACCAATGAGTTTTGCCTTGTTAAGCGAGTTCACGTGAAAAGCAACGCTGACCAGCTGCGTCGCCGAGCAATGAAACGCCATGACCTCACTTACGAAGAAGCGGTGAAACGTATTCCCAAAGAAGCTGAAAAGCAATCGGAACTGCCTTTTGTCAGAATCAAAAGCAAATCAACAGGGGATCAACAGTTTCCATTGTTTATTAAGCAAACCATAACCGCATCAAAAGACGAGGCGGCGAACTTCTCCAAATACGGATTAAGCGCCATCAGTACCTTGCCTTGGTTTTAACCCTTTTTTTCGACCTAATGCCAAGCCCTTATAAATAGGGGCTTGGCATTTCTTGTTTGAAAAAGGGTATTTTTCCCCAAAAGATACAAAGTTCTTTAACAATCAGATACTTAATGCTAATTTTCTCTACTTCACCGCCGAACAGGCGGCTTAGAAACGATTCCAGCAAATGACTATTTAGACATTCCTCTTCACCGCCGA
Organism: Marinomonas maritima; assembly: GCF_024435075.2. Classification (NCBI taxonomy): domain Bacteria; kingdom Pseudomonadati; phylum Pseudomonadota; class Gammaproteobacteria; order Oceanospirillales; family Oceanospirillaceae; genus Marinomonas; species Marinomonas maritima. The sequence goes on along the minus strand of NZ_JAMZEG020000003.1, from coordinate 219,485 downwards.
ACAGGCGGCTTAGAAAAATAAGATGAGGGCGCAAATAATTCTACCATCCTTCACCGCCGAACAGGCGGCTTAGAAATACTTTGTACTTACGCCCGTCTCTGCCAGCGCCTTCACCGCCGAACAGGCGGCTTAGAAAAGCTGCGGGAACAACTGGCACTGACGCAGCAGCTTCACCGCCGAACAGGCGGCTTAGAAATACGTGAATACACCTGCTCAACTCGTAAAGGCCTTCACCGCCGAACAGGCGGCTTAGAAAAACAATAAATACAGTTTGCTCATTGATAGGAACTTCACCGCCGAACAGGCGGCTTAGAAAAGAAATGTCAAACGCTCTTGTAATTTCGTCTTCTTCACCGCCGAACAGGCGGCTTAGAAAAACATGATACAAACATGGCTCGACTGTACGGTCTTCACCGCCGAACAGGCGGCTTAGAAACAAAGGACAGAAAACGCATGTATTAAGACACACTTCACCGCCGAACAGGCGGCTTAGAAAATTCATAGTCAGCGCCCAAAATTGCCGCTTTGCTTCACCGCCGAACAGGCGGCTTAGAAAATAGTGTTTCGGGGACTACAGCACCCTTCCATCTTCACCGCCGAACAGGCGGCTTAGAAACGTTGGGTTTCCGTCTTTGTCTTTTGATGACACTTCACCGCCGAACAGGCGGCTTAGAAATTGGCTGAATTGTCTGAAAAGTGTGTGTCCAACTTCACCGCCGAACAGGCGGCTTAGAAATGAGTTAGTGCCCTAGTTTTCTCTGCTGCATCCTTCACCGCCGAACAGGCGGCTTAGAAAAGTATTGCTAATACCCGTCCAACCCGCATCAGCTTCACCGCCGAACAGGCGGCTTAGAAATGTAAGGTCGTTCCAGTACGGCATATTGATTGCTTCACCGCCGAACAGGCGGCTTAGAAAATGTTGGAAATGTATACAGATGATGACGCAACCTTCACCGCCGAACAGGCGGCTTAGAAAAAGATGTCAGGCGATGTATTCATCGATGGTCACTTCACCGCCGAACAGGCGGCTTAGAAAGCAATCGATGTAGAATTTTTCTGGGAGAGAATCTTCACCGCCGAACAGGCGGCTTAGAAAGTGGGCAATTTGCGCCATGTGATGACGGGCATCTTCACCGCCGAACAGGCGGCTTAGAAAACCTACGCGCACTTTGATGAGATCTCAAGCATCTTCACCGCCGAACAGGCGGCTTAGAAACAGCGGCACTTTGAACGGCCGCTGCTATCACTCTTCACCGCCGAACAGGCGGCTTAGAAATAAATTACCTGTTGCTGTAAATACGTTCATTACTTCACCGCCGAACAGGCGGCTTAGAAAGCAAAACTTATTGCTTCTTGAAGTGGACTATTCTTCACCGCCGAACAGGCGGCTTAGAAACTCTATTAAGCCGCCAACATCCGAATCAAAAACTTCACCGCCGAACAGGCGGCTTAGAAAATCGGGCGTGAATTTGTGGGAGTACCTGTTTACTTCACCGCCGAACAGGCGGCTTAGAAATCTATTAATTGAGCGTCTGGGAGTTGCCCCGTCTTCACCGCCGAACAGGCGGCTTAGAAAAAGACTGCCCAAACTTATAGCAAAACCACCAACTTCACCGCCGAACAGGCGGCTTAGAAAAGCGGCTGGTTTCCTTGGTCTGACGTTGTCATCTTCACCGCCGAACAGGCGGCTTAGAAAGCTGCTATTACTGTATTGCTGTCGAGAATAGACTTCACCGCCGAACAGGCGGCTTAGAAAGATCCCGTTGCGGTGTCTGGCATTGCCGATCCCTTCACCGCCGAACAGGCGGCTTAGAAATCACCTAGCTCGGTCGTTTCCGAGGATCTCTTCTTCACCGCCGAACAGGCGGCTTAGAAAAATCTGGCGGCGATCCGTATACAGCGTTTGGACTTCACCGCCGAACAGGCGGCTTAGAAATGATCGGCCGCGTCGGTTACGCTAGTAGCCGCCTTCACCGCCGAACAGGCGGCTTAGAAAAATGACCGAGGCAGGATTTAGAGCTCTAGTAGCTTCACCGCCGAACAGGCGGCTTAGAAAAATTGGATTGATTTTAGGATAGGGGCTAATATCTTCACCGCCGAACAGGCGGCTTAGAAATTTGCTATCTAATGCCGTCGCTATCGTCAGAGCTTCACCGCCGAACAGGCGGCTTAGAAAGAGAAAACTTATCTTAGCCGCGAACAAATAATCTTCACCGCCGAACAGGCGGCTTAGAAAATTGTAAACCGCATTTATTGCCATTATTTCTTCTTCACCGCCGAACAGGCGGCTTAGAAAATCAGCGCAAAATGGTTGGGCGTCAGCGTGTTCTTCACCGCCGAACAGGCGGCTTAGAAAAAGAGGAATGTTAAATTCAACACCGTCGTAATCTTCACCGCCGAACAGGCGGCTTAGAAATGACGCTGGCGGGTTCTACATTGATGAGGGGTCTTCACCGCCGAACAGGCGGCTTAGAAAGTCTTTTTCTTCGTAAAGTGGTTTAAGTGATTCTTCACCGCCGAACAGGCGGCTTAGAAAACAAACCCTTTTAAGAAGGGCGAACATTATAACTTCACCGCCGAACAGGCGGCTTAGAAACGTTCATGAGTCGATTAATTTCGATTCTCTTACTTCACCGCCGAACAGGCGGCTTAGAAAAAGTGATGGCAGGAGAGCGAACGGGAAAGAAACTTCACCGCCGAACAGGCGGCTTAGAAAGTAGCCTTTGTTACCCTTTGACACATCGATCCCTTCACCGCCGAACAGGCGGCTTAGAAAAATAGCTCTTGGCTTGCTTCATCAACACCAATCTTCACCGCCGAACAGGCGGCTTAGAAAGTGGGTATTTATCGGAAAGCGTTTTTAGTACACTTCACCGCCGAACAGGCGGCTTAGAAAATCGGGCGTGAATTTGTGGGAGTACCTGTTTACTTCACCGCCGAACAGGCGGCTTAGAAATGATCAGATTTGTATATATGGCAACCAGATATCTTCACCGCCGAACAGGCGGCTTAGAAAAATGACCGAGGCAGGATTTAGAGCTCTAGTAGCTTCACCGCCGAACAGGCGGCTTAGAAATTTTGGGATAACCCAACTATCAACAAGGGTTGCTTCACCGCCGAACAGGCGGCTTAGAAACGCGCCATTGGCTCGTATGGCTACTACATTCAGCTTCACCGCCGAACAGGCGGCTTAGAAACGAACGACGCCTTTTTGTCCGCATTGCCCAACCTTCACCGCCGAACAGGCGGCTTAGAAAATACATGCCTCGAAGGCTGTCGCATTCTTTCGCTTCACCGCCGAACAGGCGGCTTAGAAAAGTAGCGCCCTCCGTTGCGTCTTTTAGCGCCTCTTCACCGCCGAACAGGCGGCTTAGAAACACAACGCTCGTAATGCTTTTGAAAGTTCTGTCTTCACCGCCGAACAGGCGGCTTAGAAATCCATCGCTTCACTCAACGCGCCGAATTCCGTCTTCACCGCCGAACAGGCGGCTTAGAAAACTCATAGAATGTCAGCGTCATGTAATGGAGACTTCACCGCCGAACAGGCGGCTTAGAAAAACACAATTGAATCAAAAGTCAGCTTAAATCACTTCACCGCCGAACAGGCGGCTTAGAAAAAACAAAGTAACGCTAATGTATTACCAATTTACTTCACCGCCGAACAGGCGGCTTAGAAAATACAATAGACACGCTAAAACCCGTTCATGAGTCTTCACCGCCGAACAGGCGGCTTAGAAAAACAGCATATTGCATTAGAGTGAGTCCAGATGCTTCACCGCCGAACAGGCGGCTTAGAAATGTTTGAGCTACTTCTTTAGTAACACTGACAGCTTCACCGCCGAACAGGCGGCTTAGAAACGCCAGCACAAGAGCTTTTGTTCCTGCGTCCGCTTCACCGCCGAACAGGCGGCTTAGAAATATCGCGGTGCAGTCGAACTCACACTCTTCACCTTCACCGCCGAACAGGCGGCTTAGAAAATTTACAAACGCTTCTAGCTTTACAATGGCTTCTTCACCGCCGAACAGGCGGCTTAGAAATCGGATATACGGTTAATGCGCTTTCTAGTGTCCTTCACCGCCGAACAGGCGGCTTAGAAAACATGACGCAACCACGCCATAGTGGTTCCTTTCTCCACCGCCGAACAGGCGGCTTAGAAACAAAATGACCGCCTTTTACTTGGGCGCATATCCTCCACCGCCGAACAGGCGGCTTAGAAAAAACGCGCGAAAGTCGCATAAGGAGCCAGCATCTCCACCGCCGAACAGGCGGCTTAGAAAAATGGCTAGAACATCAAAAGACACTAAAACACCTCCACCGCCGAACAGGCGGCTTAGAAACCTGAGAATGCGGCTTTCGTTGCTACATCTTGCTCCACCGCCGAACAGGCGGCTTAGAAAAGCCGTCACAACCGATTCAGATCAAATTGATACTCCACCGCCGAACAGGCGGCTTAGAAACAAAATCAAAAAACTTACTGACTCTTGATCCTGCTCCACCGCCGAACAGGCGGCTTAGAAATAGAAACTAAGGGGCTAATGCAGCCCCTTGTACTCCACCGCCGAACAGGCGGCTTAGAAAGCGAATCGTAACAAGACCAAAGCGGTCTTTTGCTCCACCGCCGAACAGGCGGCTTAGAAATTCGTCGTGTTTGTCACATGAAGCCTCGAAGACTCCACCGCCGAACAGGCGGCTTAGAAACAGACCATTCATCATTTACACCGTGCAATATTTCTCCACCGCCGAACAGGCGGCTTAGAAATGCGAAAATGGGCGCGCTTGACCCGCTCAATTCTCCACCGCCGAACAGGCGGCTTAGAAATGAATGTCAGTTATTGATTTCGCAAAGAGCGCCTCCACCGCCGAACAGGCGGCTTAGAAATCCTAAAATCTCGCCAATTCTGGTTTCCACATCTCCACCGCCGAACAGGCGGCTTAGAAAGTCCACATACTCGTAATAAACTGGGTCTTCTTCTCCACCGCCGAACAGGCGGCTTAGAAAAGAGGAATCAGCGCCGCCGCGCCAGCTTCTATCTCCACCGCCGAACAGGCGGCTTAGAAATTGCCACTCCTGAACAGCTTTGCGCGCTCTACCTCCACCGCCGAACAGGCGGCTTAGAAAAGCTCGCGTATGCAATTATCATCGCTTGCAGACTCCACCGCCGAACAGGCGGCTTAGAAAAGTCCGGCGGCGATCCGTATACGGCCTTCGGACTCCACCGCCGAACAGGCGGCTTAGAAACTGAGCTTGATTCAGTACCGCACTGACGGCTTCTCCACCGCCGAACAGGCGGCTTAGAAATTAATCAGCATTACGCTAACATCGCCTGTAAACTCCACCGCCGAACAGGCGGCTTAGAAAGCGAAGCTGCAAGTTGCCATGGCAGCCCTAAATCTCCACCGCCGAACAGGCGGCTTAGAAAGCAAAATAAACTACACAGACAACCCACGATTCCTCCACCGCCGAACAGGCGGCTTAGAAACAAACTGATAGCGAACCCGCCAATCGCAGCAACTCCACCGCCGAACAGGCGGCTTAGAAAATTCATCAGTATTATATGTAGCTGTCGTACTCCTCCACCGCCGAACAGGCGGCTTAGAAACAAAGGACAGAAAACGCATGTATTAAGACACACTCCACCGCCGAACAGGCGGCTTAGAAAACCCCCAACAACGTCATTGCCGCCAGCTTCGGCTCCACCGCCGAACAGGCGGCTTAGAAAAACACGGCGCCATGGGTATAATGCCATTAACTCTCCACCGCCGAACAGGCGGCTTAGAAAGTGGGTTTATTACGTTCTGATGAAACCATGCGCTCCACCGCCGAACAGGCGGCTTAGAAAAACAGCATAACTATCACCTGATGACCATTCATCTCCACCGCCGAACAGGCGGCTTAGAAAGCTTTGATTCAAAACGCCTTGCGCCATGTTATCTCCACCGCCGAACAGGCGGCTTAGAAAAACAGCATTTTGTATTAGAGTGAGTCCAGATGCTCCATCGCCGAACAGGCGGCTTAGAAAAAAGAGCAGGCAGACGATCTTTATAGCTTGTCCTCCACCGCCGAACAGGCGGCTTAGAAAAGTATTAGAGCGCCACGCCATAACCTCAGCGTCTCCACCGCCGAACAGGCGGCTTAGAAAGTCAAGCTGGCAATTTGGATCTAAACAATGACCTCCACCGCCGAACAGGCGGCTTAGAAAAATGTGTTGTGAGTAATTAGCGTGTAGGTTTTCTCCACCGCCGAACAGGCGGCTTAGAAACATGATAGAGCGCGTCATTTGTTTTGCTTGGCCTCCACCGCCGAACAGGCGGCTTAGAAATCACGGCTACACAAGGTTTCATAATCTGAATACTCCACCGCCGAACAGGCGGCTTAGAAAACTCTTTCTCGCTCGATAGTAAAAATAATTTACTCCACCGCCGAACAGGCGGCTTAGAAATAGGCGCTCGTCTATGCTCGCCCTTCCATTAACTCCACCGCCGAACAGGCGGCTTAGAAATTCGGCACGAAACAAAATTAAGCACCTTAGAGCTCCACCGCCGAACAGGCGGCTTAGAAACGAAAAAATGTTTCATCCGATTTTAGCCGCTACTCCACCGCCGAACAGGCGGCTTAGAAACAACGCCAACAGACACCACTGTTTTCCAGTCACTCCACCGCCGAACAGGCGGCTTAGAAATTCCGCACCAGCTCCGCTGCCGCCTTCACCTTCTCCACCGCCGAACAGGCGGCTTAGAAAATGCGCCGCGACGTCAAACGGCTCACATGGTACTCCACCGCCGAACAGGCGGCTTAGAAACACTAACAACCGCAGAACGTGACGCTATTAAGCTCCACCGCCGAACAGGCGGCTTAGAAAAACAACAGGAACCCCGTTCCCTCTATTACCTTCTCCACCGCCGAACAGGCGGCTTAGAAAAACCAAGCGAACGGCGCGGAACGTCAAAAATACTCCACCGCCGAACAGGCGGCTTAGAAAAGCTCCCGCACAACAAGAAAAACCCACTCAGACTCCACCGCCGAACAGGCGGCTTAGAAATTATCAAGTTTTGCGATCTTATCCGCTCGTCTCTCCACCGCCGAACAGGCGGCTTAGAAAAGAGGGTACGCCATTTACAAAAGCCTCGTTATCTCCACCGCCGAACAGGCGGCTTAGAAAAGAATGGTGGACTCGACAGGCGAAAAAGCAATCTCCACCGCCGAACAGGCGGCTTAGAAAACAACAGGTGAATCAACACCCGTCGGCATATCCTCCACCGCCGAACAGGCGGCTTAGAAAAGTAACACCAACATAGAGCAATTAGGTCAAGCCTCCACCGCCGAACAGGCGGCTTAGAAAAAAAAACCGAAACGGGAAGCAGGTAGTGGTTCCTCCACCGCCGAACAGGCGGCTTAGAAATATGGAAAGGATGGTTTGTTATAGGTAAATACCTCCACCGCCGAACAGGCGGCTTAGAAAAACCACGCTTTGATTGATTGACTGTCCCAGACCTCCACCGCCGAACAGGCGGCTTAGAAAGTCTACATTTCAAATATGGTTATTGGTCACGCCTCCACCGCCGAACAGGCGGCTTAGAAAGGCCTTTTTTTTAATGCGTTTTTCTTCTGGCTCTCCACCGCCGAACAGGCGGCTTAGAAAAAGTAAGGCCGTCCGGTTTAAATAAGTGGCGTCTCCACCGCCGAACAGGCGGCTTAGAAAAACCACCTTTTCTATCAAAGACCGATTTATATCTCCACCGCCGAACAGGCGGCTTAGAAATTATCCGCTTTCTCGATTTTATCCGCACGTCTCTTCACCGCCGAACAGGCGGCTTAGAAATAGTAGCTTTAACAATTGCAACGGCACTAGATTTTCACCGCCGAACAGGCGGCTTAGAAAAGAAAAACTTGGTCACGACTTTCCAAAGAAATCTTCACCGCCGAATACGCGGCTTAGAAACACGGCGCTGCCCATGCGACAAATGCGGGGGAGTTCACCGCCGAATAGGCGGCTTAGAAATGAGTACAAAGCAAAAATTGCTGCGTAATATGCTTCACCGCCGAATACGCGGCTTAGAAAGACGGGTTACGCCTATATTGGTCAACGAATTAGTTCGCCGCCGAGCACGCGGCTTAGAAAACAAGAAAAACGGCTGCTGATTCGATTATCGAGTTCGCCACCGAGCACGCGGCTTAGTTTCAATAGATTCCCGCCTTCGAGGTTGTCGCTAAAGGTAGTCGGCGAAGGTTGGATAAGTTTTGTAGGCCTGATGAGGGAGGTACGACCGTGATCAGGCGTGTGACAGATTGCTTCTTCGCCCTCAATTAATTCCACCTTAAATTGGTTGATTTATATGGTTTTTTGTATGGAATTATTAGCTAATCGGCTCTTTTTTTAAAGGTAATGCCGTGAGGGTATTGGTATGCATCACGTACGTTTTCAACCGTTATGTATACCGTTAACCGTCAGATCACACCTTCGTTCCTCGGTTCATCTGACCTACAAAATCGACGGAAGTCGTTTAGCGACACTCTCCTTCGCGGGAATGACGGTAAGGGACGCGAGAGCGGTGAATGGGATGCTTCACCGCCGAATACGCGGCTTAGAAAAAACGCAGTATGGAATGCGGTGGATGATCGAGTGATGCGCAAGGTAGCCTCTCCGTTAGGCTTGATCTTGCATGCATGGGATGAAGTGTGCGGCTCTTTGAGTCAGAGTGCGTATTTCTTTAAAGACCTTCGCGAGCAAGGCATCGAGCTGTACTCCTATGATCTAAGGGAATTACCCGCGCCGGGGCGATTATCAGCTGAAGAGCAGCTAAAAGTAGCAAGTGATTACTTTTTGCGTGGATTTGAAAATGCATTTGGATTTTTAGACCAATGAAATATGCCATGAATGACAAAATGCTACGTCATGTGGCATTCGAACTGCATCAAGCCACGGAACATTTCTTTTCCTGTGTTGCTGGTGCATACCAATTAGTTACCCCGAACTCATAATATTCTGTAATTGCGTTCTCTCTGTGTGCAGATTGATCCTGCCTTTGCCACCATCTTCCCGAAAAATTGCAAACGCCCACGTCGTGCGACTCAGCGCCTTAAACGTGCCTACGTCGAAGCCGGCTACTCCATGCACTACGAAATCACCGAAGAAGAATTGGACTGGCTGAGCTCCGAAGTGGAAAAACTCCAAGCCCTCACCAAACAATCTTGCGAGGCCAAACTAGAGCAACTAAAACAAGCGTCAGGCGCTGAGTAAGGGTGGTGCATGTTAGGTTCAGTGTGCTTGATCTACACTTTCTTGCTTATTATTTACGATACTTTATTAATGCAAATTTGTCTCACTGTGTATACTGAATGACCACAATTAAACGGACTTGAGACTAAAGATGCTAAATTTCTCTTTTAAACTCAATAATGAGCCAATGAGTTATCTTGTTGTAACAGAGTCTCGAAAAGCCTTCCCTGCCTTTTCTGGTTTAGAAACAAATGTTAATAAGCTTATCGCGGCGTGCGTGCCCGATTTAGGCCCAATTTCACCGGGAACGTATTACATAGTAGATCGAGAATCAGGAGGCAGCCTCGGGTGGCTTTATGACTTGATTGCTCAAAAGGATGATTGGTTTGCTCTTTATGCAGAGGATGACAACATTGATGACGAGACCTTTTGTGAAGCGGTTAAGCGTGGGCAGTTTCGTTTACATCCCAAAGTAGGGAGGGGGATTAGTAAGGGGTGTATCACCATTGATAAATAGAGTGATTTTAACCTTATTCGCTCCATGCTTTTGGATACAACCTTAGAACAAATTCCTGAAACAGATATGAAAACCTACGGCAAAGTGATTGTTTCATGAAAAAAGTCAGCTTATTTTTGGTTTGGATTGTCTGCGCAACGTTGCTATACGCGTTCTTTTGGTCGAGAAACCTCGACTACTTCCCAGAATTCCCCGAATGGGTAGGGAGATTGGTCAGAGAGATGCTACCTGCCGATACGGCGGTTGAAGACATAACAGTTTATTATCTGCTGATCCTGTCTTTTCTTATCGTGTCGGTGGTTTCTTTATTAGTTGTGGCGTGGTTTAAACTGGTGAAATCGAATTCCAGCATGAAGAAATCATCGAAGAATAACTAACTGCCTTAAAAAGTTAGTAGGGTATTTCCCTTTTGTTGGAAGTTGAATCAACTTTATAAATCAATGAGTTAGTTTTCTTTCAAAAACTAAAAAACAGCAAAAATCTTGGTGAATTTTTCTGCAAGGAAGTTTTTTTTATAAAACAATCGTCTACACTAAGACCGTTCCCCACACACGTGGGGATTAACCGCCGAATAGGCGGCTTAGAAAGAAGCCAACAACACGTACGTTTCAACCGTTATATATACCGTTAACCGTCAGATCACATCTTCGTTCCTCGGTTCATCTGACCTACAAAATCGACGGAAGTCGTTCGCCGCCGGGCACGCGGCTTAGCAAAGAAGCCAACAACACGTACGTTTTCAACCGTTATGTATACCGTTAACCGTCAGATCACACCTTCGTACCTCGGTTCATCTGACCTACAAAATCGACGAAATTCGTTTAGCGACACTCTCCTTCGCGGGGATGACGGTAAGGGACGCGAGAGCGGTGAATGGGATGGTTCACCGCCGTATAGGCTTAGAGATTTTTAAACCCATCGAATTCGATGGGTTAGTGTTTGGCGTAAAGGCCGCTGTGGCAGGTTACGGTCGTGCCTCCCTCATGCTGCCCTACGTTTTTTTACCATCCAATGGGTTGAGCTTGGTGTTTACACCAAGTCAAACAGTAGGGCTTTGACGCGTTGCTCGCTTAGTCTTTCGAAGTTAATTTCTGATACGTTTTCTATTTTCGCCCCGTCGCCTTGACCTATGGTGATGCCGTTACTTAGCGATAGCTCTCCTTCAATGACATGTACATAGTAATGGCGGTTGTTGTCTGCTTGCCATGTTGCTTGTTGTTCATCCTCTAGGATGAGTTGGATTAGCTGCATGTCTTGTTTAATGTGCAGTGTGCCATTTTTGCCATCTGGTGTGATGATGATGGTGAAGCCTTGTTCTTGGCTAAACGCTTGTTGTTGGTAGCTTGGTTGCCCACCAAGTTGATTTGGCTGTATCCAAATTTGCAAAAATTTAAGCATGTCTTTTTTAGAGGCATTAAATTCGCTGTGGTAAACGCCTTTGCCAGCCGACATGAGTTGGTATTCGCCAGCGGGCAGTTCTTTTATGTTTCCTGTGCTGTCTTTATGGGCGATGTTACCTTCTAACACTAGGCTAAGAATTTCCATGTCTTTGTGACCGTGAGTTTCAAAACCTGCGCCGGGTGTGACGGTATCGTCGTTGATGACGCGTAGGTGTGAGAAGCCCATGTGTTGAGAGTCGTAGTAGCTGCCAAAGGAAAAGGTATGGTGGCTGTTTAACCAGCCAAAGTTTGCTTGTCCACGGTCTTGAGCGTTGCGAATAGTGATCATAATGCTTCTCCTAAATTGGCCGCAAGCGACGGTGGCTTACGGTGAATAAGGCAAGTGTAGATGGCAATAAAAAGAAAGAAAATCGGAAGCTTTTGAGTTAGTATTTCAAAAAAATTGAACAAAGGTTGGTGTATGGCGTACGCGGTGACATTAGAAGCATTACGAGTGTTGGAAGCAATCCATCAATTAGGCAGTTTTGCCGCTGCCGCCGACGCTCTGTTTAAAGTGCCGTCTGCATTGACTTATACGGTGAAGAAGCTGGAAGAAGATTTAGGCGTTGCTCTATTTGATCGATCGCGCCAAAAATCGGTATTAACGCCAGCGGGTCATTTGGTATTGGAGCAAGGCAGAGCGATCTTAGAAGCGGCGATGCGGTTAGAGGATTCAATCAAGCAATTTGAGTCAGGCTGGGAACCTAAGCTAAGAATCGCGCGCGATACAGTGTTATTAGAGTCGCCTTTGATGTCGGTCGTTGGTGATTTTTTATTGCAGAATAGACCGGTTGAGTTGAGTTTGTCAGAAGAAGCGGTTGGCGGTGGTTGGGACGCATTACAAGACGATAGAGCCGATTTAGTGATTGGTGTGACAGGCGAGTTACCCAAAGGCAATGTGCATATTCGTGCGATTGGCGAGTTGGAGTTTGTCTTTGCTGTGTCACCGACGCACCCTCTGGCGTTGACCGAGGGGACGATTACAGCGCCGCAGTTGCGTCAATATCCGGCGATTGTGGTCGCAGATAGTTCAAAAATTTTGCCGGCTCGTAATAGTGGTATTTTTGAGAGTCGTCAGGTGCTCAGGGTGGACACGATGCGCAGTAAAATTGAGGCTCAATGTTTGGGCTTTGGGGTTGGTTATTTGCCTAAACATCGTATTGTGGATGAGCTAAATTCTGGTCGCTTGGTGTTGCGCCAGTGTGCGTTGCCAAGGCCAAATCAGATGGCGTATTTAGCGTGGCGTAAGGACAGCCCTGGTCGTGGGTTATCGTGGTTTGTGGAACAGCTGATTAAGCAAGATTGGCAGTTGATTCCCGTTTCAGTGTGATGCTTTATTCTTTTCGGTAATCCCTGTCATTGTATTTTAAGGAGTATGTGTGTTTTCTCTCTCACTTTCTGTATTACCTGTTTTTTTGCTTTTGGTGGCGGGTGCTGTCTGCCAGCGTTGGCGTTTTCCGATGGAAGGTTTTTGGTCTGGTGTCGATAAGCTGTCGTATTGGGTGTTGTTTCCCGCTTTGTTGTTTAATAAAACGTCACAGATTGATTTTACGAATCCGATGTTGCCTAAGTATGCGTTTATTCTTTTGTTTGCGTTGATGGTGACGGCTTTGTTTGTGTTCATTACCACTTGGCTAATGAAGGTGGTTGCGCCAACGGCGTCGTCTATGTTGCAAGCCGGAGTGCGCTTTAATACTTTTATTGTGTTGGCATTGGCGGGCAGTGTGTACGGTGATGATGGCTTGGTATTGGCGGCGTTGGGGGCGTCTGTATTGATCCCTTCTATTAATGTGTTTTTGGTGGTGTCTATGGTGCTGATGCATGGACCGTCCTCTGCGGATGGTACGTCTTCAGTTTCGTTACCGCGTTTGGTCAGCGGCGCTTTGATTCGTAACCCTTTGATTGTGTCGATTCTTCTTGGTAGTGGTTTGAATTTGCTTGGTTTAACACCGATTATTTTGGTGTCGGATGTGGTGGGGATGTTGTCTCAGGCTGCGTTGCCTTTGGTTTTGTTGGCGGTGGGGGCGAGTGTACGTTTAGAGGCGATTCGTTCTGTTGGCATGACGTTTGTGATGTCTTCTGTGGCTCGTTTTATCGTTTTTCCTTTGGTGATTGGCGTGATGTGCTGGTGGTTGGATGTTCGAGGCTTGCCAGCGTTGGTGGCGGTGTTATTTGGGGTGGTGCCAACGGCGACGTCGGCGTACGCGCTGGCCCGTCAATTGGGCGGTGATGCAGACCGAATGGCGGCATATATTACGATGCAAACCTTGTTGTCAATTTTGACGCTACCGATCAGTATTTGGTTAAGTCTGATGTATTTGAATTGAAGATAAAAAACACCAGTGATTGTGCACTGGTGTTTTTATGCTCTATTTTTGTGCGTTTTTTACGCTTCTGTTGGGTCTTTGTAGATATTCTGGTAGCAGTAGTTGGTGGCTTCAACAAAGCCGTCTACGCTGCCACAGTCAAAGCGTTTACCTTTGAATTTGTACGCCAACACACAACCTTCTTTTGCTTGTTGCAAAATGGCGTCGGTGATTTGAACTTCACCGTTACGGCCTGCTGGCGTATTACGGATTTTGTCAAAGATATCAGGGGTTAATATGTATCGCCCGATAATGGCAAGATTCGATGGTGCTTCTTCTTTCGATGGTTTTTCTACCATGTCCGTTACACGGTAAAGGCCGTCCACCATGGATTCGCCTTTTATGACGCCGTATTTGTGAACTTCGTCTTCAGGTACTTCTTCAATTGCCACAATGGTGCAACGGAATTGGTTATAAAGTTTAACCATTTGCGCCATTACGCCGTCGTCTTCACCGAAGCATAGGTCGTCTGCCAGTACAACACCAAAGGCTTCATCACCAATAAGTGGCTCGCCTGTCAGAATTGCATGACCAAGGCCTAACATGTTGTTTTGACGAGTAAAAGAAAAGTTAACGTTATCGATTAGGTAACGAATTTCATCTAGGTATTTTTCTTTATTGGTGCCAGCGATTTGATGCTCAAGCTCGTAGCTGATATCGAAATGGTCAGCAATGGCACGTTTACCACGACCGGTAACAAAAGTAACGTTGTCCAAACCGGCTTTGACCGCTTCTTCTACCCCGTATTGAACCAAAGGTTTGTTCACGATAGGAAGCATTTCTTTGGGCATGGATTTTGTGGCGGGCAAAAAACGTGTGCCATAACCAGCAACGGGGAATAGACATTTGCGAATCATAATTTTTCCTTAAAAATGGCTTTGTTAAATGGCGGTCCAAAAAAGTACGACGTAGCCAGCCTGTTTAGGTAGAGGGTTTCATTATAAAACATCTCGTGTGACAGTGATTACCACCTTTGTTAACCGATCCAATACAGGAGAGTTAAGTTTGTACCAATGCCAATAAAGTGGCAAGGCTAGGCGCTTGTTTGGAAGCAAGGATACCAGTTTCTTGCTTTTTATTTTCTCTTTAATCTGAACACTAGGAATTAAAGCACAGACTGTGCCACCCATTACCAACTCAACAAAGCCATGTGAGGAGGGATACCAGTGGCTGTTTCTCAAATCCGCTTTGGTTTTTAGGCATTCGTCCTGATAGCGGGTCCAGAGTTCGTCGTGTTCGTCATAAATTAGAGCGGGTGATTGTAAGATGGATTCCGCACTCAAATCTCCTTTTAAATACTCTTCAATAAACCCTGGCGTCGCCACCAACTCATAATTCATATAGCCGAGGAACACGGAGCCGCCTCCAGCAACAGGTGTGCCTATTTGACTCAAACACGCAACCACTTGCCCTGTTTGCAATAAGGCACGAGTTTGGTTTTGATCGGCGGCTTTGATATGCAGCTTGGTAGAATCTGTTGCAGAAAACTGACTGACTACTTCGGTAAACCAAGTGGCTAGCGCGTCGTTGTTGACCGCAATGCTGATGGGTTGAGTTGCCTGATTACCTTGAATGGCCTCTTTTAAGCCTTCTTCGAGCATAGTGACCTTGTTGAAATGTGCTAGCAGTTGTTCGCCAAGCGGTGTGGCAACGACAGGTCTTGCACGAATAAGCAAAGGACGGCCGCATTCTTGTTCGAGACGTTTGATGTTCTGCGATACCGCAGATTGCGTGAGGTTTAAAAATTGAGCTGCTTTGTCGAAACTTTGAAACTTCAAAACCGCATGCAAACTGGTCAGTGCTTTATAATCTAGCATTACGTCTTTTTTTCATAAGAAAATCTAATGTAGTTTTAGTTTAATTAATTTTAATTTAATGTTTGCCTGCCGTAAGATCAAGTTCTATTTAAAAGACAGAGTTGAGACAAGGCATGTTGGCATTTCTAAGTGGTGCGATTACGGGCGGTGGTTTGATTGTGGCGGTGGGCGCACAGAACAGCTTTTTATTAGAGCAAGCGTTGAAGCGGCATTATGCGTTTCCCATTGCCTTACTGTTTATTGTGAGTGATGCCTTATCCATTGCGCTTGGTGCGTTTGGATTAGGGTTAATTTTACAGAGTCACGACTGGCTATTATCGTTTTCTCGCTGGGCTGGCGTGGCTTTTTTGGTTTGGTTTGCTTATGGAAAATTACGAGCGTCTTTTCAAGAAGAGCATTTGATTTTAGAACAGTTCAGTAAACGTCTTGCGTTGTGGCCACTTTTTTTAATGGGTTTCGCTGTGACTTGGCTCAATCCGCATTTTTACTTAGATACTATGATCTTAATGGGCAGCTTGGCGAATCAATGGCAAGGCGCTAAATGGGAGTTCGTGTTTGGTGGTGTGTTTGCTTCTATGGTGTGGTTCTTAACGTTGGCGTTGGTTGGAAAGCTCTGTGCTAAATGGTTAGAAAAAGCGGCATTTTGGCGTTGGTTTAACCGTATTAATGCGATTTTGGTGTTGAGTATTGCGCTTAAAATTGCAACACAACCCTTGTCATGAATAAGGGTTGTGTTGGCTGATTAGATTGAATGCCTTTCAGCAGAACGTCATTATAGTTTGATTTCCACCTCGTGGCTTTTTTCGTCGTGTGGCGTTGACGAATCTGCCTCGGTAAGCATCTCTGCGGTCGCCACGGAAGACACGGTGAGCGCCACTGGTATTTGATCCCCTTGGTCTTCGATCACCATGGCAGGCTGGTAGTTGATTCGATACAACGCCACCATCGCTACGGATGCATTGAGCGCCGCAACAAACCAAAATAAAGCATCGAAGCGAATCGTATCCATGAGTGCCGCGGCGGCAAGCGGGCCAATCATGCCGCCGACACCATTCAGTAGGATCATACCGCTACTGGCAGAAAGAATTTGCTCAGGACGCAATTGGTCGTTCATGTGAGAAGACGCCAAAGAATACATAGGGAAAGTAAATGCCCCCACAGCAAACATGCCTATCATCATTAATACTTGACTATTAAGACTGCCGCCAAGCGGAACGATAAATGCCGATATGGCGCCAACAATACTCACCCAAAGAATGGTTACTCGACGATCTTGGCGGTCCGAAAGTTTGCCTATCGGCCATTGCAACATCATACCACCGACGTAACTGGCACCGATAAAAAGTGAGATTTCGGCGATGTTCATGCCGATGCTCTTGGCATAGAGAGCGCCTAGGCCCAGCAAGGCCCCCGAGGTCACACCCGCTATGGTCACGCCCGTAACACCGAGCGGCGCGGTTTTCATTAATCCAAGGATATTGAGTTTTTCAGGGACATTAATCGTCGGCGATGGTGTACGCACCAGCAATAATGGCACCAGCGCCAACGAGATAAGTACAGACGTCAAGATAAACAGACCATAACCACTAGGCGGAGAGAGGTTTAGTAAGAATTGGCCTAACGTTTGACTGGCCCAAATCTCGATAATATAAATAGAAAATAAACGACCACGGGTTTTATTGGTGGCAATGTCGTTTAGCCAGCTTTCGGTGACAATAAACAAACCGGCATAACACAAACCTGTGCCCATTCGCATTAACATCCAGAACCATGGATTGACCACAACAGACTGCATAAGAATGGTGATAGAAGCCAAGGACGCAACGGCGGCAAACACCCGAATATGACCCACATTCTTGACCCAATTCGGCACCAAAAGGGAGCCGATAATAAAACCAAGATAGTAGGCGGACATGATTAAACCTGTCGCCGTCGTATTAAAGGATTCGATTGACGCACGAATACCTATTAACGAGCTTTGTAAGGCACTGGCCATGGTTAAGATGGCAATACCAAAGAGCAGACTCCAGATGGGAAACAGGGTTTGCTTTAACATTCATTGTCCTTTTTACGCGAGTGAGCTGGTTATGTATTTTAAATAAGGTTATGTGGTAAAAGATAAATTATCTAATGGGTTTGGTTGATCATTATTTCGGCAGACTATACCGATTGAATTTTTGAATGCAATCACTAATCGAGACTTAAAAAAGAGCAAATAAAAACACCATTTTTAGGGTGCAATGGAGTCTCTATATCGGCGGTTAAAAAGTGTTAAATTATGACCTAGTTTAGCGCTTTTAACCGAGGCACTGTAATAAGGAATTCTTTCCTTATGGTGATGAATGTCAAGGTTGTTGTTTTAATTATAGTCAGTAATTTACTCAAGAGCAGGCTTTTACTGCTCGAGAGGCGCTAGAACAAAGCGATATTTAATCTACCCCCTGATGAAATGGGTAGTGGTTTTTTTGAGAAGGTGAATTTTTTGATTCACCTATGTTTATCTCGCTCAATGATTGCATAGAGTATGGTAATAATAAAAAAGGCAAACCTTTGCAGATTCGCCTTTTTGTCTTTTATGATACGAACGGATTTGTTCTATCTGTTTCGATTAAGTCGTTTCGGTATCTCGACCAAAATTTTTGCCTAAAAGTGCATGGTAGAAGTTATGGTCGTTTAAAATTCCAACACACTGCTCGTTTTTCTCAAGCACAATGACATGGTTTGAGTGGTAACGAATTTCTACCGCATCTCGCATGGCGATTGAGGAAGGTGTGATAAAGACCGTGTTGTCTGGCACATTTTCAATGATCATGCCTGGCGTCCATCGCACGATAGGCATTTCGCCCTGTGGTCCCTGAACTGAGATCAATTTACCTTCTTTTATGTTAAGCCAAATTGTGTCATCTATTATGATTTTGTCGTCTGTACAAGCTAATTCTTTGATAGGCGTCATCAAGGAATTGCCACGTAGGACGTTTAGAGGGTTGGTGTGCGCGACAAACTTTTCAACGTATTCCGTTGCAGGGTTTAGAACAATCTGCTCAGGAGCATCTTCTTGAATGATTCTAGCCGATTCCATGATGGCGATCTTGGTACCGATCTTGAGTGCCTCATCCAGGTCGTGACTAACGAAGATAATGGTTTTGTTAAGACGCTTTTGCAGTTCAATGAGTTCGTCTTGCAATTGAGATCGAATAAGAGGGTCAAGCGCAGAGAAAGGCTCGTCCATTAGCAACACATCGGTGTCCATTGCAAAAGCGCGGGCTAAGCCAACACGTTGGCGCATGCCGCCGGACAGTTCATCTGGTTTTTTGTCTGCCCATTTATCAAGACTTACCATTTTTAGTTGTTCACGCGCTTTAATAAGGCGTTCTGTTTTTGGCATGCCTTGCATTTCTAGACCGAAAGCCACATTTTCTAGCACAGTTAGCCAAGGCATCAAGGCAAAGCTTTGAAATACCATAGAAACACGGTGGGTTCGCATATGACGTAATTTGGCGTTGTCACACTCGGCGATATCAACCATGGCGTCACCGTCTCTTACAAGACAGCGTCCACGGGCAATTTTATTCAAACCATTGATTGCGCGCAGTAGGGTGGACTTGCCTGATCCTGATAAACCCATCAGAACACAGATTTCACCTTCGTTGACTTCAATGTTGGCGTTTTGTACGCCAACCACATCGCCTGTCATGCCAATGATTTCGTCACGACTATGACCTTTGTCCATAAGAGGGAGCGTTTGCGCCAGATTGTCACCAAAGACAATGTCGACGTTTTCAATTGTTACAACAGCCATAAATTACCCCTCTTTCTTCGCTGATGGTGATTTACAAATACGGTCTAGCATGATCGCAACTAAGACAATGGCGATACCCGCTTCAAAACCTTGAGAAATATTTACCGTGTTCAATGCTCTGACAACCGGCTTCCCTAGACCATCGGCACCAACCAACGCGGCGATAACCACCATGGATAATGACAGCATGATACATTGCGTCACACCTGCCATGATGTTGGGCATCGCGGCTGGTAGTTCAACTTTGTACAACAATTTTGATTTAGTGCAACCAAAGGCTAGGCCGGCTTCAATTAATTCACTTGGTACTTTGCTGACCCCCAAATAGGTCAACCGTATCGGCGCTGCAATGGCAAAGATAATAGTGGAAATCAAACCAGGCACGTAGCCTAAGCCGAATAGAATAAGAGTCGGGATGAGATACACAAAGGTGGGGATGGTCTGCATCAAATCCAAAATGGGACGTAATATAGTGTATAACCAAGGTCGGTGAGCCGCCGCAATACCAATGGGCACGCCAATCAATACACTAATGGTGGTTGCTGAGACAACTAATACTAGGGTTTGAATCGTTTCTACCCAATAACCCATATTGATAATCAGTAATAGCGCCGCGGTTATAAAAGCGAGCAAACCAATGCTGCGGTGTAGAAACCAAACACCGACCAAAATAATGCCGATAACAGCAAAGGGGTGGAGCCATTCAATCCCGTCGACCATAGTGATAATCATGGTCTCTAAGGTAATGGAGACTAGATCGAAAAATCCGGAAGCCGCAGTAACCAGCCAGTCGACAAAGCTTTCCATCCAAGCGCCAAGAGGAATTTTATTATCCGTCAGCCAATTCATATGTGTGTTCTCCCGATAGTTCGATGATACAACCTAAGCGGCGTTAACCGCTTAGGTTGTGGTGTTGTAGTAAATAGCTGATTACAGACCTAGGTGTGATTTTACTGCGCTAAGGCCATTTCCACCGGATTGAGTGGTAACGCCATCTAGCCACGCATCAAGAACAGCAGGGTTGGCTTTTAACCAAGCTTTGGCAGCAAGGTTAGGTTTTTTGCCTTCGTCTAGGATCGCGCCCATGATTTCGTTTTCCATAGGCAAAGTGAATGTTAAGTTGGTTAACAGCTTGCCAACATTAGGGCATTCTTGAATGTAGCCTTTACGGATGTTGGTATGAACGTTAGCGCCGCCGAAGTCTGGGCCGAAGTAATCATCGCCACCAGAAAGGTAGTCCATTTTGAAGTTAGCGTTCATTGGATGTGGAGCCCAACCAAGGAAGGCGATCCACTTATCGCGACGAGCGTTTCGGCTCACCTGTGACAACATGCCCGCTTCGCTTGATTCAACCAACTGGAAGTTACCTAGCTCGAAAGCGTTTGAATCAATCATATCTTGAATAATACGGTTGCCGTCATTGCCAGGTTCGATGCCATAAATACGGCCAGAAAACTCTTTACGGTGTTTTGCAATGTCAGAAAAATCTGTCACCCCTGCGTCGTAAGCGGCTTGGCTAACGGCTAGTGTGTATTTTGCACCAATTAGATTTGGACCAAGATCTTCAACAGTACCTGCTTTTAGGTAAGGTTCGATATCGGCTTGCATCGTTGGCATCCAGTTGCCTAAAAAGACATCTATGTCGCCATTCGCAAGCGAAGTATAAGTAACAGGAACCGATAGCAATTGTGTTTTCGTTTTATAACCTAGGCCTTCGCTGATTTCGCTGACGACAGCCGTAGTAGCGGTAATGTCAGTCCAACCGACGTCTGAAAAACGTACCATCGAACATTCCGCTGCCATGGTTAAACCTGAAATGCTTGCTATACCGACCGCTAATGCGGTCTTTTTGGTCTTATTTAACATACCCTTACCCTCTTTCTATTGAACTAAAAATCAATGAGTGAATACAGTACCTAGTACTGAGCGTGAACTTCTAAAGCATAGAGCAGTGCGCTTTTGTCGGCTGATCTATAATGTGTACGGTATTAATTCTGGATGCAGCGGTGTTTAGGTGTGATCCTGAAACACCAAATCTAAATAATTTTGTATTAGCTCGGCCGATTCTATTTTATCGATACCACCCGCTAACGAGCCTCGTAACCACATGCCATCAATCAGCGCTGCCACTGTGAATGCGATGTTACGAGCTTTTTCGATCTCAAATTCTTCTTTCAACACACACACTAGCGATGTGTTTAATCGCTTAGAGTACACATTTTGCAACCGATACAAAGATGGTTTGTGCATGGCTGATGCCCAAAACCCCATCCAAGCCTTAACGACTTGAGGGTGTGTCTGGGACTGACTAAAGCTGGCTTTTACAATAGCCATCACTCTATGTTTAGCTGATTTGTTTTTCGTTTTTATGACTTCTTTGGATAAAATTTCAAAAAATTCACGAATAAGGCTTTTCATGGTCGCTTCGTATAATCCATCTTTGCCACCGAAGTAGTGGTTTATGATGGC
Organism: Marinomonas maritima; assembly: GCF_024435075.2. Lineage (NCBI taxonomy): Bacteria > Pseudomonadati > Pseudomonadota > Gammaproteobacteria > Oceanospirillales > Oceanospirillaceae > Marinomonas > Marinomonas maritima. Next base: position 197,859 of record NZ_JAMZEG020000003.1, on the reverse strand, counting down.
GGGAGAAACACCGGCTTTTTTTCCTATAACACTGACTGTTGCCCCCGCAAAGCCGTATTTGTCTATGGCTTTTATTGCGGCCTCGATGAGCTGAGGTTTTCGTATCTCAGGCATTCCAACTTTTGGCATTACGGATCCTTTTTTATTAAACAACCGTTTAATGAAAACTATACTAGGCTGATTGTGCAATTTAGGTCAACCCTTGACAATTCGAAAACTTAGTTCTCTAAGTAATTTAACTGTTTGAATATAAAGGTTTTTTTGTTGTTTTGTATTTATTTTGGTTTTTTTTTGAAGCGATTGTGTCGGTTTAAGATAAGAAATGAGGTTTTTTTAACCAATTTTTCTATTTAAGGTGAATTTTAGTTATCCCAGTTAGGCATTTCTTTTTAGCCTGCTTTGATCGTGTTATGGCTGGAGTTTGTGTCTAACATTGTGTTAAACATAAAGACAAATAAATGACTGGAGAGTTAAGTAATGGATACCCCTTTTTCTGTGTTTGGCACCCTAATAGACAGATCGAATCTAAGCAGCGATAAGTGGTCTAAATACCCTGAAAACGTGATTCCAATGTGGGTTGCAGACATGGATTTTGATTCGCCGGATTGCATTAAAAAGTCGTTAAATCAACGAGTTGAAGAAGGTGTTTACGGTTATACTCATACACCAAAAGCGCTAGTAAAAGTGATTAAATCCCACCTTTCAAGTCGCTATGACTGGGATGTCTCCGCGGCGCATTTAGTGCATTTACCCGGCCTTGTGTGCGCTTTGCATTTAAGCGTTAGAGTTTTCTCTAATGAAGGTGATGGTATTGTTGTCCCTGGGCCTGTTTATTACCATTTAACAAAGGCTCCGTTAGTTTCTGGTCGTGAATTACTCAGTGTGGATATGGTTATTCAGAATGGCCGATGGTTGCCAGATATGGCTCAGTTTGAAGCCGCTTGTGCTAAATCCAACAGTAAAATGATTCTCTTATGTAATCCACATAATCCTGGCGGAACGGTTTATACCAAAACGGAATTATTAGGTATTCACGCACTGGCTAAGAAATATGACCTTGTTGTCGTGAGTGATGAAATTCACTGCGATCTAATTTTGGATGATTTGCCTCATGTTCCGTTTGCTAGTTTGAATCAAGACGCGGCGAGCCGTACGATTACCTTAATGGCGCCGAGTAAAACCTTTAATATTGCTGGTTTAGGTTATGCATTTGCCGTCATTGAAAATACCGAATTGCGCCAAGCTTTTAATCAAGAAAAAGCAGGGCTAATACCGTCACCCAATATGCTTGGTTTGACGGCGGCTATTGCCGCTTACGAAGAAGGACAGGCATGGCATCAAGCACTACTGGTGTATTTAAAAAGTAACCGAGATTTCTTAGTCCAAAGAATCGCCGCGACGCCACTTAAAATGGTGCATTTAGAGTCCACGTATTTGGCTTGGATTGATGCCTCTGATTTGCAGTTAGAAAATCCATATCAATTTTTTTTAGATGCTGGCGTCGGTGTTTCAGATGGTAAAGATTTTGGCAATTCTAGCTATATTCGCCTAAACTTTGGGTGTCCAAAATCCATTCTCGACCAAGCAATGACTCGTATTGAAGAAGCCTTAAAAACACATAAATTAATGTGATTTATTATGCTTTTAATCATTCAAGCCAGCATGCTCGGGCTCTACCGAACGTTTGCCAACAGGAGAGGTTCTTATGTTGACGTTAGCATCGAATGATTTCATGAAGCGTTATGTCCAAGAATCTGATCCGGGTATGCGGGCAGATTTGTTGGAAGTGATTGATATGATGGCGTTGATTGCGCCTGAGGCTGAGTTGGTTAGTAATGTAGGCATTCCCTGTTTTCAGCTGAATGGGCGTTGGTTGTATGGTGTGGCAGCGCGATCAGACCATTTGTGCGTGTATTTTTCGGATTTGAGCGTAATTTATTCATTCGCAGACCGCTTGCCTCACGTTCAATTTGGGGATGATTGCCTTATTATTTATCAATTAGAGGACATCAACCTTAATGTGCTTGTGGAACTTTTTGGACAAATAAAAGTTCATTTTTTATTGAATAACCGAAAATCGTCGGAGCTAATCCAGAAAAACATACTTGCGTAAGGTCTCTTTTCAAGGTCGTTATTTGGTTAAAAGGTATCGTTGAAAAAGATTGTTTTCACTGTCTGATTTAACGTTTTTTCAATCTAGGCTGTGTGCTAAATGATAGATTTCACTGTTCGTATAGGTGTTTTTGTTCTAATTTTTAGCTCGCTGATTTTCTGGCAATGGTATTGCCCAAGAGCGAGTCTTTTGCAATGGAAACAGCGCTGGCGCCACAACATCTCCTTGTTAATGGTAGGGGCGTTGTGTGTTCGAATTATTCAGCCCTTACTCCTATCCATGGTTGCTCTTTTCAGTCAAAATTTTGGCCTGTTCAGTGTGCTAGATTTGCCTTTTTGGGCGGTTTTCTTGCTAAGTATTTTATTACTGGACTGCCTTATTTATTGGCAACATCGATTATTCCATCGTGTGCCTTTTTTGTGGCGTCTTCATCGTGTGCATCATTCGGACCCAGAATTAGATGTCAGTTCTGCTGTACGTTTTCATCCCATTGAAATTTTATTGTCGCTTTGTATTAAAGCCTTGGCTGTTTGCCTGTTTGGAATTCCTTTTGAAGCGGTTTTAGTGTTCGATATTTTATTAAATGCATCTGCCATGTTTAATCACACCAATGCTAGGTTGCCTGTTAACATTGAAGCTTGGGTTAAGACAATATTGGTGACGCCAGATATGCATCGAATACACCATTCAAGGGTGAGTCTTGAAGCAAACAGTAATTATGGGTTCTTTTTGAGCATATGGGATGCGCTTTTCATGAGCAAAAGAAACCATGCGTTAGAAGGCGATGAGAACCTGAAAATAGGGCTGCCAGAAACCAAAACGTATCAGCCCGCATCGTTAAAAGAAGTATTGGTGATGCCTTTTAAGACCTTTAAAAAATCTCGTTAAAGACAAATAGACTAACGGCCGTTAGGGGAAGTTATGAGTTATTATGAAGTGAATTTTATCGAAATGCGTATCATTGGTTGTCTCATGGAAAAAGAGATTACGACACCAGATCAATACCCTCTAAGCTTAAATGCCCTTGTTAATGCGTGTAATCAAAAGTCCAATCGAGACCCCGTTACCCAGCTGTCTCCGTTAGAGGTTCAAGATGGTATAGATGCGTTACAGGCTCGTGGCTTAGTGACGGAAATTTCGGGATCTCATAGTCGTGTTAGTAAATATCAGCACAGATTTTGTAATACGGAGTTTTCTGATTTGCAATTATCATCGGCCGAAACGGCTATAGTTTGCTTACTGTTTGTACGAGGCGCTCAAACACCAGGAGAATTACGCTCACGCAGCGGTCGTTTACATGGTTTCCAATCGCGAAATGAAGTTGAAGCCGCATTGCAATCGTTGCACAGCAAAACAGGTGGCCCCTATGTTTGCCAGTTACCAAGAGAACCTGGTAAACGAGAGCAGCGTTATCAGGAATGCTTTTGCTCTGAGTCTGAACGAGCGCCGACAACGTGGTCTGAACCGCTATCTTCGTCTAGTAATGGCGATGAATATACGCAGCAACTTGAAGCACGAGTGCTTGAGTTAGAAGAGCGAGTGAGAGAATTAAGTGAGCGAAACCAAATGCTTGAAAATGCCAGTGGACTATAGTCTTTTTTGACGTCAAACTTAGTGCGTTTTTTAGCGTCAGTGTACGAAATACTAAAAGATTTTTTGGGCGTTAATGTTTTTGATTGTGTCTATGGGGAGGATCCTATGAAGAAGGTACGCTGGGGTATTATTGGTACAGGTCAAATCGCGCATTTATTTGCCAGTGATTTTTGTCATGTCAAAGCGGGCGAACTTCGTGCGGTTGCTTCTCGTAATAAAGCGTCGGCGGATGAGTTTTCTGCTGAATTTGATATTGAGTTGGCGTTTGTTGATTATTTTTCACTTATTAATAGTCATGAAGTGGATGTTATCTATATCGCCACGCCCCATGTTTATCATTATGATTTGGTAAAAGCGTGTATTTTAGCGGGTAAGGCTGTTTTGTGTGAAAAGCCCTTCACTATCAATGAAATTCAGTCAAAAGAGCTTTATGATCTCGCTTTAAAACACGATGTGTTTGTCATGGAAGCGATGTGGACACGTTTTAATCCGGTTATTGAACAAGTTATTGAGTGGGTTGAAGAAGGCGAAATCGGTGATTTGAATAGTATTCAAGCAAGCTTCAACTTTCTTGCGCCTACTGATCCTAGTCATCGTTTGATGAAGATTGAACTGGGCGGCGGTGCTCTACTGGATATTGGTATTTATCCTGTTTTCTTAGCGCAGTTGTTCTTTGGGAAGCCCGATTTTGTGCAAAACCAAGCCGTTATTGGTGACACCGACGTGGATCTTTTTGAACAAATTTTATTAGGTTGGGAAAGCGGGCAGCTTGCCTCGTTGGATGCTTCTTTGATCTCGTGTAACCCTAACCGAGCGATTTTATCCGGCTCTAAGGGCTATATCGAAATTGACTCTGAGTGGTTTAAAGCAAAATCGTGTCGAGTCGTTAGCGCGGACAATAAAGTACGAGCGGTAGAGTTTGATTTTCCAGGCAATGGTTATCAGTTTGAAGTGGATGAAGTAAACCGATGCCTTGAAGAGGGTTTGATACAAAGCCCTAACCACAGTTGGCAGAACAGTCTGGAATTGATTGCTACGTTGGATGAAATTCGCCAGGACATTGGTTTGTCTTATCCTGGTGAGCATCAGCACAATGACGAAGAAGTGCATGATCACCACCATGAGCACAACCATCACCACAAACATTAGCCGTAACGATTAGAAAGGCAAATAATCCGACAAATAAAAAGGGCTTCTTTTCATGATAAAAGAAGCCCTTTTTTGTGTTTACCGATTTACTAGAATGTTAGTTAAGGTTTTTGTTTAGGATTGGAAGTAACACTTTAAACAAACGCGGCGCAGCACATAATACGTTGCCTTTTTCTAGGCTTGGTGAGCCATCAAAGCCTGCAAATAAACAGCCAGATTCTTTTGCAATAAACAGTGGTGCTTGCATTTCCCATTCTTGAAGTTTAATGCCCCACGCTGCATCAAGGCGTCCTGCCGCTACGTTAGCAAGCATCAAAGCAGGAGAGTCTTGCATAACAACACGAGCGCCTTGCTCTGCGACTTCAGTGAGTACAGCAAATTGACCAGAAAGAGAAGGCATAAGGCGGTCAGTCGCAGGAAACTGTGCGGCAATCGTTGTGTTTTCTAATGCACGTACGGAACTGCTGCGAATTCTTGAGTTGTTCAGATAAGCACCACGACCTTTACTTGCGTAAAACTCGTCTTTGGTGTGAGGGTTTAGCACAAGAGCGTGCTCCACTTTACCAGCAACTAGGTAGCTCATTGTAATGACGTTGCCTGTTAGGCCGCGCGAAAATAAATGCTGTCCTTGGATCGCATCAATGATCCATTCGCCTTCTTCACCTTTTTGCACTGAACCCTGAAGGCGAGTAGTGATTGTGTCACCTGGGTAGGCTTTTTCTAGATGATAAACAATGCTGCGCTCTGCACCAGAACAAACTGTTTCATAAACTTGCTCAGCGGACTGACCTTGTTCTTTGTCAAAAAGCAGTTTTTCTTGTGAGTGAACAATGTATTCCGCAGCGGCACGAGCTGCTTTGAGTGCGATATTGATTCTAGGTTGCATAATTTACCGTCAATTAATTCGTCATTAAAATGCACACACCGTCGAGAAGACGGTAAGTTGCCAAATAAAGTGTTAAAGAGCGGGCGGTCTGTTGATTCCTGCGCGCTTTGCCCAGAAAAATGCTCTAAGCAAGGCGTAAATTGACAGAGCGCCTAAATATGAGCGCGGATTCTAGCGTAATGACGCTTGTTTTACCAGTGAATTGTTGGTGGAAAACTGATCAATTAAGGCTTTGCCATAAATATCTGTTAAGATACAACGATTGTCTGACCGTTATAATTGGTACCGCTTAAAATGCAAAATAAAGTAAGAATTGTCCTTGTTAATACCTCTCATCCAGGCAACATCGGAGGAGCGGCTCGAGCAATGAAAAATATGGGATTGGCCGATCTTTATCTCGTAGGCCCTAAGCATTATCCCAGTGATGATGCGGTAAGCCGTGCTGCCGGTGCGTCGGATATTTTAGAAAATGCCGTGGTAGTCGATACACTAGAAGAGGCGCTTGCAGATTGTCAGCTTGTCATTGGCACGAGCGCTCGTGAGCGCAATATTCCTTGGCCTTTGGTTGACCCAAGACAAGCAGCGGACTTGGTGTTTGATGAAGGTTTAGTTACCGCGTTTGTATTTGGTCGTGAAGACCGTGGTTTGACCAATGAAGAACTTCAGCGTTGCAACTATCATGTCCATATTCCTTCCGTTGAGACGTTTAGTTCATTGAACCTAGGCGCAGCGGTGCAGGTTATTGCTTATGAGTTGCGTATGAAGTCGTTACTAATGAAAGATGCGCCTGTGGTTGCTAGTAAATGGGATGTGCCTGCGGCAAATGTAGAGCAAATTGATTACTTGCTTGAGCATCTTGAAAAAGTGTTGGTGCAGACTGAGTTTCTTGACCCAAATATGCCGATGCAAGTGATGACGCGCTTTCGCCGGTTGTTTCAGCGTTCACGATTAGATCAGCAAGAGTTAGGCATGCTTCGGGGTATGTTGACTTCGATGGAAAAACAGATGAACGACTAGCTTAAAGCCGCGTCAAACTGGTTTGAAATAAAAAAGCCACTGACTTGATAACAATGAAGTCAGTGGCTTTTTTTGGCTAGAAGTGTGGTTTAAGCTTTACGCTCTGGACGACCTTCCTCTTGCCAGAAAGTATGAAATTTTTGACCTACTTCAGCGTCCACTCGCTCGTAAGTGTGCGCGCCGAAATAATCGCGTTGCGCTTGTAGCAAGTTAGCAGGAAGTACTTCTGAACGATAGCCATCAAAATAAGCCAATGCAGAGAAGAATGATGGCGTTGGAATACCAGATTGTGCAGCCAGCACAACGGCTTTACGTAAACCAGCTTGCTTGTTTGCCATAGCGTCAGCGAAGTAATCGCTTAGTAATAAGTTCTCAAGTTCGTGGTTTTCATCAAAAGCGTCTGCAATTTTTTGTAAAAAAGACGCTCGAATGATGCAGCCACCACGCCAGATTTTCGCAATGTCGCTGAAATTAAATGCCCAGCTGTATTCTTTTTGTGCTGCACGAAGTAATTGGAAACCTTGAGCGTAAGCACATATTTTTGCACAGTAAAGTGCTTCTTCGATGGCTTTCTCTACTGCCTCAGCTTCAATTTCGCCACTTTCTACTTCCGCTGTTAACTTGCTTGCGGCAAGCTCTCTTTCACCCGTAAGGGTACTGAGTGCACGGGCGTAAACCGATTCGCTGATAATTCCAGCAGGAACACCCATTTGAGTCGCGCTAATAGAAGTCCAACGACCTGTGCCTTTTTGCCCCGCGCTGTCTAGGATCATGTCGACGAGAGGTGCGCCCGTTTTATGGTCGTATTGCTGCAGAATGTCTGCGGAAATTTCAACAAGGTAACTGTTTAGAACGCCTTGGTTCCACTTTTCAAACAATTTACCGATTTCTTCTGGCTCGTAGCCAAGCAAAGAGCGCAATAGATGATAGGCTTCACAAATAAGCTGCATGTCAGCGTATTCAATACCGTTATGAACCATCTTGACATAGTGGCCTGCGCCATTTGGCCCTAAGTAAGCAGTACAGGGCTCACCTTCAGTAACCGGTTTTCCAGGGGTATTGCTAATAATAGGTTTGCCGTCTTTGTCTACTTTTGCTGCGACGGCTTCCCACATTGGTTGTAGATATTTCCAAGAGTCGGCATCACCACCAGGCATAAGGGATGGTCCAAAACGAGCACCCACTTCACCACCAGAAACGGCCGTACCAAAGAATTTGAATTTTTCTTTGTATTCTGCTTCTCGACGAATTGTATCTGTCCACTGACTGTTTCCGCAGTCGACAACGATATCATCTGCTTCTAAGCCTGCCTTTATTAAGCTATTGCAAACCGCGTCTACAGGGTGACCAGCAGGAACCAAAACAACAATGACGCGAGGCTTGATTAGGTTTGAAAGCATTTCTTTCATGCTTGCACAGCCGACGATTCGTGCTTGTTTGGATGAGTCAGGGCGTTCTGCTGCTTCTGTATTAAGAACGTCTTGTATTTTATGTGTGTCAAGATCAAAACCTGCAACTCGGTAGCCGTGGTCAGCTAAATTCAAGGCCAAGTTTTTACCCATGACACCCAGGCCGACAAATCCAATATTGCAATTCTGATTTGTTTTTAACATAAATATCGATCAACCTTTTTGAACAATTTTAGGGGGGGATTGAGGTAAGAATCTTACCATGAAGCAAGGTGATTCAGGACATACTAGAGAGAAGAAAAATTCAATTAATTGTGTGTTTTTAATGTTTTTTTGATGCTTTCTAATAGAACCCCTACGTTTTAGATGGCTTTCCTTTAGAAAAAGGCAATATTGTGCCTATGGTTTTTTGCTGTTTTGTGTGTCGGTAATAAATTTCTATCTAGTAGAAAGACAACAGAAAAGAAAGAAAACTACAAAAAATGCTATTGGTTATTGATCTCTGCGATATATGAAGAGAAGTTTTAGTATTATATTAGATTAAAATCATTATATTTCAATGGTTTAGAGTTTTTTGTAAAGTAACAGAATGGTAATAAAATAACATATTGTTATAACAATATTTTTTTTTAGATTGTTTTGTTACTATCCTTTTTACAGAAAAAACTTTCGCATAATAATAAAAATGACCAGATAACCTTTATAGTTCAGAGGACTTAGCAACATGAACTTCGCATCAGAAGTAACAACTACTCATAAAAATTTAACGACGCCGCAGTTGGTTGAAAAAGCCTTGCATAATGGCGAAGGGGTTCTTGCTGATAATGGCGCACTCGTCGTTGAAACAGGCGCTCGTACAGGTCGCTCTCCTATGGATCGCTTCATTGTGGAAGAAGCATCCAGTAAAGACAGCATTCACTGGGGACCTGTTAATCGTCCGTTTCCTGAAGAAAAATTTGCACCACTGTGGAATCGAGTTGCCACTTATCTAGATGGTCAAGAGTCTTATTTGTCCAATATTCATGTTGGTGCAGGTGATGAATATTATTTACCCGTCATTATGCATACTGAAACAGCGTGGCATCAGCTGTTTGGACGTAATTTATTTATTCGTCCAGAAACGTATAATCCATCAGGCAAAGGTGAGTGGCAGATTCTAAATGCTCCTAACTTTGTATGTGAACCTGAGCGTGATGGCACCAATTCTGACGGTTGTGTCATTTTAAATTTTGCTGAGCGCAAAGTGCTTATTGCTGGTATGCGTTATGCTGGTGAAATGAAAAAAGCGATGTTCTCTGTGCAAAACTACTTGTTACCAGCGCATGATGTATTACCAATGCATTGTGCGGCGAACGTCGGAACAGAAGAAGATGTAACCTTATTTTTTGGTTTGTCAGGTACTGGCAAAACAACCTTGTCTGCTGATCCTGAACGCTTTTTAATTGGTGATGATGAGCATGGTTGGGGTAAGGACACTGTTTTCAATATTGAGGGCGGGTGTTACGCAAAAACCATTGATCTTTCCCAGAAGAATGAGCCGATCATTTGGGATGCGATTAAGTTTGGTACTATCGTTGAAAATGTCGTGTTGGATCCCGAAACACGTGTTGCTGATTACGCGGATACGTCGTTGACCCAAAATGGTCGTGCTGGCTACCCTCGTGAACATATTGAAAAACGTGCTGCGGGTAATCGTGCCGGTGAGCCAAATGCCATTATCTTCTTAACATGTGATTTGACCGGCGTTCTTCCTCCTGTTTCTATCTTGACGAAAGAAGCGGCGGCGTATCACTTTTTGAGTGGTTATACGGCGTTGGTGGGTTCAACAGAAATGGGTGCGGGCACAGGCATTAAGTCGACTTTCTCTACTTGTTTTGGCGCGCCTTTCTTCCCGCGTTCTGCAGATGTGTATGCGGATCTTTTGATCAAGCGTATTGAAGAGTTTGGTAGCGAGGTTTACTTGGTTAATACTGGTTGGACGGGCGGCGCACATGGACAAGGCGGTAAACGCTTTAGTATTCCAGTGACTCGTGCGGTTATTTCAGCGATTCAATCCGGCGCGTTAGCGGATGTAGAAACTGAGCATTTGGCTGATGTGAATCTTGATGTACCGACACACGTTCCAGGTGTCGACAGCATTTTGTTGAATCCTCGCAAGACATGGTCTGATCAAGCGTCTTACGAAGCACAAGCCAAAAATCTTATTTCTCAATTTGTTGTGAACTTTAAGAAATTTGACACGGTATCTGATGCTATTGTTAAGGCTGGCCCTTCTCTTTAAGTATTTTTATAGTGATTGAAAAGCCGTGCATTTTGCACGGCTTTTTTTGTTGATGATCGTTTTATGCGCTAGTACTTCACACCTTAAATAATGTAATCTTTTGTATATGTTTATTGATAGCCACTGCCATTTTGATTTTGATGTGTTCAACGGCCAACGCGATGAATTAATGGCGTGTTGTCTTGACCACGGTATCTTGGGTTTTTTAGTGCCAGCAACTACTTTTATTAGCTGGAAAAAATTGGAAATGCTCACTGAGCGTTATCCACAGTGGCGTACCGCTTATGGGCTGCACCCATATTTTTTGAAAGAGGCTTCTCTTGAGCAGATTGATTTTCTGGGTGAGCAATGTGAAGCGCAGCGTGTGGTTGCTGTCGGTGAAATTGGCTTGGATTGCTGGCCTAGTGCTGTTGATATAAACGTTCAAATAAACTTCTTTAAACGTCAGTTGAGTGTGGCTAAATCGTTGAGGCTGCCTGTTATCGTACACGCCAGAAAAAGTTATGACTTGGTGTTTAAATGTTTACGCGAAGTCCATTTTAAGGAAGGCGGAGTTGTTCATGCTTTTAATGGTAGTTTTGAACAGGCTAAACGACTCCTGGATTTAGGGTTCGTGCTTGGGGTTGGTGGAACCGTTACTTATCCAAGAGCTAATAAGGCGCGGCGAGTATTATCTGCGCTGGAGAGTGGTGCGTTTGTGCTTGAAACCGATTCGCCCGATATGCCATTAAATGGCTTTCAAGGCCAAAATAATACTCCACTTTCTATACCCCTTATCGCGCAATGTGTTGCAAGGATACGAGAAGAAAGTGTCGAGCAGATTAGAATGCAGACATATGCTAACCTACTTAGGGTTTTTCCTAAGTGGAACGAGGACTTGCTTTGAATAATACACAAGATATTAATGCTCCTATTCGTATTCTTCTTTTAGGAAGTGGTACTGAAGTAGGTTCATCACTTTTACAGCTTTCTACAGAGAAAAAAGAATTTGAGTGGTTGTGTCCAGAAGAGTCGCTGTTGCTCGATGCCGATAATAGAGCGGAACTTGATGCAATGCAGTTTGATGTCATTATTGATGCGTTAAGTCTACGTTATGCATTGCAGAGTGATTATGGGAAATTTCAATCGACTTTACGTCATTTGAGCGAAAAAAATGATGCCCCATTGATTATGATCAGCAGCGCTAGAGTATTTTCAGGCAACAAGAACGTGCCTTATGCCGAAATAGATGTACCAGACAGTACTGACCCTTACGCACAAGCTTTGATTGAGGCTGAGTCGATTGTACTGAATAATCCTGAGAATATTGTGTTGCGAACGGGTTGGTTATTTAGTGGGCAAGGAGATGACTTTGTCTGTAGAACACTTGGCCTTATTCAGGATGGCGTTAACCTTGCGTATAAAGACGATTTAATTGGTAGCCCAACACCTGTTTCAGATTTGGTTCGGGTGATTTTATCCATGGTAAATCAAGGGCACTACGGTGCGAAAAATAAAGGTGTTTATCATTATTGCTGCGCTGAAGAGATCAGTTGGATTCGTCTAGTAGAGGCGATTGTCGCAACTTCTGGTCAATTCGATCCAAAAGCGCAAGTAGAAGTAGAGGCGATTGGTGATTCGTTTCCTGATGCTCAGGAAGTCACCGCGATGCAACGTCAGTCACTTTCTTGCCGAAAGATATTTAATCACTTTGGTATAAAGCAGCGTCCGTGGCGATCAAAATTACGAAACCTTGTTAAAGCGTTGTATCAAGCAAGTTAGTGACCAGTCATTGGTTGGAGATAAACAAGAATAGTAGAGGTTGATGTGTACAAGATAAATCATAAGGCAGTAATGTTGGTTTTTGTCTTCCAACTTGCAGTGGGGACAATGTGGTACGCTTCGACACCTTCGTCATTTTTAGGGCGTTTTACATTAGAGGACCTTTCAAAACAGCTTTCCATTGGCATGATGGTGTTGTTTGTACTTTCGACGTTTGTGTATTTGTTTTTTACGGCTTGGTTATTGGTTAGGATCAAGGGAATGTCTGGATTTGGACGGTTTTTATTGGTGATAGCAATATGGCTATTTATCGTCTTGCCTAATTATGCTTTTGTTAGTTTGCACCTGAATTTTAGTGGATTTGATACGTTCTATTTACTTTCTTATGGTGCGATAAACTGCGCCATAGCTGCAATTATATTACCGCTATGGCGATCTTCTCGATCTATATTTAATAATTAATATAAGCTACTTGCTGGCCATACTATCCATAAGCTTAATCCACTTATCAAGCTGCTGCTGCTGATCTGAATGGCAATAATAACGATGCTTTGTTTGCTGTTCATTTTGGGACTTAACAAAAGAGAGATAGGCGTTACAAAACTACTCGTTGCCAACAGTAGCATGACACCCAAAGGAATATCTGCTAGCACATGACTTTGTGTTATCAGTCCACCAAGAATTAACAGCGCTGGAATACTGGTGTGGTTTTGCAACGTTTTTGTTAAATAACTAATAATGACATAGCCAAATACAGCGACGCTAAAGGCCCCTAGTAATTGTCCTATTAAAAGGCTTCCGCCAATCGATATCACAGGTGCTGCGCTGCCTGCGACGATCATCAGTCCAATCAATAAAAGTAGTGGAGACAGGCTGTGCTTGCTTCTTACTTGTTGCTGTATAGTGTCTTGTACTTTTTCAGATAGGACTTGGTAAAGTAGTACGACAATCGCACTGCTGACAGCCCAGCTAAGGCTCGCAATGAGTCCTGAGTGTTGTAGTACAGGGTTTAATAATAGATAGAAGGATAATGCAAACAACACGCTGTTTATTATATTGCGCAGTGTGGATTGTTTCATCATGGTTAAGCATAGTGCCGAAGCGATACCGACCAAAGCAGTTATGTTGTAATAGTCTATTGCTTGACTCGGTGGAAAACTCAAGCCTGAATGAATCAGGCTGAGTCCAACTATAAAACCACCGAGATAACCAAGATAAGGCGAGGCATGTAACCATCGGCCAGCAACAATACTGACTATTAGAGCGGCAATAAAAGGGTAAGCTGCTGTGTGTAATAGCATTAAAATAGTCGCGTTGCTGACGTTTTCGTACATGGTTGCTTTCCTTAAATGAATTACTGGCGAATGCCTTCTACATAAATTTCAATTTCTGTTTTATCGGTTACACCAGGAATAAAGTAGGTGACACCGAAGTCGCTACGCTGGATTACCGTTTTTGCTTCGAAACCTGAACGGTAGCCGCCCCACGGATCTTTACTCTCACCTATTTTATTAACATCAAGGCTGACGGCTTTGGTGACGCCATGTAGAGTCAAATCACCTGTTAACGTCTTTCCATCAAATGTTGTACTTTTGAATGTTAAAGAAGGGAATTGCTTTACATCTAAGAAGTCAGGGCTGCGAAGGTGCTTATCGCGCGCTTCATGATTGGTGTCGACACTGTCTGCTTTTATGTTGAGAGACGCGCTTCCTGATTTGCCGCTTTCAGCGTACGAAAATTGACCTTCGAACTCGTTGAAGCGACCTACAGTAGTGCTGACACCCAAATGGCCAATTTTAAACACAACACTTGAATGGGCTGGGTCAATTTTATAATCGGCTGCCATTGTGATGCTTGATACAAGCGCTAATGCACTGATAGTGATTATTTTCATTCTGATATTCCTCTATTGAATTCAAGATGGGTACAGTCTAATTTGTTTTGGTTTGATAAATAAACTGCCACAAAAGCAATTCATTATTATCTAAAAAGAAACGATAATAAGGGAACTTTTGATATTTTGGGAAATAGAATGGATAAACTTCAAGCAATGAGGGTATTTTGCCGTGTTCATGAAGCAGAGAGTTTCAAACTCGCTAGTGACTCCCTAGGCATCTCTCGTCCTATGGTGACGCGCTATGTTAATTTTATTGAGGAGGAATTAGGTACAAAGCTCTTGCAGCGAAATACTCGTAATATCAGCATCACTTATGCTGGACGAAAATACTACCAGCATTGTGTTGCAATATTGGATGCAATTGAAGAAGCGGAAAGTGACATTGGAGAATTGACGCAAAAGCCAAAAGGACTGCTAAGAGTGAGTGTCCCAATGGATTTTGGCTTATCACACCTTGTTCCTTTGTTAGGCCACTTTAGTCGCCTTTATCCCAATATTGAATTAGATATAGATTTTAGTGACAAGCGCGTAGATATGACAGAATCGGGCATTGATTTAGCGATTCGGGGAGGAGATCTTGGAGGGGATCAGTTTGTCGCGCGTCCATTGTGCGATTTCAAAGGATTTGTTTGTGCATCACCAGATTATATCTTGGAGCATGGTGAACTTGAGTGCTTAGAGGATTTGGATAATCATACTTGTCTTTCGTATGGTAATTCTTTGGTGCCAAATCGCTGGTCATTGACAGACGGAGAGGGCGTATCTCGTGTCGTTTCTATTTCTGGTTCTATTAGTGCGAATAATGGGAGTGCATTAACTCGGTTTGCTTTGGCAGGTTTAGGCATCATCTATCAGCCGGATTTTTTAGTGGCTAAATACATTGAGTCTGGGGAGCTGGTGAATATGTTGCCAAACTACAAAGGTTATGAATTGTGCTTTTATGCTATTTATCCACAAAGAAAGCTGATGCCAAGAAAAACGCGTTTATTATTAGATTTCTTGCAGGAGAGACTAGCCAACACAACATTTTATTGATGTGTTGACTGGTTTATCTGGTTTGATAATGGGTCATTTTAAATCGCTGAACTCATTTTCTACATTGAGAGATACCGGTATGTCATAGCCTGGAAGGCGAATTTCTTTGTCCGTTACCGTTAGCTCTTCACCGCCTAAAACATTAAAACCGAATTTGTAAATAGGCAGACTTTCACCACGAATCATGGCTTGATTATACTCTTCTGCGTTCGCTATAACGTCAGCGTTTTTTGCGAGGTAAGTACTGATTTGTGCTTCACTATAGCGTTTTTTTAGCATCTTCATGACTTGGTTGGGGGACAATAAAATAGCCGTGGCATTGTTTCCCCCAAAACCTTTTGAATTTAATAGAGCCCCATCAAAGTAGTCTTTCCCATAGGCTTCATGTTTAAGCTGAAATTTTAGACCGTCTTGATAGACATCATCGGCGATGGCGTGTGACGTCGTAATGCCAGGTAAGATACCATCTTTCCATACCCCCAAAGACAAATGAAGTTGATCTCCGCCAGCCGTACCTTGAGAATGACCAAGGAAAGCTTTCATTGCCACAACTGGAATGGCAGTGGCGCCAAAGCTGGTGGCGGCTTTACTTAGGACATGAGATTCGGTAATACGGTTTTGTGGTGTGCTAGTGCCGTGTGCTTGGATAAAGGTTCGTTTCGTTAGGCCGTCATTGCCTATGATGTTTTGTAGATAAGCCATGGCTTTGCTCATCGTCAAATAATTACCAATACCGGGTGCTGAAATGGATTTTTTATGTCCGTCTGCGTATGAGTATACCGCTGGAATAGCACCAAATATTTCTGCACCTAATTCAATCGCAAGCTCATCATCCATTAAAAGTGTCCACTGACTGGATTCACCTATCGTAAAGCCACAGTTTTGAGCAAAAGGACGGCAGCTGCGAGTATGATCTGGTTCTTTTTGATTGCTGATTTGGTCAAGGGCTAGCAGTGCGGTATCTTCTGCTAAGGCACCCATGGTTCTAAAACCTTCAATGATTTCCGGCGTGATAGGCGCATCGCTGCCACCAACCATAGCAACACGAAACTTTCCAGATTTAATACCGTCGATCGCTTTCTCTAAATTGAAAAAATAGGTAGCACACGCGCCAATAGAAGTGCCTACGTTGCCAACACTGCCTAAAATGTAGGCATTAACAAAGTCGGCGGGCATTTGAGCGTAACCAAGAGGAAGGTGTTTTGAGGTAGTGCGTTTTCCCATTAAAGCGGATTTAAGCATGCCACCAAAACCAAGGTCATCCATCTGGCCAATTGAGTTAGCAGCATAGACCGCCATTTGGTCTGGCGCGACTTTACTACGAATGGTCTCCCAGTCAATACCGCTGCTTTTAATCGCGTCTGAGGCGCCATACACCGTCATTTGTAAGCCGCGAGGGTGATTTCGACTTTGGTATAGTTTTGATGGGTCGAATCCTGTTGGCAGTTGTCCGGCCGCTTTTACTGAAAGTGGCTTTGTGTCTTTAATAAAGGCTTCTAAAGTGCCATCAACGACAACTTCACTTAAGCTGTTCGAAAGCTCTGTTATTTGCCAATTGGTAGGGCGGTCATTTGGTAGTGAGCGTGTTTTTATAGTAAAGCTAAGTTTTTCTTCGGCGTGATTCGAATGTAGAGTCATTGACTTGTGTAAAAGCACATTATCAACATCAAATAAACTAGGGTGAATACGACGAATTAAGGTGCGGGCGAGTAATGATTCACCAATACTATCTATCAGTGCGGTGGCATCTAAGGCCTCCCCACTGTTGGTATACCAAAGACCATTTTTGTGTTCAGCCATGTTGGTAATAGTGGCAAGATCGAGTAAAACATCCTGCTGGATTGGGCTTGGAAGAAGATCGAAGACAATTCGGCGATATGCTTGATGTGAAGAGGTACGACCAGCCGAATTGATTCCGCCAAAGCCAACAATAACAGGTAAACGGGCCAATTGAATTTCCTCGTTTTGAAGAGTGGGTAAAATATTACGGTATTGTAATGAAGGGGGTGACTCTTAGCCACCCTACATAAAGTAATTTCGTAACAATAAATTGAGTTTATTACATTTAAGCTTGAACTATTGCTGAGAATTACTGAATCTCTGGCTTTGGTTGATAACGGTTGAAACGCCAAAGCTTGTTATAATTAATCAAACCTTCGATTTCTTCAATGTAAGCTTGACCTCGCTCAGAATAGTGTTCTAAACCGTGAACAAGGTATAGCCCTGTAATGTCTTCTTTTTCTTGTCGTAATTTTAGCCGAGCGGCTCTGAGCTTTTTGTAGGCGGCATTTGAATTCAGATTATCGATGTAAGCAAAAACAGATTCACGTGCGTCATTGAATTTTCTCACTTCATGGTCCGCGTCGCTGTCTCTTGATTCTGGTACTAGGCCACAACCCTTTCTAAAACACCATTGCCCAAAATAGTTGTTTCCTTTCGTCGCAAAGCGAGACGTCCCCCATGCTGATTCATTTGCCGCTTGAGCCAAGACAAGGGAAACAGGAATAATGTCTAATCGATTGAGTAATGCTTTTATATCGTCTTTTGTATAGTTATCAAGTTTTTTAAGTTTATGGTCTTTTCGAAGTGTAGATATCCATTGCTTGTTTTTAGTTGATAACTTTTTGTTACTACTAAGTATCGTGTTTAGGCGTTCACGATCTCTTAATATGAGATTGTTTTTTTCATTTACAAAGGGTGTTAGATAATGGAAGAACGCTTTTTTACGTTCTTTAACATCGGTAATCGCGGAAAAATCAGGGTTCTTGTCTTTAATAGGGTGAGACTTAAAATAGTTTTTTTCATCTGACGTCGCACCATCAGCGTCTTGTTCCAAAGCGCTTAAATCTGAAGTGTCATCACGTTCTATATCTAGATCATCGCTTTTAAATGGCCCAGCTTTTATCCACAAAATAAATATGAGTGCAAAAGAGATAGTCCAAAGTATTTTCTTTTCCATAAAGAACCACGAGTCTCAAATATTTATATTTCTTAAAAGGCGTTACTTGATAGTTAATCGCCTGCTAGATAAAGAGCAACTTCAAAAGTAGACCTATTATCCTCAAAACAGGTCCACTTTAACAGACTTTCACTTAGGCTTCTTGAATTTGCCTTAATTCCTTTTTGGTTATTTTATCCTTAAGTGAACAGTTTAGCAGGTCCTACTGGAACCACTTGAGTGGGATTGATTGTTTTGTGGCTGTAATAATAATGGCGTTTAATATGCTGCAGGTTAACGGTGCTCGCGATGTTAGGAGTATCGTACAGCCGTTTCATATAAGCGTTGAGTTTAGGGTAGTCCAAAATACGCTTTATATTGCATTTAAAATGGCCAAAGTAGACGGAGTCGAAGCGAATTAGAGTGGTAAAAAGGCGCCAATCTGCTTCTGTTTGCTCGTCTCCAAGTAAAAACATGCTGCTTGACAGTTGTTGCTCTAAAAAATCGAGAGTTTCAAATAAAGGGGTTAATGCTTCTTCATAAGCCTTTTGAGTCGTAGCAAAGCCGCATTTGTAGACGCCATTATTGACCGTGTGGTAAATGCGTTCGTTTAGCGTATTTATGTCTTTGCTCTTGTCAGTAGGATAGAAGTTAAGGAAGTTTCCTGTGAGGTCATTAAAAGCATGGTTTAAAATACGAATTATTTCCGATGACTCGTTTGATACTATCGTGTTGCGTTTTTTATCCCATAAAATGGGGACGGTCACTCGTCCGCTGTAATCTGGTTTGGCTTTTGTATAAAGTTGATGAGCAAAGTCAAAGTGGTGTAATGGGTCGCCAGTGGCGATGTTAGTGTCTGTGAAGTTGCTGTCTTTTTTAAATTCCCAACCGTTGTCTAGCATGTCAGGGTGAACGCAACTAATACTAATAATGCCTTCTAACTGCTTTAGTTTGATAAAAATCAAAGTACGGTGAGCCCAAGGGCAAGCGAGAGAGACGTATAAGTGATAGCGTCCTGTTTGAGCCGGAAAATGGTTTGAGTTGCTTGGATCGTACTCACTGTCTGCATAGATCCAGTTTCTAAACTCAGACTCACTTCGAATGAACTTTCCTTGACTTGCTTTAGTGTCGTACCACTGGTCAACCCATTTACCGTCTACAAGTAATCCCATCGTTTTTTCCTTTAATTTATAATTCACATTATTATTAATGAAAATTAATCGTTTTAGGGGCAAGATATTGGTCGTATTTAATCGAATGATTCGATGGGTTTGATTTTTCTATGTCTGAACGTTTAGGTTCATTGTTAGTTCCATGCTTTATTTTACTAGTCAGTGTTTATGCTAGTTTGTATGTTGGTCAGTTGCCACCCTTATGGTTTGGTATATTGCCCTTATTGCCAATCATCTTAGCAAGCGTCGCGATTCTACTGGCTTGGCATTTTAACAAAGGCCGAGTGTTAATTCTTGTTCTGTTACTTTTGATACCAAAGCTGTATGGCGATTCCAATGAAGAAGCGTCATTAACGGCGTACTTAGTGGTTTCCTGTTTTTGTATTGCCTTATTGGCGTTTGTACCGGAGAGAGGCTTCTTTAATCGATTTGCCGTAAATCGTATTCTCTTTGTCGTGATGTTGGTGAGTTGGTGTTACGCGATTGAGCGTAGTTGGGTATCTTTTGCTTTTTTAGATCACGCTTTTTTAAACACAACCGTAAGTTGGTCTACCGTTTTACTTTGGTGTGTCTTGCTTATTAGTACGTCCACGATAGGTTTTGCTTGGTGGTTAAGTGGTGATACTTTTCGAGCAAGTGGATTGATTAGTATTGTTAGCTTGTTGATCATAGGTCATTTTGCTTCTTCAGATACTCAGTTCGATGCTCTGTTATCGGCGCAATTTTTATTATGGATTTGGTTTTTGCTGATGGAAAGTCATCGAATGGCGTATTTAGATGATATGACCAAACTGCCAGGAAGGCGGGCTTTGAATGAGCAATTAGTCGGTTTGTCTAAACGGTATGCTATTGCGATGGTCGATGTGGATCATTTCAAAAAATTTAATGATACGTATGGGCACGATATGGGAGATAAAGTCCTGAAGAGTGTTGCCACTCAATTGAAATATTTTGCCAATCCAGGGCGCGCTTTTCGTTATGGTGGTGAAGAGTTCACGATTGTATTTCGAGGTAAGCAGCTTGCAGAAGTTGAAGAGACTCTTGAGCGGGTTCGTGAAGGTATTGAAGATGCCTTGGTTGAAGTGTTTGATCCTAAAAAGAAGCAAGACATAGACGTGAATGTAACGGTCAGCCTAGGTGTCGCTTTTGCAACGCTTGGTGAGTCCCCGGATGCGGTTTTAAAGCGCGCAGACGACGCTCTGTATCAATCTAAAAAGAAGGGAAGGAACCGTGTATCTAAGTCTTTGTCCCCTAAAAATAGCTAACTTCAAAAAAAATTGATCAATCGGTCAACTTTTTCTCTCTGATCTATTGCACTGTAAATCTAGCTGTTTATAATTAACTCTTAAATTGTATAAGTGATTGTGTTTGACGCTTTTATAGTGCTTTCATCACAGTGACTCCGGTTGCAATAACCGACGATGGTGATATCCATCGATCAAGAACATTGGTAAGTGTAATGAATAGTATTATGCTTATTAATAACAGAGCCAACGTGGTGTAGCAGTTAGCCTAATGACGAATGCCTATAGTCATTAACGTCTCTGCTACGAGGGGAAATGGGGAGCTTCGGCTCCCTTTTTTTATGGGATTTTTTCTTATCGCTTCGTGCCTATTCTAAAGAATGTTATTCTTCGCCTGTATCGCTCAGGATGATCAGTCGGTACCCAAATATCCTCCTTTGTAAGAAAATGACCTGTGAGGCCAACCGTTGACCGAAATAAAACGACCAAAAGATCAGTTGAAAGCGCATATTAGAGCTCAAAATCAAACGCTTATTTTAGAAACGTCTGAGCGTGTTTTTGCGCGTCAAGGACTCGCTAAAACGACAACTCAAATGATTGCCGATGAAGCTGGGTTGCCTAAAGCCAATATTCATTATTACTATCGCTCCAAAAAAGATTTACTAGAAGCGGTATTAGAGCGCATTCTGCGACTTTGGTTGGACTCTGTGAGTGAATTCAGAGTTGAGGAGGGGCCAAAGCACAATCTGACACGTTATATTAGTGAAAAAATTGATCAGTCGCGGACTAACAAGAATGCCTCTAAAATTTTTGCTATGGCCTTAATTGGTGAAGAGACTTTTGTTTTAGACTATTTGAAAAACTTATTTGTTACTGAATTGAGTCGAGAAAAAGCGACGATTCAGGTTTGGGTTGATAAAGGCCTAATGGCTTCTGTTCCAACGGAGCACCTTTTTATTAGTATTTGGGCGATGACCCAAACCTATGCGGACTTTGATGCGCAAGTGAAAATTATGCTACAAAAAGATCAATTAGTAGAAGATGACTACGAAGAAGCTAAGCAATTTATTACACGTATGGTCTTGGCTGGCTGTCAAGTAATGGAGGTTGAGGTATGACATTAGAAAGCGGTATTACTTTTTTCTTCGCCATTTTAATTTTTGCTGTGACGCCAGGTCCTGGTGTCTTTGCTGTTATTGCGAAAAGCATGACGAAGGGCGCTCGCGCCAGTGTTTCTCTTTGTGTTGGTATGGTGATGAGTGACATTGTTTATTTAGTTATGGCGTGTTTTGGGTTGGCTGCGATTGCGTCTACTTGGGAAGGCGTTTTCTTAGTCATTCGTTATATTGGCGCGGCGTATCTTATCTATTTGGGCTGGAAAATGTGGGTGTCGCCAGTATCAACATCCTCTACAGATTTTGCACAGCTTGAATCTAAAAGTGAAATGGCGAGTTTTATGCAAGGTTTTATGATTTCAGCATCGAATCCTAAGGTCATTCTTTTCTATGTCGCTTTTCTGCCGACCTTTATGGATTTAACGATCTTGAGTGGTTTTGATATCGTGATTGCGTCTGTTCTTGCTTTTACGGCACTCATGTTAGGTATTAATCTTATTTCTGTGTGTGCTTCACAAGCGAGACGTTTGATGAAATCTGAACGCTCTATGAGAACATTAAACCGTACGTCGGGCGGTATCATGGTAAGTGCTGGTGCGTTCTTGGCATTGAAAAGCTGATTGCTAAGCTGGTGCGGGCTTTACACACATGATGGTTCCTTTTACATAAAAAAGCCTCTCTTTTCTAATGGAAAGAGAGGCTTTTTGTTTAATGAATAGTGATTAATGATGTTTAGCGAGTGCCGTAAATACGGTCGCCTGCATCACCCACGCCGGGTCGAATATAGGCATTTTCGTCCAGGCCACGGTCTATTGATCCGATATACATAGCAACATCTGGGTGCGCTTCTTTAAACGCTTTTATGCCTTCTGGTGCAGCAAAAAGACAGATAAAGCGGATGTCTGAAGCCCCCATTTCTTTCATTTTGTCGATTGCCATAATGGCCGAGTTACCTGTTGCCAGCATGGGATCGACAACAATAATTGTGCGCTCATTAACGGAATGAGGCATTTTTAGGTAGTACTCTACAGGCTGTTTTGTTTCAGGATCGCGATATAGGCCGACGTGTCCAACTCGTGCAGAAGGCGATAGTTTGAGCACACCCTCAGCAAGTCCATTGCCGGCTCTCATGATGGTAACGATACAAAGTTTTTTACCTTTTAGAACCGGACACATGGCTTTTTCTAATGGTGTTTCAATTTCAACATCGACGGTTTCTAAATCTCGTGTTGCTTCATAGCCAATGAGTGTTCCTAGTTCTTCAACTAACATACGAAATTCACGTGTACTGGTGTTTTTATCACGAAGGCTGGTGAGCTTGTGCTTAACAAAAGGGTGTTTAATCACAAAAATGTCGTTGTAAGCCTTAAGGAGTTCATCGCGGATCATTGGCCTTTCCTTTTTTTACTGTGTATAGGGGGGTGTATAAATGAGCGAGTTGTATCTTAATCGTGATTTCTATAATAGCACTAAGTGGGTACTGACCAAATAACTAATCCTGTCTTTAAGGTCGGTTTATTGAAGTGAGTAAGCATTTTGAAAAACGATAGGTGCCGTTGTTTTCGAGAATATTGTCATTACATAGAGTGTAATCCATAAAAAAATAGCGATAAGTTTTCTTAGATCCTGTTTTTTTGAAGTGCAAACACAGATTTATCGAGAATTTAATTATGAGTGATGACGAGCAATATTCAGATTTACAGGAAGAAGACAGTGTAATGGCCGAAGAAGAGAGTGTGGTAATTAGTGACCCTAAAGGGCTTGCTTTACCTGATGATGTTTTACCTGAAACATTATTTATTTTACCCATTTCAAGCCGCCCTTTTTTTCCTGCCCAAGTTCAGCCAGTGATGGTGGATGCGGAGCAATGGGAGGATACCTTAGAGCGTATTGCGGAGCATCCTCAGGCAGTTGTTGGTCTAGTTTATGCCGACAAAGAAGGGAAAAAATCGCCTTCAGTGGATGAGTTTCGTTCGATAGGCTGTGTGGCAAGAGTACACAAAGCCGAGAAACAGAACGATAAGTTGACATTTTTGGCTCAAGGGGTGAAGCGCTTTGAAGTGATTGAATGGCTTAGTGAGACAGCGCCTTATTTAGCAAGGGTTCGCTATATTAATGACGTGAAATCCAATGATGACGAATCGAAGGCGTATTCCATCGCGATCCTTGATGCAATTAAACAGTTGATTCGTTTGAATCCTTTATTCAGTGAAGATCTAAGACAATATCTCGGTCGATTCTCATTTAATGAGTCAGGTTTATTGGCCGACTTTGCCGCTTCTATTACATCGGCGGATGCAGAAGAATTATACGATGTGCTAGCAACGATACCGGTTCATGCTCGTATGCATCTGGCGCTTACTTTATTGAGAAAAGAACTCGAAATTGCACGGTTACAAAATGAAATCAGCGCAGAAGTAAATGATAAAATCAGTAAGCACCAGAGAGATTTCTTTCTGAAGGAGCAACTGAAAATTATTCAGAAAGAATTAGGCATATCAAAAGATGATCGTACGTCTGACGTAGAGACATTTAAAGCAAGACTGGAAGGTAAAACGCTACCCAAATCAGTCAATGACAAGATTCAAGATGAACTGCATAAGCTGAGTATTCTCGAAGCAGGGTCGCCAGAGTATGGCGTTACGCGTAACTATTTGGACTGGTCGACGTCTTTGCCTTGGGGTGTTCATTCTAAGGACAACTTAGACATTGCATTGGCTCGAGATGTTCTTGAATCTCATCACGCAGGTCTAGGAGACATTAAAGACCGTATTGTTGAGTTCTTGGCTTTGGGGGCTCATCGAGGGGAGATGGGAGGCAGTATTTTATTGCTAGTCGGCCCGCCTGGCGTTGGTAAAACGTCCATCGGTAAGTCTATTGCGGAATCGTTGAATCGTAAGTTTTATCGTTTCAGCCTTGGTGGAATGCGTGACGAAGCGGAGATTAAAGGTCACCGACGGACTTATATTGGCGCTTTACCGGGTAAATTTGTACAAGCCTTGAAAGACGTTGAGGTAGAAAATCCCGTTATTATGTTGGATGAAATCGATAAAGTGGGCTCGTCTTTTCAAGGTGATCCTGCCTCTTCTTTGCTTGAAGCCTTGGATCCTGAGCAGAATAGCGAGTTTTTAGATCATTATTTAGACATGCGTATCGATTTATCAAAAGCCTTGTTCATTTGCACGGCAAATCAGTTGGATACCATTCCTTCGCCGTTATTAGATCGAATGGACGTTATTCGACTTTCTGGCTACATAGGCGATGAAAAACTAGCCATTGCTAAGCAGCATCTATGGCCTAAGCTTCTGAAGAAAAATAAGCTTCTGAAGAAACAATTGAATATTACCGATGCAGCGCTTCGACATATTATTGAGCATTATGCTCGTGAAGCGGGCGTTCGTGGTCTGGACAAGTTGTTGCAAAAAGTTTTACGCAAATGTGTTGTTGAGCTAATGACGGGCGAAAAAGACCATATTAATGTTGGTGTCAAAGACGTTGAAGCGTTATTGGGTATGCCTTACTTCCGACCAGAAAAAACACTGCAAGGTGTTGGTGTGGTAACAGGCTTGGCGTGGACGTCTATGGGTGGAGCAACCTTGCCAATTGAAGCGAATAAAGTCCATGAGCTAACGCGGGGCTTGAAGTTGACCGGCAAGCTAGGGGATGTCATGAAAGAATCGGCCGAGATTGCGTACTCCTATGTTTTTTCTCACGCTAAGAGTTATCAAAAAGCGCCTGAGTTTTTTGATAAGAGTTTGGTTCATTTGCATGTGCCTGAAGGGGCAACGCCAAAAGATGGGCCAAGTGCTGGTATCACTATGGCAACGGCTTTATTGTCTTTAGCAAGAAATGAACCTGTACGCAGAGGGCTGGCGATGACCGGAGAATTGACGTTAACCGGTCAAGTGTTAGCGGTTGGTGGTATTAGGGAAAAACTTATTGCTGCAAAGCGCAGTAAAATCACCGAAATAATTTTGCCAGAACCAAATCGTCGCGACTTTGAAGAATTACCTGAGTCGGTAAAAGAAGGCATGACAGTGCATTTTGCTGAGCGCTTTACAGATGTTGAAAAAATCGTGTTTAACCGAGCAAATGGCCATCTTCATTAAGTTATCCTCAAAGTAAGCATTTTCTCAACAGGTCATACATGAGAAAATACGCAACCGGATAAGCATTGCTTGTCCGGTTTTTTATTGTTTGTCGTGCAGTTGATGTGTCATTTTTAGGGGAAACGAATGCCTGGTCCGGCAAAACTTACGCAAGGCTCAACGTTTAAACATGTTGTTTATATGTCTGCCACTGGTGCGTTTGGTTTGATGTGCATGTTTTTGGTAGACCTTGTCGACATGCTTTTTCTTTCTATGCTGGGCGAGAAAGAAGCCGTGGCGGCGGTAGGTTTCGCCAGTACCATTATGTTTTTTACTATTTCGTTGAGTATTGCGGTGTCTATTTCTGCTACCGCTTTAGTATCAAAAGCCGTCGGTGAGGGCAACATTGAGCTTGCGAAGCGTCGCGCGGTGAATGTGTTGGCGTTTGGCATTTTATTTTCTTCTGCCGTTGTCTGGCTGTTATGGCCTAAAATCCCCCATATTTTATTGTCTATTGGCGCGACAGGTCGAACTCTCGACTTAGCGACAGGGTATTTGCAAATTCTAGTGATCGGTATGCCTGCCGTGATGATAGGCATGATTGGTTCTGGGATTATGCGTGCATTAGGCGATGCTCGTCGTGCTATGTACGCCACGTTGGTGGGTGGTTTAGTGAATGCGTTGTTAGACCCTATTTTTATTTTTGCCTTCGGACTGGGTGTGCAGGGCGCTGCTATTGCCTCTTTGATTGCTCGTTTCTCTATGGTTGCGGTCTCTTATTATGGTGTGGTACACATTCATAAAATGCTAGGTGAATTTGACCTAATGGACTTTTTTAAAGACGTTAAGCCTATTTCCCTGATTGCCATTCCTGCCATGTTAACCAATATGTCTTCGCCGTTGGCAAACGCTATTGTCATGGAACATACCTCATTGTTTGGTGATGATGCCGTGGCCGCTGTGGCGGTGATAGGTCGTATTATTCCGGTGGTTTTTGGGGGGATATTTGCGTTGTCTGGTGCGGTTGGGCCTATATTGGGTCAAAACTATGGGGCAGGCCGTTTTGACCGTATGCACAGTGCCATTAGCAGTGCGGTGATATATGCTTTTGCTTACTGCTTAGTGTTGTGTTTTTGTCTTTATCAGATGCAGGATTGGCTTGTTTCTGTGTTCCATGCAACACAAGAGAGTGCGGACTTAATCCGATTTTTTGCCACCTTTGTGTCCTTTAGTTTTTTCTTTCAGAGTTTGCTGTTTATTGCGATTGCTGTCTTTAATAATTTAGGCAAACCGTTTAGCAGTACCTTGTTGAATTTTGGTCGTGCCACCTTAGGTACATGGCCGTTGATTACTGTATTTTCTCTTTTTATGGGCGCTGAAGGAATACTCTTTGGACAGGCGGTTGGATCGGTCATATTTGGGTGTTTGGGTTTTTACATGGCAAGAAACTACATTACTGAGCTTGAGGCTAAAGAGGCGAGTGAGATTGTACTCAGTAATAATCTCCATGGTTACGATGACATTCTTTGAACCGATTTTTTGTTATGTTTGTGTTCGTGTTGCCCACAGCAAAAATTCTTGATTGCCATCGCCCCCTTTTATAGGGCTGTCGATATAACATTTCACTTCGAACCCTAACGTTTTCACGAAAGCTTGCATGTCTTTGGCGAGTTGGTTTACTCGTTGCTTGTCTTTCACTATCCCGCCTTTTCCAATAAATTCCTTTCCTACCTCAAATTGAGGCTTTACAAGCGTGATCAAATGCCCTGTTTTGCTAAGTAGATTAGGTAATTGTGGCAAAATTTTGGTCTGCGAGATGAAGGATACATCCATAACCGCCAGATTAAAGCCGTTTTCAGGAAAATGATTACCTAGGTCTTTAATCGATAAATTGCGTGCATTAACGCCTTCTAAACAGACGATGTTTTGATTGTTACGTAGGCGCGGGTCTAACTGGCCGTGTCCCACTTCTACGCCTACGACACAAGCGGCGCCATGTTGTATAGAACAATCGCTAAAGCCGCCCGTAGATTGGCCGATATCTAATACATGAAAACCTTTGATGTTTAGTTGGGTGTGTCGTAAAGCGCCTTCGAGCTTTAGGGCGCCACGCGAAACATATCGATCTGCGTGGTTCGAGGTAATGTTGACTTCAACGTCGAAGGCCAGTTTTAAGCTGGGTTTGGTGACTTTTATCCATTGCTCGTTTTGTTTGTATGATACTCGCCCTTCACTGATAAAAGTTTGTGCCTGAGAGCGAGATTTTGCAAGGCCTTGCTCGGTGAGGATCAGATCAATACGCAACATAAAAAACTCTGTAAGAAGATAATATTCGCGAATATTAGCAAAAAATGAATAATCAAAGTAGATTTAAAGAAAGAAGAAAAAGTCTATTTTATGATCGCCAACGATTGTCTAAGGAATGCCTGTGATATTAAAAACGCTAATAAATACAAATGAGCTGGCCATGTTGCTTGGTCAGTCTAATGTGGTTGTATTAGACTGCCGATTTTATCTAACCGATCACAGTAAAGGTCAATCAGAATATGATAAAGGGCATATTCCTAGCGCTATTTTTGTCGACGTTCATCACGAGCTTGCCGGCCCAGAAAATGAATTGACGGGTAGGCATCCCTTGCCTGACGAAACCGATTTTTCTAAACAACTGCAAGTTTGGGGGATTGATTCTGCCAGTCAAGTGATTGTATATGATGATATGGGCGGAGCCATTGCGGCTCGAGCTTGGTGGATGCTTAGCCAACAAAATATTGATGTACAGGTTTTAAATGGTGGCTTTCCAGCATGGTTGAAAGAGGGGAGAGACGTTTCATTACTATCTGAAACAGCAAAGGTTACGTTGCACCCGATTAACGTTTCTTTTCCTTGGAGTGTTGCTGAGCAGTCTATTGTTGAAAACTTCGAAACAAATCAATTTCAGTTGGTGGACGCTAGAGCATCGGATCGCTTTAATGGCGAAAATGAAACGCTGGATCCTGTCGCGGGGCACATTCCAGGAGCGATTAACCGTCCTTTTACGGATAACCTAGACGCAGACGGTTACTTTAAACCAGCTGAACAGTTGCACGTAGAATGGAAAGACTGGCTATCGAGTAGTAGTGATGCGTATGTGTACTATTGCGGTTCCGGTGTTACGGCGTGTCATAATGTTTTAGCGTTGAATTATGCCGGAATAGAGGCTAATCAAGTGTACGTAGGGTCTTGGAGTCAGTGGTCGAAGAGAATGTTGCGCGCTGTTGCTCAGTAGGGAGAATAGCCCTTCTCGTACGAGAAGGGCGACAGCCGTTTATTTTTGAGTGACCCCTGCCATGAAGATTTGTACTTCTTGGTGTGTTTCACCCCAAATGTGCGACTTAATGGAAAGTAAAAAATGTTCCGCTTCTTTTAAGGAGACAACCCCATCTACTAATTGAATGCCGATCCCCTCTTGAGTAAAGAAAAAATGCCATGTGTGTTTATCAATGATGACCTCGCCTTCACCGTTATTGTAGCTGACTTGCTGGAAGGGATAATCGCTAGGAATAAAGCAGGAAAGTTCTTGTCCTGAGGTGCCATAGTTAAGATCAGGGATGTAACCTTGACGATCTACCAGTTCAAACTTCATATGGAACTCCTTGTTTTTTATTAAGATTAGCTGAGGTGTTCTTTATTTGCTGTCTTTCTTTATGTAATTAAGAAAAAAAGTATAATTTAGCATTTTTTAATACGATTCAAGCTGTAAAATAGCGTCTTTTGAACACGATTTCTATCTTTAAATATAAGGTATAACTTAATGAAAATAGCAGTGGCAGGCACAGGGTACGTGGGGATTTCTAATGCCCTGTTATTAGCAAAGCATAATCAAGTGGTTGCATTGGACATTGTTGCCGCTAAGGTGGACATGCTTAATAAGAAGCTGTCACCTATTGAAGATCGAGACATAGAACGCTATCTCCTTGAAGAAAATCTTAATTTTATCGCCACGCTAGACAAGGAAGAGGCTTATCTAGGTGCAGATTACGTGATCATTGCGACGCCGACAGATTATGATCCAGAGACTAATTATTTTAACACCAGCCATGTTGAGTCCGTAATTCAGGACGTTATACGCATCAACCCTAATGCTATTATGATCGTAAAATCGACGGTTCCTGTCGGTTTTACAAAATCAGCCAGTCAGCGTTTTTTAACGAGCAACCTCTTGTTCTCTCCTGAGTTTTTACGCGAAGGTAAAGCGCTGTATGACAATTTATACCCTTCTCGTATTGTGGTCGGTGAAGAGTCTGATCGTGCAAAAGTCTTTGCTAACCTCCTTGCTCAAGGGGCAGAAAAAGAGAACATAGACATACTGCTAACTGGTTCCACAGAAGCTGAGGCTATTAAGTTGTTTGCTAATACCTATTTGGCGATGCGAGTTGCTTTTTTTAATGAGTTGGATAGCTACGCAGAATCCCATCAGTTAGATAGCCGTCAGATTATTGAAGGAGTGGGGCTTGATCCTCGTATAGGAAGCCATTACAACAACCCTTCCTTTGGTTATGGCGGTTATTGTTTACCAAAAGACACGAAGCAGCTGCTTGCTAATTATGACAAGGTTCCTAACAACCTCGTTCGAGCGATTGTTGATGCTAACGTAACAAGAAAAGACTTCGTGGCGAAATCTATTCTTAAAGATAACCCTAAGATAGTAGGAATCTACCGATTGGTGATGAAGGTGGGTTCAGATAATTTCAGGGCTTCTGCCATTCAAGGTGTCATGAAGCGAATTAAAGCCAAAGGCGTGGAAGTCGTTGTATATGAGCCCGCTCTTCTGGAAGATAATTTTTTTAACTCTAAAGTGATTAAAAGCCTAGAAGAGTTTAAAAATATGTCAGATGTGATCGTCGCGAATCGAATGACGGATGATATGTTAGATGTAAAAGACAAAGTGTATACACGTGATTTATTTGGTGTAGATTCTTGATTTGATCTCTGGTTTTAATATTTAAAATGATGTTCTAGGTTTGCATTATGACTTTTGGAAATAGACGTTCTGTTTTTAGTTGTTTTTTAATAATAAATATAGGTTTTTCTGCTCTTTTAGCTATTAGGTATTTCTCATTCTTACCAGAGTTTCCTACTGACATATTAGGCGCATCTTTTATTGTCACAAGCTTAATAGGGCAAATGGCATTGCTAGGTGGGATTCTTGGCCTTTTTACGTTCTTTTTTACCTTTTTATCAAGACGACTATTTTATTTGATCGTTAGTTTTCTATCGTCGGCGTTTCTGTTTGTTCTTTTAATCGATACATTTGTTTTTGCTCAATATCGTTTTCATATCAATGAGGTCGTTCTTAAGTTGGTGTTATCCGGCGATGTAGTTGATTTTTCCATCGTTACTTGGCTTGTTGCAATTTTTAGTTTTCTTTTTATATTTGCAATCGAATATTTTTTACTTCATTTTTTGAGTGCCCGCTCAGGGCTGTGGGGTAAAAAAAGGTATTTTGTATTCTTGTTTGTCTTGTGTTTTTTTATAAGCAATTTTATTCATATATGGGCATCAGCAAACGCTTATCAGCCCGTTACTATAAGTAAAAGTTATTTACCCCTTTTTCAGCCCGCTACGGCAAATGGGTTAATGCGGAAATATGGCTGGATTGATGAGAAATCCTTAGAACAGAAAAAAGCACTGTCCTTAAAAATAAGTAGTAATCTTAATTACCCTACTGAAAAATTGAGCACGGTCGCGGTTAATAAGCCCGTTAATCTCATGTTTTTAGTGGTAGATTCTTGGCGCTTTGATACTTTTAATGCCGAAAATTCACCCAATATATTGGCTTATGCTCAACGTGGTGTTTCCTTTACAAATCATATATCCACAGGAAATGCGACTCGAACAGGGATCTTTGGTCTTTTTTATGGCTTGCCAGGAACGTATTGGCAAAATATGTTATCTAATCAGAAATCGCCTGTTTTTATGGACCGTCTTCAAGCATTGGATTATCAATTAGGTATTTTCACTTCTGCTTCTTTAACTGACCCTGAGTTTAATCAAACTGTTTTTACTAAAGTGAGCAACCTACGTCTAAGGTCTGAAGGGCGCTCTCCTTCTGAAAGAGATAAAAACCTAACAGAGGATTGGTTGCAGTGGTATCAACATAGAGATAAATCTAAGCCCGCTTTTTCGTTTCTTTTTTACGATGCCCCACACGGCTACGATTTCCCACAAGATTATGATAAAAAATATGAACCTATGTTGGATGCAGTTAATTACTTAGCTCTCAATAAGGATACGGACCCAACTCGATTTATGAATCGCTATAAAACGAGTGTTCGCTATGTGGATGATTTGGCTAAGAAGGTATTTGATGAATTGAGAGCAACGGGCGATGCTGATAATACGGTGGTGATTATTACTGGCGACCATGCTCAAGAATTGAATGACAACAAATTAAACTACTGGGGGCATAATAGTAACTTTACGGCAGCACAAACTCATGTACCTTTTGTGATGGTTGGACCTGATATCAAAATGAAATTACAGGGGAAAGAGAGGCCATCTATAACGAGCCATGAAGACGTTATACCAACATTAATGAAACATTATCTTGGCGTCACAAGCCCTTTGGAAGCTTATTCAGGAGGCATTGATCTTTTGGATAAAGCTGAGAATCGAGACTGGGTGTTGTCTTCAAGTTATGCTGGCTATGCGATGATTACTCATGACACTATTTTGGAAGTGGGTGCTGGTGGTCAATATACAATATATGACCTAACCAACCGAATAAAAAAGGAGGCAGAGCCTAACTATGTCTATTTAAAAGAAGCACTAGAAAGTGTGAGTCGTTTTAGAAAATAGATAGGCTAATAAAATTCATTTTCTCTTTAGAATAATAGCTTGAGACTTTTAGTCTCGGGCTATTATTTTTTCATAGAGTGACAAGTAACTTTCTGCCATTCTTTGTGGAGTGTAGTTTTCGAGTTGTTTTTTTGCGCCTTCAATCAGGGTTGCTTGAAGCTCTTTGTCTTCAGAGAGTCTTATTATGGCCTCTTTCAGCGCTAAGCTATCGTTTGGTGCGACAAGTATCCCTGTTTCGTTGTCAATAACAATGTCTGGAATGCCGCCGACATTAGAGGCAATGATAGGTACACCAGCGTCCATTACATCTAATAGAGTCGAGCCCAAACCTTCATTCCGAGAGGGGAAGGCAAAGAGATCAAAGAATGGTAAATAGTCCCCAATCTTTGGTTTAAACCCCATCCATGTAATATTTTTATTTCCTTTGGATAAAGACTCAAGCTCATCTTTGTCTGCACCGTCTCCGAAAAAGACAATATGTAAATTCGGATGACTTTCTTCCAATAGGCTGGCAGCTTCAATAAGAACCTTTTGGCCCTTATGCTTATCAACGAGCGCACCTACATGACCAACGATGATTTTGCCCAGAAAAGCACTTCGGAAGGCTTCACCTTGTTTTTTGTCGGTATTTAAGTGGGCCAATGTGCTGGGTATTTGATCGACCTCTCCCCATTGCTTATCGCGAATTTGGTTTGCAATAATAGTGGATATGCCCACCAATGCTGATGCATTACGATACGTTTTTTGGTTGAACCATTTTTCTTTGATGGGTGTGTCGACTCGCCGAGTAATAATGTAGGGCGTATTTTTTAGTACTTTGTGTAGATAAGCCCAATGAACGGCTTTGGCTTCATGTGCATGAACGATATCAACATAAGGTGTTGAATAGTGACCAGATAACTGATGGTTTGCTGTAACGAATGTCAGGCCTTCAACGTCTTCAAGCCTTGAGCGAAGAGGTGAGTTATCGCGGCAAGCAAGTAGTTGTTTGGTTTTAAAGTGCTTGGACAGAGCCCTAATGAGAAGCTCAGTTTGCCTTTCTCCACCGCGGAAGCCTTTGGCCAGATTTACATGAAGTACGGTTAACGTTTTGCTCAAAGTGTGTCGCCTGTTTTATTACCAAATATTTTTGAAGTCATCTTGTTTTGTGACGCTAGGATCTCGCTGGTATTCGAGCAGTTTTGCGTATTTTAGGTAGCTATTGACGGCTGCACTTAACGCTACCGTCATTCCATCTACGCCGCCCATGAATCCTCGCTGAAAAATATACTTACGGATAAAAGCATTTAGGCCATGGGTAAAAGGAGAGAAAGAGTTGGCTCGTTTTCCTTTTGCATACATAATTTTAGCGGCTCTTCCGCTGAAGTTACGACCGGGCTTGGCAAATAATTCACCAATATTTTTAAATGAAAAGTGAATAATGTCAGCATCGATGTGTTTGATTTTTTTAGTCTGTACACTGGCGTGCTGTTTTACATCGGCAAAACGTGTTTTTTCTGTATTGTATAATCGAATGCAACGATCAGGATACCAACCGCAATGTTTAATCCATCGATTACCAATCATGTTTTGTCTACGAAATGAATAGCCTTCAAGACTGGTGGATTCTAAGCTTAGTTGCTGAATAGCGAGTGTCATTTCTGGTGTTAAGCGTTCATCCGCATCTAGGCTTAATACCCAAGCGTTTTGAGTATGGTTCAGTGCGACATTTTTTTGGATACCATCGCCTAAGTAAGGTTGATTGATGATGGTTGCACCTAAACGCCTTGCGATCTCAATGGTATTATCAGTACTTCCTGAGTCAACCACGATAATTTCATCGCAAACAGTTTGCATTGATTCTATACAAGCCGCGATGTTTTTTTCTTCATTGAGAGTAATGATGTTGCCTGAAATTTTCATGCTTGGCTCTTTAATAAGTTAACAGCGCATTCCGTCACGCTTTTGGTGGTAATTGTTTTTATGTCATGCCCTTTTTGTGGGAGCACTTTAACCGACTTTGGATGAGTGAGGAACCATTCCGTATTTGGCTCTCTAAAAAGGCCTATGTAGGGTTTCTGCATGCATTGAGCTATATGAGATGGGCCACAATCATTTGCTATGGTTAAGTCACAGTTGTCCACTAGTTTTGCGATATCTTTTAGAGGAAGGTTTACATGCAGAGACAAATGGTTAGAGTCACCCAGTTTTTTTACGTAATGAATTTCTTCTTTTTCATCAGGACCTAATAAAATATGGATATGGCATGTTCTTTTTAGTGTATTCGCAATGGCTTCACCAGCCGCAATAAAATGATCAATGCCCCATTTTTTAATCTCTCCAGCACCGCCACCGGGCATCATTAGTATATTCAATTCTGCTTTTTTTAGATTAAGTGTTGATGCTTGCATTAGTGTGAAGAAAGGCGCGGCAAGGGCTGGTAACAAAGCCTGCTCATCTTTGATGAAAACCTTTAGGTACCCTAATGCCCGATACTCCGCTTCACATAAAACGTTATGTTTCTCCGATGTTAGGTTGGCTAAGAAGGCGGTTTTAACGAAGTCAAAACAGCGCCCTTTTTTAAACAGCGCGTATAACACAACTGACAGACGGTTGCTTGGTCTTAAGTTAAGTAAACGATGAGTGCTTTTTAGTGCTTTCAGCTCTTCAATCTTACTATTTGAATCAATACACTCTTTTACCCAAGGTAGTTGGTTATAAATCCAAGCTACATTGCTTTTTGATGAAAGAATGAGAGGTTCTTGATGACAGTAATTCTGGCTGAAGTGAGCCAATACCGGAATCGTTGTTATTTGAGCGCCAAGATGGGGCCTATTTCTAAGTAATACAAGATTCATCATCAGACGACAGCCTTTATCACCATGTCAGGAGTAAGTTGGTTCTGACAGTTTGTATGCTCTAATGGGCAAATTCGTTTAAAGCATGGAGAGCACTCAAGGTGGAGATTATGAATGGTCTTGTTATCAGTGAGTGGTGGTGTAAATAGTTCGCTGGTGGAGCCATAAATACCATGGACCTCTGTGCCGACCGCGGCGGCAATGTGCATTAAACCTGAATCATTGCTGACGGCTTTTTTAGCGGCCGCTAGTAGGTCGATAGCGTCCACCAGTTGTGTTTTTCCGCATAAGTTGACGGCAAATTCACCAAGATGCTCAACAATGTTGTCTCCGTCGCTTTGGTCTTTTGGCCCGCCTAATACCCAAATTTGGTAACCCGCTTCAATGGCGCTTTTGGCTAATTCGTAAAAATAGGCGATAGGCCATTGTTTAGAAGGGCCAAATTCTGCGCCGGCCATAAGGGCGATAGCTGGTCTGTTCGATAGGTTGTGTTGTTGATAAAGGCTTTTTTGGTTTTCTGGGTCAACACGCAAAGAGGGTGATGGTATGTCTGTGGGCGGGTAAGCCAGTTCCTTGGGAACGCCTAAGGATGTAAAGCGTTTTACCGTTTGATTTAAAACACTTTTATCCAGCTTACGATGTTCGTTCAGCAAAATATAGCGTTGTTCGCCTGTAAAGCCCACACGATGTGGAACATTGGCAAAAAAAGGCACCAGTGCAGACTTCCATGAACGAGGCATTATGATTGCTTGATCATAATGCTCCGAACGTAGCGAATGACCTAGTTTACGGCGCGTGCCGATTCCCCATTCACCGTGGCCTGTGGGTAGGGTAATTGCATTTCTTATTTCTGGCATTCTGGCCAAAATAGGCGATGACCAATTTGGACCGATGACATCGATGATTGCTTCTTCATCACGCTGCTTTAGCGTAATAAAAAGGCTTTGCGCCATCACCATGTCGCCAACCCAAGATGGGCCAACAATTAAATATTTAGCCATTCGAGTCGAGCCAACCTAGATAATCTTGAACGCCTTGCGCTAATCCGCGGAAATCCCCTGTGTAACCAATACCCCGTAATTTGGTTATATCGGCTTCGGTAAAGCTTTGATAGGCACCTTTTAAATGTTCTGGAAAAGGGATGTATTCGATTTCGCCTTTCCCATAATGTCCGATAACGGTTTCAGCAATGGTTCTAAAT
The DNA here is from genome assembly GCF_024435075.2 of Marinomonas maritima. Taxonomy (NCBI): domain Bacteria; kingdom Pseudomonadati; phylum Pseudomonadota; class Gammaproteobacteria; order Oceanospirillales; family Oceanospirillaceae; genus Marinomonas; species Marinomonas maritima. Next base: position 161,286 of record NZ_JAMZEG020000003.1, on the reverse strand, counting down.
GGTTCTGCTTTGCCGGTACCTAGGTTAAATATACCAGACTTGTCTGAATTCTCTAGGAACCAAAGTTTGGTATTAACCAGATCTTCAACATAAATAAAATCACGGCTTTGGCCACCTGCTTCATAGCCGTCATAAGCCCCAAATAATTTTGGATTTTCATCAGCGAGTACTTGGTTTCGAAGGTGAAAGGCAACACTAGCCATGCTGCCTTTATGTTGCTCTCGAGGCCCGTAGACATTGAAGTAACGAAAGCCAACAATCTGACTTTTTGCCTTAGGCAGAACGGCGCGAATATATTGATCAAATTGAAATTTGGAATATGCGTACATATTAAGAGGTTTTTCGTTTTCACGAGACTCTTGGAAAACAGGGCCTGAACCATAAACAGAAGCTGAAGACGCATAGGAAAAGGGCGCTTCATGTTTTAGGCAAAAGTCCAATACGGCTTTTGAGTATTGGTAATTGACATCCATCACAAATTTACCATTCCACTCGGTGGTGGCGGAGCAGGCTCCTTCATGGAAAATGGCAATGGGTTTAATGCCTAGCGTATCGTTCTTAATCGCATCTAGAAAATCATACATATCCATGTAGTCTGCAATATCCAGATCAGAGAGATTAAGGCACTTTTTTCCATCCGTTAAATCGTCAACTAAAAGGATATCTTTGATGCCTTTTTTATTTAACGCTTTGATGATGTTGCTGCCAATAAATCCGGCACCGCCAGTAACTATATACATAATACATTTATCCTAATGTGGGAGGCGTTGTCTTTTGAGGTTTTGCCTAAGATGATCAGTAAGCCAAACTTAAGCATAATCCTGAAAACCATTGTTCGCTTTTGCCCATGCTACCACTTCTGTTAGGCCGAGAAAAATATGATAGCTGCTGGTTCCGGGGAGCGGAAAGTCTTTTGGTGTATTGTCTTCGTTGAGATACTCATTCCATCGACCATTTTTTAAAAAATAGTGTTGCTGAGTAAAGTCGAGAGCCTTCTCTAAGTGGTCTATTTTTTCTTCTTTGCCAATAGGGATGACGGTTATTGCTTTAAGGTATTCTGTGATCGGCCAGACGCGTTTTTCTCTATCAATGGGTTGGTAGTTGTTGCCGTCTATTTGGTTATAAATACCCCCATTGTTTGCGAATCCGTGACGAGTGGCCGTTAACCATAATTGCTGAGCTAACTCGGTATAGTCGGAGTTGGGTAGTATTTTATTAGCCTGATAAAGTAACCATACCCACTCGAAGTGATGGCCTGGTTCTACTTGATTACCCGTGTCAGGATGAAGATGCCAATCTGAGCTAAAAAATTCACGCAGTGTTTTTGTGTCTTTGTGATAGAAGTGTTGAATAGACAACGAGAGAAGCGATTTAATCGTGTCTTTATAATCGCTATCTTGCGTAGTGTTAAAGGCTGCAATATAGCCTTCTAGCAAGTGCATGTGTGGGTTCTGTCGGCGAATTTGGTTGGTGTCGACAGGGTGCGCCTCATAAAAACCACCAGACTCTGCTTGCATGTTTTCTAGCAAAAAAAGGTGTGTTTTTTTCATATATTGAAGAGCGCGATCATCTTTTGTTACTTGATAGTAGTGACTAAACGCTAATAAAACAAAGGCGAGAGCATACGCATCAGACTGTTTGTCTTTTACAGAAAGGTCGTCGTTTAACGAAAAAATCCAGCGTTCATCAAGGAAGTAATGCGAGGTGATGAAGTCGAAAAGTGGTGTTAATGTTGTTTGCCATTTGGGTGTGTTTTTTATCTGGCATGCATGGCTAAAGGTATAGAGTTGTCGGCATTGAGTAAGTAGGCGAATTCGTCCCACTGAGTTTTTTGTCCAGTCGTGAGTCATACTTTCATAGCTAAAGCCTTGTTCTTGATTGATGCCATAAAGCGACCAGTTGCTTAGTAGCTCATCAAATAAGAATGATTGGCTAGATAATAGAGCGGAATTCAGCATAGTATAAAAGCCTTATTTCGTATGTTTTAGGTATGTCCAACTTGGTGAGGGAGTATGATAAGATGAGCGACTCTAAAAATCGATTATTATGTGCCTATGAACTCTTCGTATCTGAATTTTAAAGACAAACACATCCTCGTCGTTGGGGACGTAATGTTAGATCGCTACTGGCATGGTGGCACCTCTCGTATTTCTCCTGAAGCACCCGTTCAAGTGGTGAAAGTGTCCAATATTGAAGATCGCCCTGGTGGGGCTGCGAACGTTGCACTTGGTTTAGCCAAGTTAGGCGTGTCGGTGACACTGGTTGGTGTGGTCGGTAATGATGAAAATGCGGATATTTTAGCGCGTTGCTTGGAAGAAGTGGGCGTTACGTGCCGATTTGTTCGTTCTGAAAATCTGCCAACGATTACAAAGTTGCGAGTGATGAGCCGCCATCAACAACTTATCCGTTTGGATTTTGAAGAGCGCGAAGACAGTCTTTCTCAGAATGAGGCGCTAGCAAGTGTTGTAGAAGAGTGCCTGCCTGAATCGGATGCGGTTATTTTTTCAGATTATGCAAAAGGGTGTCTTGCCGATGTTCAGACTCTTATTGCCTTATCAAATACAGCGAATGTCCCTAGTTTTGTTGACCCAAAAGGCAATGATTTTTCGATTTATCGAGGAGCTACGTTGGTTAAACCAAACCTACTTGAGTTCGAAACGATTGTGGGTAAATGCAGCTCAACGAAAGAGTTAGAAGAGAAAGCGACAGCGCTTCGTAAGCAGTTTGGCTGGAAGGCCTTGCTCGTGACTCGTGGTGAAGATGGCTTGATTTTACTGAGTGATGACAAACCGCCTTTTTCATTGGCGACGGCTGCAAAAGAAGTCTTTGATGTTACTGGCGCTGGCGACACCGTTGTGGCGGTTTTAACGGCTGTTTATGTTACCAGTAAACGCTTTATAGATGCAGTCGAATACGCTAATCAGGCAGCGGGTTATGTGGTTGGGAAATTAGGCACGGCATCTATCAGTGCTGAGCGATTAGAGGCCATCATGTTTCAGCGTTCGCACACATCGAATTTTGGCGTGCTTTCACCTGATGACTTGCTCGCACAAATTAAGTTGGCGCAAATGAACGGTGAAAAAATTGTTTTTACAAACGGTTGTTTCGATATTCTTCACCCTGGACACATCGCTTACATGAAACAGGCTAAAGCGCTTGGAGATAGATTGATTGTTGCGGTCAATACCGATGCATCAGTGAAGCGCCTCAAAGGGGAAAAACGCCCGATAAATCATTTGGTTCACCGCATGTCTGTACTTGAAGGGGTGGGAGCGATTGATTGGGTTACTTGGTTTGATGAAGACACACCAAAAGAAATAATTGAATTCCTAACGCCAGATGTACTGGTTAAAGGCGGAGACTATACCATAGAGACAATTGTTGGCGCTGATCATGTATTGGCTCATGGCGGCGAAGTGAAAGTTCTGACTTTTGTAGATGGTTATTCAACCACAGCTATTATCGAAAAAGCGAATCTGTAAATGCAAGATAAAGAAAATATTGAGGCTGAAACTGAAACACCAATAATACCCGTTTCCGGCATGAAGGTTTACCTGCGCTTACTCAGCTATGTTCGTTCTTCTTGGGTGTATTTGCTGCTAAGTATTTTGGGTTACGTTATTTATGCCGCGATGGAGCCTGCTCTAGCGGCTTTGTTAAAGCATATTGTGGATGTTGTCTCCGCAGGGAATATTTCTGATAGCCGATTAATGATTCCTTTGGCAATTTTAGGGGTTTTTATTGCTCGAGGTGTAGGGACATTCTTGGGTAACTACTTTATGGCGAAAGTAGCGAATAATGTCGTATTCGATTTACGCACCAGTATGTTTAATAAATTGGTGCTTCTTCCTTCTAATTATTACCACTCTATTCCTACTGGTCGCTTATTGGCCAAACTGACGTATGACACGGAGCAAGTAATTGGTTCTATTACTCAGGCAATACGAGTGCTGCTACGAGAAGGTTTAACGGTCGTTGGTTTATTGAGTTACATGATTTACATGAACTGGCGTTTGTCTTTGTTGTTTCTGTTGGTTGTTCCTCTCATTGGCTTGGTTGTTTCTTATGCTTCTAAGCGTTTTCGTAAATTGAGCACTCGCATTCAAAATGCGATGGGTGGCGTTACAGATGTCGCTTCTGAAGCCATTAAAGGGCACGAAGTTGTTAAAATATTTGGTGGCAGTGAATATGAAATCGAGCGATTTCGTGGCGCGGCAAATGAAAATCGCCGTTCCCAGCTGAAAATGGAAATGACTAAGTCGCTAAATATTCCTATTGTTCAGTTTATCTTAGCAATAATGATGGCCATTTTAGTATGGTTTGCTTTGAGCCCAACGATTAGTTCTCATATGTCTCCTGGCGACTTTATTGCCTTTCTTACTGCGGCAGGGATGTTAGGTAAGCCTATTCGCCAGTTAACCGATGTGAACAGTATTTTGCAAAAAGGCATTGCCGCGTCTTACAGCATTTTTGACTTCTTAGATTTACCGGAAGAAGTGGATAAGGGGCAAACACCAGCGGCACGTTTGAAAGGAAATATTGAGTGGCGTTCTATGTCATTTAAATATCCCGGTGCGGATAAATTGGCGCTGAAAAATATCACTTTGTCCTTACCTGCTGGGAAAACCTTAGCACTGGTTGGACGTTCTGGTAGTGGTAAATCCACTATGGCAAATTTGATTCCTCGTTTTTACGACTTTGATGATGGTCAATTAAACATTGATGGTGTTTTCCTCAATGATTATAAACTGACAGAGCTGCGCTCTAATATAGCCTTGGTAAATCAACAGGTTGTGCTCTTTAATGGTACAATTCGGGACAATATCGCATACGGTTTTTTGCGTGACACCAGTGATAAAGAGGTTATTGAAGCGGCTAAAGCAGCGAATGCTTGGGACTTTATTCAAGAGCTTGACCATGGACTAGACACCATGGTTGGTGAAAATGGTGTGCTTTTATCGGGTGGTCAGCGTCAGCGTATAGCTATTGCGAGAGCCATTTTAAAAAACGCGCCTATTTTAATTCTGGACGAAGCAACGTCTGCGTTGGATACCGAATCAGAGCGAGCTATTCAGGTTGCATTGGATGGTTTAATGGCGAATCGAACAACCATTGCTATTGCCCACCGCTTATCGACCATAGAAAATGCCGACATCATTGCCGTGGTTGATCATGGTGAGATTATTGAGCAAGGCTCACACAGCGAGTTGCTGGCGATGAACGGGGCTTATGCGCAACTTCATAATCAACAATTTAGCGAAACGCCGGCTTAATTATGTGGCTGTATCAAGCGTTATTGGTTTTATTTACGCCGTTAATTTTATTAAAAATTCGACGATTTAAAAAAACGTACTCACATTATCGAGCGCAAGAGGCTTTGGGCTTTTGGCCTGCGGTTGAGGCTGACCTTTGGATTCACTGTGCCTCGGTCGGAGAAGTTCTTGCGGCTCGACCACTGGTACTCCAATGGCGAGAAAAATTCCCTGCGAGCCGTCTTTTAATTACCACCATGACGCCAACAGGCGCAGAGCAAGTAGGCAAAGAGTTTCCTTTTGCTGAGCATAGATATTTGCCGATGGACTGGAGCAGCAGTGTTAGCAGGGCGCTGAAGAAACTGGACTGCAAACATCTATTGATTATTGAAACAGAGCTTTGGCCCAATCTATTAAAACACGCTAAGCGGTGTGGTTTACGTATCGATGTCGTGAATGCCCGTTTGAGCGATCGTTCCTTTCAGCGCTATAAAAAACTCTCTCTTGTTTCTCGCCCTTTATTTAAATTCCCTGATAGTTTTTTAGCCCATGCGCAAGCGGATGCCGCTCGTTTTGAGGCGCTTGGTGCGAAAAAAGTATTGGTTACCGGAAGTATTAAATTTGACCTCGCGGTTGCTCCTGAGGTTTTACAGGCTAATTGGCGTCGACAGCTTGGTTCGCGTTTTGTCTGGGTGGGGGGAAGTACTCATCATGGCGAAGACGACATGTTATTGCGTATACATAAGGCGCTTTTACCAAAGTATCCAGACGCTTTATTAATATTGGTTCCTCGTCACCCTGAACGCTTTGGTGCGGTTTATGCTTCGGCGAAGCAGTCTTTTGAGCGAGTTGCGCTACGCAGTCAAACGCCACCAGATCAATGGTGTGATTTTGATGTGGTGATTGGGGATTCTATGGGCGAAATGATGAATTATTATCAAGCTTGTGATGTCGCTTTTGTTGGTGGGAGTTTGATTAAGCGCGGTGGGCATAATCCCATCGAGCCTGCATTACTGGGTAAAGCGATTCTTGTTGGGCCTCATACCTTTAATTTCTTAGATATCACGAATCAATTGTTGCAAGTAAATGGCGCCGTGCAATGTCAGGATGAAGCGCAATTACAACGTGCTATTGTTACTCTTGCTGGTCAATCTTCTCAGCGATATCGGCTAGGGCAAATAGCGTTGCGTTTTGCTGAGAAGAATCAAGGTGCAGTGACTCGGGTTCTTGCGGAAATAGACTTCCGCTGAGGGACTCTTTACAATGAAGGTACATTATCTCATGGGGTGCTTTGTCTTATATTAAGAAGACAGAAGCTGAGAAGCGAATTAATCGCTAACCCACCGAACCTGATCCAGATTATGCTGGCGTAGGAATCGAGATAGCAAGTTTCGCTACAGTAATATCGTAGATTGAAAGCAGTACTCTTGATAAGCGTACCTTGCCATTTCCCTGTACGCCGCTCACTTATTGTTAGGAGCGACACCTTGAAAAAACTTTCCTTTAGTACCCTTCTCACCACTTCCTTAATGACGTTAAGTGCAACCTTAGGCGTGGCATTTTCTTCTGCTACGTTGGCGGCAGAAACGCTTAATGTTTATACGTATGACGCTTTTGCCTCTGACTGGGGTCCAGGCCCAAAAATAAAAGCCAACTTTGAGAAAGAATGCGGTTGTGAGCTGAATTTCGTGGCACTGGATTCGTCTGTTGGTATTTTGTCTCGAGCTCAATTTGAAGGGAAGTCTTCTCAGGCTGATGTGTTGTTAGGTCTAGATCTGAACTTAATGGAAGCGGCGAAAAAGAGTGGTTTGCTTGCTGAACATGATGTTAACACGTCTGCTGTGACCATTGCTGGTGGTTGGAAGGATAACGTGTTCGTACCATTTGATCAGGGCAACTTTGCCTTTGTTTATAACTCTGAAATATTAAAAAATCCCCCTACAAGCCTTAAAGACATTGTTGATAATCAAAACCTACGAGTGATTTATCAAGACCCTAGAACCAGCACGCCGGGTTTAGGTTTGTTGTTATGGATGAAATCGGTCTACGGCGATGACGCCGCAGCGGCGTGGGGTCGGTTAGCAAGTCATACCGTTACTGTGACGAAGAGCTGGTCAGATGCGTATGGTTTGTTCTTAAAAGGGGAGGCTGATGTCGTGCTGAGTTACACCACATCTCCGGCTTATCATATCGTCGCGGAAGGCGTCACGAAGTATAAAGCGGCGCAGGCCAGTGAAGGGCTTTATCCACAGATTGAAGTGGCAGCCATGATGAAAAGTGCGCCTAATCCTGAATTGGCGAAACGTTTCATGCAGTTTATTCTGGAGCCTGGATTTCAATCAACGGTGGCGACTGGTAACTGGATGTTGCCTGTTGTTAAGTTAAATGAGGCGTTGCCAGCGGCGTTTGATAGCGCATTACAACCTACTAAGGTGCTTACTTTACCAGCTGGCGATGTGGCTACCAATCGCAAGGCTTGGGTGAATGAGTGGCTGAATGCCACAACACGATAAGTTAGGTTCGATTGCTTTTTTTTAGCGCTGTTAAAGGCCTACTACCGGCGTTACTGGGAGTGGGTTTTTTCTTATTCATGGGAGCGGCCAGTTTGGCGGCTCTTTTACGTTATAGTGACATCAGTAGTTGGTCTGAGTATTTATATGACCCCTACTTGTGGCGTGTGGTACGTTTTTCTTTGTGGCAGGCCTTGCTGAGCAGTGGTATTAGTCTGTTGATTGCTATTCCTGTTGCTTCTTGTCTTATTCATCGCCAGTTTCGTGGTCGAGCCATTTTGTTGCAGCTTTTTGCTGTGTCTATGGTGGTACCGACCATTGTGGCTATTTTAGGTTTGGTGGTGGTTTACGGTCGTACCGGATGGTTGAGCCAATTGTTTGGCGTGCAAATTCCTTTGTATGGGTTGGTGGGTATTTTATTGGCCCATGTGTTTTTTAATATGCCTTTGGCGGTGCGTTTGCTGCTACAAGGCTATGGTTTGATTCCCTCCGGTCAGTGGCGCCAAGCTTCTCAGTTAGGTTTTTCTCGCTGGTCGGCATTTCGTTTGATCGAATGGCATTATATGAAAAAAGTACTGCCGGGTGCGTTTGTACTGATCTTTATGCTGTGCTTTTCCAGCTTTGCCGTGGTGTTAAGTTTGGGCGGTGGTCCTAAGTCTAGTACCTTAGAAGTGGCTATTTATCAGGCGTTAAGATTTGATTTTGATTTGAATAAAGCGAGTTTTCTATCCTTGTTACAGGTAAGTATTTGTACTTTGTTTGCGGTGGTTGTTTACCGTATTGCACCTATTAATCAACAAGATGCCAGTGTGTTAGCGGTAAAAAGTTATCCGGTGAAAGATACTTTTTTGGCGAAAGGTGCAGACTGCATAGCATTATTGTGTGTGTTGGTCCTGGTTATTCCGCCTTTTTTAGCCATCTTCGATCCGATTTTTTCTCCTTTATTTTTAACGACTTTGTTGTCATCTGGTTTGTGGCAGGCGGTGTTGGTTTCTTTGAAGATAGCCTTGCCTGCCGCGATAATAAGCTTGTTATTAGGTGTGTGCTTCGTTGTGCTGGCGCGTTTTTGCATGGCGCGACACTATTTAAGAGTGTTACCGAGTAAACTTGAACACCTTGGTAATATGATTTTAATGGTGCCTGGGTTGGTTATCGCGACAGGATTGTTTTTGTGGTTACGTGATTTAGATTGGGGTTTTCAATCTAGTTATTGGATCGTAGTTTGGGTGAACGCTGTGATGGCGCTGCCTTTTGTATTGCGCGCGCTAATGCCTGTGTTGTATCAACAGGAACGGCGTTTTCGTAATTTGTATTTGAGTTTGGGGATTCGGTCTTGGTCACGGTGGTGTCTAGAATGGTCTTTGATTCGCGCTAGTATGGCGCAAGCATTTGGTTACGCTCTTTTGCTATCTCTTGGTGATATGGGCGTGATCGCATTATTTGGCAGTCAGGGACTGGTGTCATTGCCTTTGTATCTTTTTCAATTAATTGGTTCTTATCGTCTAGAAGAAGGTGCTTGTGTTGCTGTGGTGTTGATTTCCCTTTGTTTGATTTTATTTTATTGCTCATCTCGCTTCATTGGTGGAAAGGCAGACAGTGGAAAAATGGCTGGAGGTAGGTCGCTTGTTAACCATTAATCTTCAATACAACTGGGAGGCATTTCATGCGGATTATCAGGTTGATATCGCGCCTGGTATGACGACTTTGTTAGGAGGCAGCGGCGAAGGGAAAAGTACGCTTTTACATTTATTGGGCGGCTTTCTAGAAGGGAGTGGAGAGCTGAGCTTTAAAGGTGATTCACTACTGGCCTTACCTGTCTATGAAAGGCCTATTTCTACATTATTTCAGAGCGATAACCTGTTTCCACAATTGACGGTTTGGCAAAACGTCGCGATTGGCTTATCGCCTTCCTTATTTTTAAATATTGAACAGCAAGAAAAAGTGGATTGGGCATTAGGAAAAACACAGCTTGTTGATAAAAAAGGGCGTTTTCCACAGGCTTTATCTGGAGGTCAAGCTCAGCGAGTTGCAATTGCTCGGGCGCTAGTGCGCAAAAAGCCCATTTTGTTATTAGATGAACCTTTTAGTGCCTTGGATCCTGCGTTGCGTGAAGAAATGCTTTATTTAGTCAACGATGTCACTCAAGAGCTTGGTTTAACCACGTTGCTGGTGTCTCATTTACCTCGTGAAGCGAGCCTTGTTGGTGGGCGTGTTATTTTAATTGACGGGGGGCGAGTTGTGGCTCATGAGCCGGTCTCTGTATTGGATCAAGATAATGCCCCCCCGCTTTTTTCCGCTTATCTTGGTGCTTCTCACCGTTCGACTTGATCGCATGTTCCCTAGGCTTTAGTGGACTAAATTATCGACTTTGATATGATTAGAAAGTTGTAGAAATTTTTAATCAATCTGTGGATGAGGTGCTTTAGCTAAGGGGCTTAATTCAAGAATAGACTCTGGTGTGAAAAAGTGAGAAAGAACAAAATCCTATAATGATAGGGAAGGTATATAATATTTAATTAGCTGATGTGTGCTCAGTTCTGTAAAAAAATACGATAAGTGAGAGAACTGAAATACCTACTTGCTACTTATCGAAATTTTAGGGTTAGAGTGATAATGATTTTCGTTAATGATCTACCAGGTATTTTTTATTGCCAAAAAATTAAAACTTACTGCATCATTGGTTGGTTTTTTAGTAATAAAATGAGCTTGACTGGATTAATAATTACTCTGATGTCTCTTGATTTTATAAATGAGTGATTTTTTCTATTGACGAATTTTCTCATGATATTTATTAAGTTATTTATACTATAAGGTTTATGAAGAATAGGTTTGAAATGATATCTAAAATAGTCAAAAAAATAAAACAAAGAAAGTTGATTATACGTAATATGAGAGACATTAATTCACTTATAAGAACAGAGGTAAAAATAGAGCAGCTGCAATATATGGCGTTAAACTCAGATAGGCCTTTAACCACAGACGAATGTCAACTTGGTAGCCCTGTAATTGTAAGCTTAACAACTTTTTCAAAAAAAATTCATGAAGTACATTTAGCTATAGAGTCCATTGCCCAGCAGTCGATTAGGCCTGATAAAATAATACTTTGGCTAGATGAAGATGAGTTTTCAATTGAAACTATTCCAAGTATATTAAAAAGGCAAATCAATAGAGGCCTCGAAGTTAGGTTTTTTGCTAATATAAAATCTTATAAAAAAATAGTTCCAACATTAATATTTTTTCCTGATTCTTATATTATAACTATAGATGATGATGTTCTATATGCTAACAATATGATAGATATCTTAGTGAAAGAACAGAAACGCTTCCCAAAAATGATAATTGGCCATAGAGGTCATAGAATGACTTTTTATGGAGCTAATTTACCGAAACCATACAGACAGTGGGATTATGATGTTGATGATGATACAAGTTCCCATAATATAATGTTGACAGGGTGTGGAGGTATAATATACCCACCGAAATCTTTGCATCTCGACGCTACAAAAATTGATATATTTCAAAAATTAAGTCCAAATGCTGATGATTTATGGCTTAAAGTAATGGCAATTAAAAGCGATACTCGATGTAAGAAAACAGAGCATTCAGATGGTGGTCATGCATTAAAGAGTTACAGAAATATAGGGTTGGCACAAATAAATGTGAAAAATGGAGGGAATGATCAGCAATTAAAAAAATTGATAGAATATTATAAAATTAAGTTTGATTAAATAATTAATTTTAGTTTTTTTAAAGGCTCTCTTGAGACTTGATTATGTGTAATAAATATTTCTTCTGAGTTTTAATCATTAATGCCGTGGAAATTACAAAAAAATCACAGCGTATTTATAAAACCTTTTTTTGATATTAACTTTAAATTATTTTTAATTTTTTCTTTCCTGAAATTGTAAATGATACGGGTTTTACCCTTCCCCTCAATTATGTTTCGAGCTTGTTACTGGCAATATTGGTGTAACATGAATGATTGAGTTAAATTTCCTCTCTGCTTCGCTTATATAGAACGAGCCTCTAGTGTTAGATGAAAATGAGCTATTAAAGAAAGGTATTATTATGACGATTGCTTATGCATTCGTTATGTCAGTTACCGCATTGGCCGCGAAGCAGGCTCAGACGATGATTGCTGTGTCTACTTTGGTTTTTTGGCAAAGCTTATTTTGTGTCTTGATTCTGTTACCACAAATGCGTGGGCGTTGGCAGAAACGGTCTTTGTCTGTCTGGAAAATTCATTTTTTACGCAGTTTCGGTGGTTTTGTTGGTTTTCTCTTTTATTACTGGGCGCTGAATCATATCCCCTTAATTGAGGCTTCTTTGTTACGCACTTGTGCGCCATTGTGTGTGCCATTTGTTGTTCTTATGTTGCATCGTACTAAGATTCCTAGGGCTAGATGGTTGCCTCTCGTTATTGGCTTTATTGGTGTCGCTTTTGTCATTCAGCCTACGCCCAGTCACTTGAATCCTTGGCACTTAATCGGTTTTTTATCGGCTATTGGCTTAGCACTGTCCATGGTGACAACGCGAATGCTGTCTCATCATGTGTCAGGTCAGGAAACCTTATTTGTGTATTTCCTAGTGTCGACCCTGCTGTCACTTCCGTTGGTGTTTATCCAAGGGGATTCTTTGTTCCTGCCGATTGAGGTTTTGCCTCTCGTTGCTGTTGTGTCGATTACGCTTTACGTTGGTATGTACCTTTACAACAAGGCTTACACTTATGCGCCAGCGAGTATTGTGTCTCCAGTGAGCTATATTGGTGTTGTGTTTAGTGGTTTCTGGGGGTTGGTGGTTTGGGGGCATGTACCGGATATATTTGCCATTCTAGGAATGTTGTTTATCTTTTCAAGCATCTTGATCAGTACTCGAATGGCGAAAAAGCTGGGTTAGGTCACAGGCTTTAGTCTTTTATTTAATACTGTTGCAACAAAGATACCTGAGAAAATAAGCGCGATACCAACATAGTGAAAGCGGAACAAACTTTCTCCTAAAAATAGTACGGACAACCCTATGCTGAATACGGGGAGAAGGTGGATGAAATGTCCTGCTGTTGCGGCACCGAGCTTTTGTATTCCTGTGTTCCAGCATAAGAAAGCGCCAATTGAAGCGAATACACTCATGTAAAGAATGCTTAGCCAATTTTCTGTGGTGAAGCTGCTGAGCTGACTGTCACCAAAAAGAAAGAATAGCGGTGCCTGACAGAGGGTGCCGATCAATGCGGTACAGGCAAAAAAACCGATCAATGACATTTCTTGTGGTCGTCTGACAATCATCACTGAATAAATGGCCCAGCTGATAGCGGCGGCAATGATCCATAAATCCCCATGTGAAATGCTGAGGTGTAAAAAAGTATCTAGGTTGCCTCGACTCACGATGGCGACAGCGCCTACAGTAGAAATTATTATGCCAGTATTCTGTAGCCAAGACGTTTTGTTCCCAAGCAGTAAACGAGCGGTAATGAGAATCATAACGGGCATGATTGAATTTAACAGTACGGCGTTTGTGACGGTGGTCGACGTCAGACCAATATACAAAAATAAATTGTAATTACAGATGCCAAGCCAGCCAAAAAGAACGAGTAAGGGCCAATTTCTTACAATAATTTGTCGTTCTCGCCACAGTTTTTTATAAGCAAAAGGTAGGATTATTAGGCAAGCTAGGCTCCAGCGTAAGAAAGAAATCGAAAAAGGATCAATACCATCTGAAACGGTTAGACGACCTAAAGTGTAGTTGCCTGACCAGAAAAAAATAGGGAGTAATAAATAGATAAACGCTGGCATTGTCTGTCCCTTTATATTTTTTGTTGTTTTGTTCTTTTGGCCCAGTTTTGTATAAACAGGCCAACTAGAATGCAGGCTAACCCAACTAGTGTTGAGTTTAAAATAGGTTCACCTGCAAACTGAGATAGCCAAACAATGGATAATAACGGTGCAAGGAAAATTAAGTTGGCGACTTGACTCGCGTTCGATGTCAGCTTTAACGCCTTATTCCATAAGACAAAGCTAAGCCCCATTTCAAATAGTCCTATGTAAACAGCGCCCCATAATCCGCCTGTATCCCAATGGCTTAATTCACCTGTTACCGCTGAAAATACAATGATAAGCGGTAAAGCGAAGGTGAAATTCAATGTTAATCCGATTAAACTTGGGCGTTTATCTTTTGTATTTAGCAGCCAATAAAACGCCCAGATAACGGTACTCAATAGTGCAAAAGCAACGCCTGTCACATTAGAAAATTCCAGGGAGCCAATTTGACCACGAGTGGAAATGTAGAGTACTCCAAAGTAACAAGCACCTGCTGCAATGTAGTCTGCCATTTTCAAACGTTGTTTAAGAATAGGAACGGCCATAAAGCTCAACATAATGGCCCAGGTATAGTTAATGGCTTGAGCTTCCTGAGCTGGTAGCGTGTTATAGGCTTGAAGCAATATTAAGTAATAGAGAAAAGGGTTAATGGCGCCAAAAAAAAGAGAGGATTTCCAGGACTGTCTAGCGTAAGAAAGTAACTGTGTTAACTCTCCTTTAAGGGTGAGTAGAGAAACCAGAAAAACCAGAGAAACTAGGTTTGCGATAAGCAAAAGCTGCGTCGGAGATAAATGCTTTAGTGATATTGAAAATGCCGTCGCAACGGTGGACCAAAGTAATACCGCACCTAAACCGAATATCATTGCCTGAGTATTTTTTGAAAATTTATTCATGAGATCCCGCTCCATGGTTTTAAAGAGGCATGCCTGCTGATTATTCGAAGTCTTTAACTGGTAAGTGTTAAAAAGAAAGCACAATGCCTGCTAATACAGAAGTGACGGTATTGTCTTCGATAATAGGGCTTTTTAAAATAGCATTGTGGTATTGGGTTTGGTTGACGCCTAGCATGAGATTGACGCTTTGAGTTAATGGGTAGATGCCTCTCACCCCATAGGTAATACGAGAAACTGAGGGTGAATCATAGGCTGCAATCGCGCCGCCCGTTTTTACTGATTCACTTTGTGAAACGCCAAACAGATGGTTGCTCATTTTACTGTCCATATAGCGATAAGTGATGGACGGAATGATTTTCCAGGCAGCAACAATAAGTGGGTAACCGACCGAAATTTGTGCGTAAAAGCCATCGTGTTTACCACTGACGTCCTGTGCTAATTTTGTGGTAATGGGGCCTATTTGATAAGAGGCAAAGGCCATGATGCTGTCGTCTCTATCATCGAGTAATCTTATATTAGCGTCGTCAGAATCGCCTGGGTCAAACCCCGTCCTTTCGTAAGATAATCCAACGGCAAGGCTTTGTGCGGGGGTTTTAGGTAATAAATAATAGCCTATTTCCGGTAGACGAAAATAGAAGCGTTCGCCAGTGTAGGAGAGGTTTGGTAAGGCTCTTGATTTAGAGGCTGTGTCTTTATAAAGGGATTCTGATTGCGTCCCTATAATGCCTAAGCTGTTGTCAGCCTGAGCCGAGAAAGGGGCAAGTAACAGTAATGCTAGTGACGCTTTCTTTATCATACCAATAACCATGTTTTAGGAAAATCACCATGATTCTATGGTCTTCAATCTCAACTGTAAAACAATCTATTAAATATCAATGTTTTTTCCAATAAAAGGCTTCATTCGTATCGGTATAGTGTACGAAAGAGACTACAAACAATGCTTTTCCTATGGGGGGGTGATTAACGTTTACTTATTGCGCACTAGTGCTATATAATGCGCGTCCCTGTAAATCTATACTCCTTGTCTCAAGGCTTCATAACAGGGGAAGCGTGGAGACTAGAACCCATAAGGAGAGCTTAAATGCGTCATTATGAAATCGTCTTTCTGGTTCACCCAGATCAAAGTGAACAAGTACCAGCAATGGTTGAGCGTTACACGAACCTAATCACAGAAGATGGTGGTCAAGTTCACCGTCTAGAAGATTGGGGCCGTCGTCAATTGGCTTACCCAATAAACAAAATTCACAAAGCACACTATGTTCTTATGAACGTTGAGTGTTCTGATAGTGTTTTGTCTGAACTAAACGACACTTTCCGCTACAACGATGCAATCATCCGTAACTTGGTGATTCGTTGTAAAGATGCGGTTACTGACGTATCTCCTATTAAAGCTTCTGAAGGTCGTGAAGATCGTCGCCCAGCTCCTCAACGTGAAGAGCGCAGCCACGAAAACACTGACGAAGTAGCTGAAGAATCTGAAGATTAATCAATATTTTTATTAGGAGACACTCATGGCTCGTTTTTTTCGTCGTCGTAAATTCTGCCGTTTTACAGCAGAAGGCGTTAAACAGATCGATTATAAAGATCTAGAAACACTAAAAGGTTATGTTACTGAAACTGGCAAAATCGTACCTAGCCGTATTACTGGCACTAAGGCTCGTTACCAGCGTCAGCTAGCGACTGCGATTAAACGCGCTCGCTATATTGCTTTACTTCCTTACACTGATAGCCATTTTAATTAATAGGTTGGAAGAAGTGCTTTTATGAGCGGTTTAGCTAAATGGGTAATGAAAAAACGTCTGAATGCCATAATAGGTGTGATGGTGTTTGGTCTTATACCTATGATGTTTTGGCTGGCCGCCGCAATCTTAGGATTGGTGGTGCTTCGCAAAGGTGTAAAAGAAGGAATACCTGTATTAGTTTGGGGTTGTCTTCCAGCACTTGTGTTGTGGATGATTCAAGGTGATGCAACGGCACTTATGGTGTTAGTTGATGTGGTGCTGTTGAGCTATTTACTTAGGTCGACAATGTCATGGAGTTGGGTGTTATTAGCGGGTAGTATTTTAGCCGTTATTAGTACGCAGCTTCAGCCTCTTTTGATGACTGATATTTTGAATTTGGCTGTGGCCTTGGTTCAGAAAGTTTTGGTCTCTGAAGGTGTTGAAGCCCCTGATAGAAATTTAATTTTTAGCCAGGCGGTGATGGCAGTGTCCATCTTCCAAGTGGTGATCGCTGTTATTTCTTTGTTTTTGGCAAGAAAATGGCAGTCAGGACTCTACAACCCAGGCGGATTGCGTACTGAGTTTCATCAGTTAAGATTGCCGGTAGCGTTTAGTTTAGTGTTGGGTGGGATGATTTTAATAGGTGAGAGCTTAGGCGGATCCTTTATTGTTCTATCTCAAGCGGCTATTCCTGCTTTAGTGTTGCCGGGGCTTGCTTTAGTGCATGGTGTTTTAGCAAAAAAAGAAATTGGGATTGTTGGACTGATTGCATTTTATCTTGTGGGATTTTTTGTTCTGAATGTCTATTTTGCAAACGTTCTAGTCGCACTTTGTGTGATTGATAGTTTTGTGAATATTCGTTCTAGAATCCAAGGTAAAGCGTCCAACTCAAGTGATGACTAATGATTAATTAGAGGTGATCGAGATGGAAGTTATTCTACTCGACAAAGTAAACAAGCTAGGTGGAATTGGTGACGTTGCCGTCGTTAAACCAGGCTATGCTCGTAACTTTTTGATTCCGAACAAAAAAGCTGTAATGGCGACTAAAGCTAACTTGGCTAGCTTTGAAGAGCGTCGTGTTGAACTTGAAGCGAAAGCTGCTGAGCGTAAAGCAGAAGCAGAAGCTCGTGCTCAAACACTAGAAGGCAAAACTTTCACTATCGCTGCAAATGCTGGTGATGAAGGTAAGCTTTTCGGTTCAATCGGTACTCGTGATATCGCTGACGCTATCTCTACGCAAGTAGCAGTAGAAAAAGCTGAAATCCGTCTTCCTGAAGGCGCGATTCGTCACACTGGTTCTTTCGAAGTAGACATTCAGCTTCATTCTGAAGTTATTGTTACTGTTACTTTGGCGGTAATCGCAGAGTAATTTGTTTTGCAAATTACTTGTTTAAAAAAGGGCATCTTGTTTATTGCAAGATGCCCTTTTTTTATGGGCGTGATAAGCTAATATTTCTGTGTTTTTACCGTTTTTGTATGGGTGTTTTGCGTGCAACTAAATGATTCTGAAGTCGCTTCTATAAAATTACCACCGTATTCTATTGAGGCTGAGCGTTCTGTTGTTGGCGGCTTGATGCTTGACCCAGAAGCTTGGGAGAAAGTATCTGAGCTGGTAATAGCGGATGATTTTTATCGGCCGGAGCATAAGCTCATTTTCACTGTCATTGCTCGCCTAGCGGATGAATCTGAGCCTATTGATGTTGTAACCATTGGTGAACGTCTCGATAAGCGTGGTGACTTAGAATCCATTGGTGGCATGGCGTATTTGATTGAAGTCGCTGAAGCCACTCCGAGCTCCTCTAATATTGGTTCTTATGCGGACATAGTTCGCGAACGCTCGATTTTGCGTCGCCTTATTTCAACGACTAACGATATTTCTGCCCGAGCGTTTCATCCAGAAGGTATGACGGCGGCTGAAGTATTGGATGAAGCGGAAAGGAAAATTTTTCAAATTGCAGAAGGCGGAGAAAAGAAAGGCGGCCCTAGAATTGTTTCTGATATTCTTAGTGCAACGGTTGATAAGATAGATGAGCTTTACCATCAAGAAGGTGCGATTACTGGTTTGAGTACCGGTTTTACTGATTTAGACGCCATGACGGCGGGCATGCAAAAATCGGATTTGATTATCGTAGCGGGTCGTCCTTCCATGGGTAAAACGACCTTTGCGATGAATTTGGTGGAAAATGCCACCATGATCAGTGATAAGCCGGTCATTGTATTTAGTTTGGAGATGCCTTCAGAGCAGTTGATGATGCGTATGTTGTCCTCACTTGGTCGAATTGATCAGACGCGTATGCGATCTGGTCAATTGGTTCAAGAGGACTGGGATAAGTTAATGTCTGCTGTGAAGATGCTTAAAGATCGTAAGCTATTTATTGATGATACTGGTGGTATTAGCCCGACCGAGATGCGTTCTCGGGTGCGTCGAATTGCGCGTGAACATGGTGGTGTTGCTATGATCATGGTCGATTATCTTCAGTTGATGCAAATTCCAGGCTTTACGGAAGGTCGGACTAATGAAATTTCTGAAATTTCTCGCTCGCTCAAGGCGTTAGCCAAAGAAATGGAGTGTCCTGTAGTGGCGCTTTCTCAGCTAAACCGTAGTCTGGAGAATCGTCCTAATAAACGCCCCGTAAACTCGGATTTGCGTGAATCAGGAGCGATCGAGCAGGATGCTGATGTAATATCGTTTGTTTATCGAGATGAGGTGTATCACGAGGACACACCACATAAAGGTATCGCAGAAATTATTATTGGTAAGCAGCGTAATGGCCCAATAGGTACTTGTCGCTTAGCGTTTGTTGGTAAATATACCCGCTTTGAAGATTTGGCACCCGATGCTTATCGAGATTTTGATGACGAATAGGGCCTGTATGGTGTATTTTGTAGTATTTACAAATGATAACAAACAGCGAAAAGCGTTATAAAAATAACTAATATGGAATTGAGAGTTTTCTATGCGCAAAATGCCAGTAACAAATAAAGAGATTGATTTCCCAGAAGGTTCTTCTTTGGTGTCTAGTACAGATGTGAAAGGACGCATTACATTTGTTAATGATGCTTTTTGCGATGTAGCGGGTTACGAGCGTGAAGCGTTGATTGGGGCGCCACATAACATTATTCGTCACCCTGATGTGCCTTCTGCTGTCTTTGCTAACATGTGGGCTGATCTCAAACAGGGCAAGAGTTGGATGGGGTTAGTGAAGAACCGTTGTGAAAATGGTGATCACTATTGGGTGAGTGCTCATGTCAGTCCGTTATTAGATGGTCGTAAGGTAATTGGTTATGAGTCTGTTCGCCGTAAAGCGACCCGAGATGAAATTTCGCATGCTCAGTCTGTCTACGGTCGGATTAACTCTGGTAAGAATTTGGTGCCTGCGTCTACTAAAGCGATTGCCTATTTAGACAATGCTGCTTGGCCTTTGATGTCTTGCTTCATGTTATTGGCTTTGATCGGATTGCTATCTAATACATTGATGTTACAGGTGGCTGGTCCTATTTTGGCGTTATTTGGGTGTTGTTTAGCGTATCAGCAGAGTAAGTCATTGAATGCTGTTGTATCTGGCTTGTCACCTGAAGCACACAATACAATAGGGCAGTATTTGTACTGTAAAACCGTCGGTACTAAAGCTGCAATTAAATTTGCGAAGATTCATCAAGAAGCCGCAGGCAACACGTTTCGCTATCGCTTAAAAGAAGGGGCGCAGCAGCTTCAACACAGAGCGTCCGAAGCGAAAGCGAGTGTGTCGACGAATCTTGCTAACTTTAATAAGCAACGTAATACGTTTCAGGAAGTGGTCGCTGCCAGCTCTCAATTGCTTTCTAGTGTCACGCTGGTGGCGGAAAATGTTCATGTAGCCGTTGAGGCGACGGAGTCTGTAGGTGTGGTTTCTAGAGAAAGTCGTTTATTGGCTCAGCAAACTGGCGAAACGATGCGTCAGGTTTATCAAGATATTTCTGATGCGAAAAAAGTGGTAGCCATACTGGCAGAGCGCAGTGATAGCATCAACGAAGTGGTTAATTCCATCAGTGGTATTGCAGAGCAGACAAACTTGCTTGCTTTAAATGCAGCGATTGAGTCTGCCCGTGCAGGTGAAGCTGGACGAGGCTTTGCGGTGGTCGCCGATGAAGTTCGAGCGCTGGCAATCCGAACGCAAAATGCGACGCAAAGTATTCACAGCATGACGGAAGAATTAAAGAAAAATACGGCAGATGTGACGAATACCATCGATAAAGGCACGATGGTTGCGCAAGAAGGTGTGGATAGCGTTAATAAAGTCGCTCAAAAAATGGGTGATATTGAGTCTGCTATTAAACAAATTGTCAAAATGACGGCTCAGATTAATGTGTCTTCAGAAGAACAGGCCAGCGTAGCTCGTGACCTTAATGAAAAAATGCGAGAAGTAGATGCTCTTAGTATTAATAGTATCGAGCGAGCAGAAAACATTGTGATAAATATCAGCCATATTGAAGAAGAAGCCTACGAGCAAGGCAATCTTGCTGAGCGTATGAAGCAGTAGTTTTTATGTTTCTGTAATAGATTATTAAGGCCCTTTGAGAGTGATTTTTCAAAGGGCCTTTTTGTGTTTTGAGCGTAAGGTTAACAAGGGTTTTCACTTATGACGTGATAAATAGCGCTACCAAGTGTTTGGATTTGCTCCTTGCTGATAACGTAAGGTGGCATTAGGTAAATTAGCTTACCAAAGGGGCGAACCCATACGCCAAGTTCAACGAATTTAGGCTGTATTTCATGTAAATTGACGGCATTATTTAACTCTACAACGCCTATTCCGCCAAGGCATCGTACCCCTTTCACTTGTTTAAGGTGTGTGCAAGGCGCTAGTGCTTCTCTCATCCACGTTTCTAATTGAGTGATTTTTTCAGGGATATTGTACTCACTTAATAACAATAAACTGGCGTTTGCGGCTGCGCAAGCGAGAGGGTTTCCCATGAACGTAGGGCCGTGCATAAATACGCCGTCATTAGCGCTTATTCCAAGAGCAACCTTATTATTGGTCAATGTAGCCGCTAGTGTCATGTAGCCGCCAGTGAGTGCTTTACCGACACACATGATGTCTGGGCAGATGTTGGTGTGATCTGTGGCAAAGAGCTTTCCAGTGCGGCCAAAACCTGTAGCGATTTCATCAAAAATTAAAAGAATGTCGAATTCGTCGCAAAGTACTCTTATTTGGTTAAGGTATTCTGGGTTATAGAAACGCATTCCTCCTGCGTTTTGTACAACAGGTTCAATGATAAAGCCTGCAAGGCGTTGGTGATTTTTTTGTAATACTTTTCGAATCTCGTCTAGATATTCTGTCTTTATTGGTTCATGAAAACCCGTTGGCGGTGGTGAGACAAAAAGCTGTTGAGTGAGTGCGGCACTGAATAGGTTATGCATGCCATTGTCTGGATCGCATACAGACATAGCGGCAAAGGTATCGCCGTGATAGCCACTTTTTGGGGAAACGAAGAACTGCTTATCTGGTTTGCCTTGAGTATTCCAGTATTGGATGGCCATTTTAAGCGCGACTTCAACGGAAACGGAGCCTGAATCCGAGAGAAAGACGCGTTGCAGATTATCTGGCGTAATGGCAATGAGCTTTTCGGCAAGTTCTATGGCGGGTTTGTGTGTGAGCCCACCAAACATGACATGAGAAAATTGGGCGAGTTGATGCTGGATGGCGCTATTTATTGCCGGATGGTTGTAGCCGTGAATCACGCTCCACCAAGAAGACATTCCGTCGATGAGAATGCGTCCGTCGTTGAGTGTTATCTCACAGCCTGAAGCACTTTCGACAAGAAAATGCGGACTGGGTTTGCTCATTGAGGTGTACGGATGCCACAGAAGCTGCTTGTCTAAATCTAGGTATTCTTGTTGTGTTTTCATGATGTTGGCCATTACTTTGTTGCGTGCATACTAAACAATGATATGGGTAATGGCTAGGTCGTTGTTGTGGTTGGCGACTAGTGTTCTTTGTCGGGCGTTCTGGCAATAACCCATACGTCGACGCGCTCAGCTCCCGCTTTTAACAGTAGTTTTGCGCAATTTTCTACTGTGCTTCCCGTTGTCATGACATCATCAAATAGAGCAACATGCTTTGCAATTGGAGTGTCCACTTTATAGCTGTTTTGAGGGCTTTTTAGGCGCTCTTTTCGACTTAAAGAATGCTGAGCTTTAGTGTGTTTAGTTTTCTGTATCGGGTTGTATTTGGGTAAAGCTGGGCATTCTTTTCCGATGTGCTGCTGTAGGCTTTTAATTAAGTGGTTGGACATCGCTCTTGTTTGGCAAAATCCGCGTTCTTTGATTCGGTTTGGGTGGCTGGGCACATAAAGTAGTTGTTCTGGCCAGTTGCCGGATGAGTATGTTCTGATTAAATGGTTGCTCAATAGGTAGGTTAGTGGCCGAATGTAATGGTTTCCTTGGTTGAACTTGATGTTATGGATGAGCGTTTTTACGATGCCTTCAAATCGATAGGGGGCGATACAAAAATGATAAGGTGGCGGCAGTGTTTGGCATTGTCCACATAGGTTACTGATTGTGTGTGTAGGGCGTTTGCAGTGATGGCAGCTGTTTGTGTTGAGTGAAAGCCCTTCTTGGCAGGGAAGGCAAAGTGTATTCTCGCATTTGCCGTTGCAGAGGTAGCATCGAGTTAAAAATAACCTTCTGTAAACTTCGTATATTTTTGTAGTTGACAGTTTTTTCCAGTCCATTAGTATTGCTCCATTGAATTTCTTTGACCGAGGATACTATGTCTTTAAGTACATCTGTAGCAACTACCAGTAAGCCGCGTTTTGACTGGACTCACGCCGAAGTAAAGGCGCTTTTTGATCTGCCATTTATGGATTTGATATTTCGCGCTCAGACCGTTCATAGGGAAAACTTCGCACCAAACGAAGTGCAAGTCAGTACTCTTTTGTCGATCAAAACCGGGGCTTGTCCTGAAGATTGTAAATATTGTCCGCAAAGTGGTCATTATAATACTGAGCTTAAGAAAGAAAAATTAATGGAAGTGCAAAAGGTACTGGAAGAGGCTGCTTTGGCGAAAGAAAAGGGCGCAAGCCGCTTTTGTATGGGGGCGGCGTGGAAGCACCCTTCCGAAAAAGATTTTCCTTATGTACTTGAAATGATCAAGGGAGTGAAATCTTTAGGGTTGGAGTCTTGCGTTACATTGGGCTCGTTAAATGATGATCAGGCGAAGCGCTTATCGGAAGTGGGTTTGGATTATTACAATCACAACCTAGACACATCTGCAGAGTTTTACGACAGTATTATTACGACAAGAACTTACCAAGATCGTTTGGATACGTTATCGAGAGTGCGAACGTCAGGCATTAAGCTTTGCTGTGGTGGCATTATGGGGATGGGCGAAGAGCAAAAAGACCGAGTGGGTCTTTTGCGTCAACTTTCTCTTATGTCTCCTCATCCTGAGAGTGTTCCTATCAATATGTTGGTGAAAGTAGAAGGAACACCGATGGAAAGTGTTGATGATCTTGATACCTTCGAATTTATTCGGACAATCGCTGTAGCGCGAATTATTATGCCAAAATCCCATGTTCGCTTATCGGCGGGTCGCCATGGAATGAATGAACAGACTCAGGCCTTGTGTTTTATAGCGGGTGCGAACTCAATTTTCTACGGTGAAAAATTATTAACGACAGGCAACCCTGAGGCCGATAAAGACATGGCCTTGTTCGCAAATTTGGGTATTAATCCTGAAAAACGCGAAGAGCATTCAGATGAGGCGGTTGCTGATGCTATTGTGGCTCAAGCAGTGAAGCAGGAAGAATCCAAATTGTTTTATGAAGCCAGTGCCTAAGTCGCCGGATTGGATGTTGTCTGCGCTTGAAGAGCGCCGACAACAGAATTTGATGCGTCGAACGGTGACGCTGGACGGTCCTCAAATTCCTCATGCTAAAATCAATACTCAAGATTACGCCGCTTTTTGTTCTAATGATTACCTTGGTTTGGCAAATCATCCTGCGTTGATTAAAGCGTTGCACGATACCGCTCAGAAGTATGGTGTCGGTGGTGGCTCGTCGCATTTGGTGTGTGGCCATCTAGCGCCTCACCAGCAACTTGAAGATGCCCTCGCAGACTGGCTTGGTTACGAGCGAGTGATGCTGTTTAGTACGGGTTATATGGCGAACCTCGGGGTGATATCGGCGCTAGCTGGTAAAGGTCGGCCTGTTATTCAAGATAAACTCAATCATGCTTCGTTAATCGATGGTGCGTTATTGGCGCAAGCGCCACTGCGTCGTTATTTGCATAAAGATGTGGCGAGTGCTGAAAAGTTATTATCTAGATCGACTGACACCGGATTACTCATTACGGATGGTGTATTCAGCATGGATGGTGATATAGCGCCTTTGTCGGAGTTATCTAACTTGGCTATCAAGCATGATTGGATGTTTATGGTCGATGATGCTCATGGCTTAGGGTGTCTTGGTGAAGATGGGCGGGGGTGTTTGTCGTTGGCGGGTTTGGATGCTGAGCAGCTGCCTCTATTGGTTGGAACGTTTGGCAAAGCTTTCGGAACGGCAGGGGCTTTTGTGGCGACGTCACATGAGTATGCGGATTATTTAACGCAATTTGCGCGTCCTTATATTTATACAACGGCGATGTCGCCCGCTATAGCGGGAGCAACGTTAGCGTCTTTGCGCATCATTCAATCATCAGAAGGTCAAGAAAGACGCGAAAAATTGGCTCGGCATGTTGCGTATTTTCGTCAACGAATGCAGTCGTTACCGGTTGCCTTAATGGCGTCAGAGACCGCGATTCAGCCGATTCTTATTGGTGACAGCAAGACCTCGCTTCAAATTAGTGAGCAGCTAAAGTCACTAGGTATCTGGTGTACAGCGATTCGACCTCCAACTGTTCCAGTAGGCAGCGCCCGTTTAAGAATTACCTTAAGTGCGGCCCACTCTGACTCGGATTTAGTGTTATTATGCGACTCACTCGAACACGTTTTAATCGCCAAATAATAGAGGGACAGCATGCGAGCACGTATTGAAACAGAAGCTTTTGGAGACTCGTCTAATCAAGCCATTTTTATGGTATCTGGTTGGGCAATGCCAAAAGACGTTATGCATGCTTTTGCTTCGCGTCTGAGTCAGCGCTTTTATGTTGTGCTGGCGAATTTACCCGGTATTTCTCTTGATGAGCAATGGATTTCTCGTTCTCGCATTGGGCCTAATTACGATATCGATGCTTTATCAGAACAACTGATCGAAGTTGCACCTAAAGAGGCTTGGTGGATTGGCTGGTCGCTTGGCGGCATGGTGTCTACTTATGTGGCGGCGCGTCGCTCTAGTCAGGTTCTTGGTTTGATCACGTTAGCTGCCTCTCCTAGCTTTATCAAAAGAGAAGAATGGTCGCATGGTATGGCGATTGAAGATTTTGATGCGTTTGCTGAATTCGTTGATCAATCGCCAGAACAAGGGCTTCAGAGATTTGTTATGTTGCAGGCAAAAGGGGCGAAGAATGAACGAGCCTTGGTCAAGCAGTTACAATCCTTTTTACCGATGAAAACATTAAATCGTGTGGCTCTGATTGGCGGGCTTAGGTTGTTGAAATCTCTTGATGTTCGTCGTGAGTGGTCCCTTTTGGATGTGCCTAATTTACACCTTTTAGGTGGTAAGGATGCGTTGGTTTCTAGTAAAACCTTGGAACAACAAACTGATGTAAATCCTTTGCAGCAATGTGTTGTGTTGTCAAATTGTGCACACCAGCCTTTTCTTGAAGAGGAAGAGGCTTGTGTGCGTCACATAGAAAACTTTATCGATGCTAATAACACGTGATATCCCTCTCCCTGCGCTTGACTACAAGCGGCAGCTAGCGAAACGTTTTGATCGAGCTTCTCTTTCCTATGATTCTTATGCTGAATTTCAGAAAATTGTATTAGAGCGACTTTTGACTATGCTGCCGTTAAGCATGGCGGATGCGGTTCTTGATCTTGGTACGGGAACCGGTCAAGCGCTGGGAGTCTTGTCTGAAAAATTAACCCCAACGTGTTGTGTTGCACTGGATTTGTCTCAACAGATGTTGGCCGTGGCCAGCGCACAATACTCTTCTTTGCAAAACGCCCATTATGTTTGTGCTGATGCTGAGCAGTTGCCTTTTCAACAGGCGTCTTTTGATCTGGTTTTTTCGAGTCTTGCTATGCAGTGGTGTTTAACGCCGAAAGATCTATTTAACGAGCTGTATCGTGTCACTAAGCCTGGCGGGTACGTGGTTTTTTCAACGTTACTAGAGGGGTCTATGCCAGAAATTAGCCAAGCTTGGTTAGGGTTGGATGATAAAAAGCATGTGCATCAGTATATGGCCGCTGAGTCGTTGTTTGATTGTGTTAAGGCGGGGCGTTTTAATGTTTTATCTTCCGATTGCTCTGATGTATCTATGTGGTTTGATTCACCAGAGGGTGCTATTTATTCATTGAAAAAAGTAGGCGCAAGTTTAATTTCTTCTGACGTGAGTAATGCTTTACCGCCGAGTAAATGGAAACATTTTTTGAACGAGTATGAAAAACAACGCGGTGATTTAGGGATTCCATTGAGCTATCAAGTGGCTTTTGTTGTGGCTCAAAAGCCCATTTTCATTCAGGAGTAAGGTGTGAGAAAACGTTTTTTTGTAACCGGTATCGATACCGATGCAGGTAAAACTTAC
The DNA here is from genome assembly GCF_024435075.2 of Marinomonas maritima. NCBI lineage: Bacteria > Pseudomonadati > Pseudomonadota > Gammaproteobacteria > Oceanospirillales > Oceanospirillaceae > Marinomonas > Marinomonas maritima. The sequence goes on along the minus strand of NZ_JAMZEG020000003.1, from coordinate 134,437 downwards.
GTCACGGTAGGTTTGCTTGAAGCTGCAAGGCGAGTAGGCTTAAAATCGCTTGGTCTTAAGCCGATTGCGGCGGGTGCTGATCGAATAGAAGGAAGCTTACGTAATGATGATGCGTTGCGTATCCAAAAGGCGAGTAGTGTTAGTTTGCCTTATGAACAAGTGAATCCCGTTGTATTGGAAGACGCTATTGCACCTCATATTGCAGCAATGAAAGAGGGCCGCTTTATCACCGTCTCTCGCTTGGAAGGGTTTATAAAAGGCGCGTTATTAACGCCCCATGAGCTCGCTCTTGTGGAAGGAGCAGGTGGATGGCGAGTGCCGTTAAATGATAGAGAGCTGTTGTCCGACGTGGCGAAGTCGTTAGGTTTCCCCGTTATTCTCGTCGTCAATATGAAACTGGGTTGTTTGAATCACGCCATTTTGACTGCTGAAGCGATTGCGCGAGACGGCTTAACATTGGCGGGGTGGGTTGCGAACAATAGTACGTCAGAAAGAATGCCGTGTTATGAAGAGAACCTTGCAAGTCTTGCTTCCATGTTACCGGCACCTTTGTTGGGTACTTTGTCATGGTGTCAGGAAGAGAGTGAATCACAACAAGACTTTGATGCAATATTGTCTGCACTAGTAAGTTCTACATTATAAAATTCTACGTTAATGCTTGAAAGTAAGCGGTAACTACGCATTATAATAGGGTGTGGTAAGAGTTGCTTACCTTTTAGGTTGGGGTGGTGTTGTGAAAGCTTGGTTGTGCGGTTTAGATGGCGAAGAGGTTTCGAGTGTTTCCAGCATCTTGACCTTTATAGGAATAGAGCACAGTACGTCATTGACCGCGTTTCATTTACCCGATTTTGTCGTGCTGGGAAAGGCGGTTCAGTCTTTTGAGTTGGATGAAATGATTCCTATTATCTCACTTAGTCATACTATGGACGTTATGGGGGATTATAGCGTTTGGCTTTGCCCTTTGCCTTGGCGCTCACAAACACTGTCTTCTGTTTTGAAAGACATTAAGCGTCTACATACCTTTCCTCAGATATCGGGTGTGAATTTAAATTTACATATCCGCCATCTCGAAGCGCTTCTTATTCGTCAGGCGTTAGTATCTACTCAAGGTGTAGTGTCTAAAGCTGCGCAAAATCTACAAATACAACGCACAACGCTTATTGAAAAAATGCGTCGCTATAATATTGATAAATCGGAGTTTTAGTGACAAAAGATGAAGAAATAGCGGAGTTGAAAACCGCTTTTAAGGCTTTCTCTGAGTCGTCTGATGTGTTGGCAAAGTCTTACTTAGACCTTCAGCAGGAAGTCGTTCGATTATACGATCAACTGGAAAAATCAGAGCAGGCCAAGCGTCAAGAGCAGGATAAAAATCGTGTCTTAGTGCTGCAGTTTCAGCAGTTGTTTGAGTCTATGCCTGTTGGTGTGTTGCTGTTAAATGAAGAAGGTTTAGTGGTGATGGCCAATCCTGTTGCCGACCGTTTATTTAATTTGCCATTGGTTGGTCAGTCATGGGGAGAAATTGTACCGCTAAGCTTTCGGCCGCAAAAAAATGATGGTCACGATGTAAGTATGGTGACGGGGCGTAGAGTTCGAGTAGAGACCGCCTCACTAGGAAATGTGCCGGGCCAATTGGTTATATTGGTTGATCAAACTGAAGCGTATTTGTTACAGACAAAACTGACTCATCATGAGCGCTTATCAAATATGGGCAAAATGGTGGCGGCATTGGCTCATCAAATTAGAACACCACTTTCTTCTGCAATGCTGTATGCAGGACATTTACAAAAGCCAGATTTGGCACCTGTTATGGGCCAAACTTTTGCTAATAAGCTAGTAGATCGCTTGGCGAATATTGAAAAACAAATCCGTGATATGCTGATTTTTTCTCGTAGTGAGATAAAGCTGGATGGAATGGTAAGTGTCAGTGTTTTTATTAAGGAATTAACCAATCACTGTGAAGAAATTTGTGAGCAAAAAAACATGCAGTTCGAGGTGGCGGGAGCGGATTTTTTAGCCACAGATTGTATTCAGTGTAATAAAGAAACGTTAATGGGAGCATTGTTAAATCTGTTGAATAATGCCGTGGATGCGCAGTCGGAAGGGGAAGTGGTTCGACTTGATTGGCGCAATAGTGACGGCTATGTGACACTGATGTTTAAAGATCATGGTTTGGGAATGTCGAAAGAACATTTAGAACATGTTCAAGAAGGTTTTGTAACAACGAAACAACATGGAACTGGGTTGGGCTTGATGGTTGTTAAGGCTATTGCAAGGGCTCATCATGGAAAATTTGAAATAGACAGTATAGAGGGTGTTGGTACAACTGCCAGTATGACACTTCCTCTTGTAAGGGTATGAAATGTCCGATGTTAAGTTATTGATAGTAGAGGATGACAAGGGGCTTGCGGAAGCGTTAGAAGACACTCTAATGTTAGCAAGTTACCAGTGTAAAATAGTTTATAGTGCAGAAGAGGCGGTAATTGCCTTGAAGCATGGCCAGTTTGATATGGTGGTGTCAGATGTAAATTTACCAGGAATGGATGGTTATGGGTTATTGCACCATGTTATCGATACTTACCCTGAGCTGCCTATTATGTTAATGACGGCTTATGGTGATATTGCCCACGCGGTAGAGGCCATGCGTGATGGTGCGGTTGACTATTTACTTAAGCCTTTTCAAGAAGAAGAGCTATTGAATGCCATTGCAAAATATACCGTTAAGGCAGCGCCTTCATCAAACCCTCAACCGATTGCGAAAGACCCTTCGAGTATCGCGTTATTGGAATTGGCAAAGCGTGTTGCTGTAACAGATTCAACTGTCTTGATTTGCGGTGAGAGTGGAACGGGTAAAGAAGTACTTGCTCACTATATTCATCAGCACTCAAGCCGCCCTAATGCACCTTTTGTGGCAATCAACTGTGCTGCGATTCCTGAAAACATGCTAGAAGCGATACTTTTTGGTTATGAAAAAGGGGCGTATACGGGGGCGGTCTCTTCGCAGGCAGGTAAGTTCGAACAGGCGAATGGCGGCACGTTACTACTTGATGAAATAACTGAAATGGATGTTAGTTTACAGGCGAAATTACTACGTGTTTTACAAGAGCAAGAGGTTGAACGTCTTGGTGGTAAAAAATCTATTCCGTTAGATGTTCGTGTTATTGCAACCACGAACCGCGATCTTGCGGATTATGTTCGTGAAGGTGGATTTAGAGAAGATTTATACTATCGCTTGAATGTTTTTCCATTGCGCTGGGTGCCGATTCGCGAGCGTAAAGGAGATATTCTCCCCATTGCCCATCATTTACTTGCAAAGCATGCTGGAAAAATGCGTATTTCTGGTGCTCTCTTAAAACCATCTGCTCAAAGTAAATTAGAGTCTCATCCTTGGCCTGGTAATGTTCGTGAGCTTGATAACGTTATTCAGCGCGCGTTGATTTTAAGTCCTAATGCACAAATCAACGAAGATCATATAGCGTTCGATATGATGAGTTTGGCGCCTACTGTGAGTGATATGACAGAAGAGGAAGACAGTGCCGCTTCCATTCTTGGTAAAGGGGTTCAGCAGCATGAGTTTCGCATTATTGCTCAAGCATTAGTCGATGCAAATGGTAAGCGTAAAGCTGTTGCCGATAAATTGGGGATAAGCCCTAGAACTTTACGCTATAAAATCGCCAAAATGCGAGAAAGTGGTATAGATGTCGATTGATTTTTGTATCTTGTTTTAATTGGCTTTATGCTAAGCTGTGTGTATGTGTTTTTTTAGGTGAGTAAGATGATTTCTGGTCGACCAGACATTAATCAAGTGTTGTCCCAGATGAGGGATATGCAGTCGCAGGTTAGAGCGCCTAGTTCACCTGTACCTAGTGTCGAAAAAATAGGCGGCGAAGGTGGCGGGGTTCAAGGTGTTGAACGTGCAGATTTTGCAGAAATGTTGAAAAATGCGGTCAATAATGTAAACACCTTACAGAAAGACGCATCACAGTTAGCCCAATCTTACGAACGCGGTGACGAAGGGGTTGATTTACCTCAAGTTATGATTGGTTTACAAAAATCGAGTGTGTCATTCGAAGCAATGACTCAGGTGCGTAATAAACTTGTAGACGCGTATGAAAAAATCATGAATATGCCGATTTAGGCATAATAAACCGCTTGGCGCTTTTTAATGGATAATGTCCCTGCAGAACAATCGGAGCAAAAGCTCTATCTAGAGTTAGTTACCGGCTTTAATAGGCTGACGGTTATCCGTCAGCTTGCGTTAATGGTTGGTTTAGCTGCGTCCATCGCAATAGGGTTGGCGGCTGTGTTATGGAGTAATGGCCCTGATTACAAACCTGTATTAAGTAGTATTACGGACTACAATGCCGATCAAATAGTAGAAATTCTTAGCGTTAACAATATTCCCTTTAAATTAGATCAAAATACAGGCGCCTTGCTTGTTGAGTCTGATTTTTATCATCAAGCTCGTCTTAAATTGGCGGGTTCAGGCATTGTTTCCGACAATATTGTTGGCATGGAAATAATGGACCAGGAGCAAGGTCTTGGCACCTCTCAATTTGTTGAAACAACACGTTATCGACGAGGTCTTGAGGGTGAGTTAAGTCGAACTATTTCCAGTTTACAAAGTATTAAAAGTGCTCGAATTCACTTAGCAATACCAAAAGAATCTGTTTTTGTTCGAGATACTCGAAAGCCTTCTGCATCTGTATTTTTAGAACTTTATCCTGGGCGGCGTTTGGACAAGAGTCAAGTTGAGGCCATTGTTAATTTAGTTGCTTCTAGTATTTCTCAGTTAAGTGATAAAGACGTCACTGTTGTTGATCAACGAGGTACTTTATTGACAGAAAAAGACTCAGATTCTGAGTTGTCTGTGGCAGGGAAACAATTTGATTATGCTCGTAAAGTAGAAGAAGTTCTGTTGCAGAGAGTGAATAGCATTCTTGGCCCAGTTGTAGGGCAAGGGCGTTTTAAAGCAGAGGTATCAGCTGATGTTGATTTTACTGCAATCGAAAAAACCGCCGAGCAGTTTAACCCAGATTTATTGGCGTTACGCAGCGAACAAACATTAAAAGAAAATAGAGGATCTGGAGCCAACGCTAGTGGTATTCCAGGAGCACTTACAAATCAGCCTCCAGGCGCGATTACTATACCTGAAGCAGTGGATGAGAATGGCGCTCCGATAGGTGGTGGTTCAGGCTCGAAAAATGGCCAGTCTCGTGAAGAGACAACGCGTAACTTTGAGCTAGATCGAAGTATTAGTTATACCAAACGACAGCAGGGGATGGTAAGACGCTTATCTGTGGCGGTTGTGGTTGATGATTTGGTCAGTCTTAATCCTGATACTTCTGCGATTATACGTACGCCCTGGAATGATGATGAGCTGGGGCGTTTAACGTTATTGGTCCGTGATGCTGTTGGTTATGATCCATCACGTGGTGACAGTGTCAGTGTTATTAATTCACCTTTTGCCATACCAGATCCAGTCGACGCTGTTGCTGAAATTCCGCTTTATAAGCAGGCGTGGTTCCTGAGTTTGTTACAACCAACGTTAGTGGGGATATTTGTACTAATATTGCTATTAGTTGTTGTTCGTCCAATTTTGAAAGCACTTAGTGATCAGAATAAAATTGCGGTTGCTGATGATACTGAGGCCGCTATATTCTCGGATGAAACGGATGAGATTTCAGACGATCAGGTGTCACTTGTTAGTGCTGAAGATATATTAGTGCCAGGTTCTCCTGAGAAGATTGATCGTCAATTAAATGCGATTCGCGGTCTAATTGCAGAAGAGCCAGAGCGTGTTGCTCAAGTGGTTAAACAATGGGTGATGGAAAAATAAATGAGTGATCCAGGCCAAGGTTCAGAATTGAGTTCGGTTGAGAAGGCGGCAGTGCTTCTTATGTCGTTAGGTGAATCAGATGCAGCCCAAATTCTTAAACATATGGGGCCGAAAGAGGTTCAGCGGATTGGTTCTACAATGGCACAGTTAGCCAATGTCCAGCGTCATCAAGTTGAAAAAGTGCTTGATGACTTTTTGGTATTGGTTGGAGATCAGACGGGTTTAGGCTTAGGTGCTGATGGCTATATTCGTAATATGTTAAGGGAAGCGTTGGGCGAAGAGAAAGCTGGAAGTTTGATTGACCGAATTTTACTTGGGGGAAATACCACTGGTTTGGATACCCTTAAGTGGATGGAATCACGAGCGGTTGCCGACGTTATTCGTTATGAACACCCTCAAATTCAAGCCATCGTTATTTCCTACCTTGATCCAGATCAGGCTGCTGATATTCTAGCCAACTTCGACGAGCGAGTCCGCTTGGATATTGTATTGCGTGTTGCGGCGCTTGAAACAGTTCAGCCCGCGGCATTACTCGAGTTGAATAATATATTAGAGCGTCAGTTCTCGGGTAATAACTCAACGCAGTCAACGACCATCGGCGGCATTCGTACTGCTGCGAACATAATGAACTTTATTGACAGCTCAGTGGAATCTGAGTTGATGGAGTCGATTCGTGATGTTGATGAAGACTTAGCAAATACGATTCAAGATTTGATGTTTGTCTTTGATAACTTATTAGAGGTTGATGATCGTGGTATTCAGGTTATTCTTCGTGAAGTAGAATCTGAGACCTTAATTCTTGCGTTAAAAGGCGCTGATCCGGACATGCAGGAAAAAATCTTTAAGAATATGTCGTCTCGCGCCGCTGATATGCTCAAAGATGACTTAGAGGCAAAAGGGCCTGTTCGTGTAAGCGAAGTAGAAGTTGCGCAAAAAGAAATACTGGCTGTTGCCAGACGCCTTGCTGACAATGGGGAAATTGTTCTCGGCGGCGGCGGCGAGCAGATGGTCTAGTTAGAGTATGTCTGATCAGAAAAAAGATAAAGACGAGCGTAAGTTAACGGCTTATGAGCGCTGGGAGCTTCCACATCTAGAAGATAATAAGCCACAGAAGGAGCACTCTGGCCCTGCTATTCTTGTACAGAAAGAGGCTGTTGTTACTACGGAAGAAGTGGATCAAGATACGTTAGTCTATGAACCTCTAACCGCTTCCCAGTTAGAAGAAATTCGCTCTGCTGCCTATGATGAAGGGTTCATTCAGGGTGATGAAGATGGGCATAAAAAAGGGCATTCTGATGGCTTCGCGAAAGGCGAAGTGGATGGCTTCGAGAAAGGTCACGAAGAAGGTCATCTGTTGGGCGTTGAAGAAGGAAAGGCGCAGGCTCGAGCCGAGGCTAAAATTCAGCTAGCAACGCTTGAAGCTTTGCTGGCGAATGTAGTCAAAGAAATAACGTTACCTTTGGAAGAAAGTCGGACCGCCGCTGAAAATATTTTGTATCAATCGATGACGAGAATTATCGAAAATATATGTCTTTCAAAAATGGCTCAAGATGGGCATCAGGTATTAAAAGAGCAGCTTTCTAGGGTGTTTGATGAAATAGGTGAGTATGAAGGCCGTATTAAGCTGCGTCTTCATCCTGATGATGTTGCTATTTTAGATGAACTTGGCGTTAAAGAGCGATTAACCTTACAGCTTGAAAACGATGATACGCTGATTAGCGGTGGTTTTGTCATTGACTCTAAATCCTTTCACATAGATGGGCGAGTTGAGCAGCGGCTAGAAGCGGTTTGCAGCGAACTTAGACATCTTTCTCTATCAGATCAGGACTAGTCGCCGTGTCAACGATTGAAGAGCGATTAAGTAAACTTAGTAGTGTCTCTGTCGCCCCATTTCCTCCTCAACTTGAGGGGAAGGTAACTCGGATGGTTGGTTTGACCATGGAAGCGGTAGGGTGCGTTGTTGCATTAGGTGACCGTTGTTCTGTTCAAGTCCGAAAAAATCGCTGGGTTGAGTCTGAAGTGGTTGGTTTTACTGGCGATTTAACCTATCTCATGCCAACCGAAGCAATTGAAGGTATTTCTCCTGGGGCGAGAGTTCGTCCATTACTGGGTGACAGTAAAATGCCTGTTGGCGATGAGTTGCTTGGTCGAGTGGTAAATGGGTTGGGTAAGCCTCTTGATGGTAAGGGGCCTATTAAAACTAAGGACTCAGTGACGCTACATGGCGATGTCATTAACCCATTACAGCGTAAGCCAATTAGTGAGCCGTTGGATGTTGGCATCAAAGCCATCAATAGTCTACTAACAGTCGGAAAGGGCCAGCGATTAGGCCTTTTCGCCGGCAGTGGCGTGGGTAAAAGTATGTTGCTTGGCATGATGACCAAATTTACCGAAGCGGATATTACCGTCGTTGGTTTAATTGGTGAGCGTGGTCGAGAAGTAAAGGAGTTTATTGATCAAATATTGGGTGAAGAAGGCCTTGCCCGTTCCGTTGTCGTTGCTTCCCCTGCTGATGATTCTGCGTTGATGCGTTTACGAGCCGCTATGCTGGCAACACGTATTGCAGAGTATTATCGTGATCAAGGCAAGAATGTGTTGTTGTTGATGGACTCTCTTACTCGCTATGCTCAAGCACAACGTGAAATAGCGTTGTCGGTAGGTGAGCCTCCAGCAACAAAAGGTTATCCACCTTCTGTATTTTCAAAACTTCCTCAGCTGGTGGAGCGTGCCGGTAACGGCTGTGAAGGTAGTGGTTCGGTAACGGCGTTTTACACGGTATTAACCGAAGGCGATGATCAGCAAGACCCGATCGCGGATGCCTCTAGGGCGATTCTTGATGGTCACATTGTTTTGTCTCGGCGTCTAGCAGAAGAAGGGCATTATCCAGCCATCGATATTGAAGCCTCAATCTCTCGAGCTATGCCACACATAGTAAGTGAAGATCATTTGTATGGTGCAATGAGAGTGAAGCAGCTTTATTCTAAATTTCAGCAGAATCAAGATCTTATTTCGGTTGGTGCATATGCAAGAGGCAGCGATCCAGACCTAGATCAGGCTATTATTCAGATGCCTGAGATCCGAAAATTTCTCCAGCAGTCTCTTACTGAGAGTTTTACTATTGATCAGAGCTTAGAAGCTTTGGTTACGGCAATGACAAAAGGGTAGTAGACGATAGCTTGTAAAAAAGCCTATTATTTAGCTAATTTTCAAATGGGTCAGGCATGAAAAAATCACGACGAATGCAGATATTGGTCGATCTTGCTAAAGGTAAAGAGGACTCGGCTGCTCAGCAGTTGGCTCGTGATAAAGCCAAAGTGCAGCACGACCTGCAAAAATTGAGTGAATTGCGAGAGTACGCTGGGCAGTATGAATCAGAACGTAATCTTCTCGGTTTGAGTGCATACCTGACAACGAATTATCAGCACTTTGTTGATCGAGTTCGGCAGGCGATTGTCCAGCAAGAATCGGCTGTTGGGCGATCTGAGCAGCAAGCAGACATGAGTATGCGTCGCTGGTTGCAAGCCCGGTCGAAAACCAAAAGTATGGATTGGTTGAAAGAAAAAAATCACAAAGCAGAGTTGGTTGTTGAAGAAAAGCAAGAGCAACGTCAAAGTGATGAATTTGCGATGCGCCGTTTTTTGGACAATATACGATAGCGTTTAGAGGCTATTTAATACAGCAACTTAGCTTATTGTTAGGATGAAATATGGTGCGACTGGATAATGGACTGATCGATTTATCTTTGTCTGTTTCTCAGGTAGAAATAGCACTGCGTGATTATGCTTATTCCCCTCAGTTTGGTTTAGAAAAACTTCGTCTCGCCCTGCTTTCCATGCCAAAAAACATGGATTTAAATACTTCTAATAACGCTTATCATGATAGGTTTTCTTCTTTTCTTGATGCTGTAGATGAACTTTTGGCGTCAGGCTCTCCTTATTCTGAGTGCTATCATACCGCGTTTTTTTCCGCTGCTGACGCGCTTTTTCAAGTTGCGATTGGAAGTCAGTTTGGCTCAGATCGCACGTTACAATTAGATCACCTTTTGTCTCTTGAGCGTTCCTGTTGGGTTGCTATTTTATCTTTGCCTGATGAGAAAGCGCACTCGCCAATGTATGTGGATTATGAAGCTCGATTGGTGGAGATATCTGCCTCGACAGACCCAATTAGCGTAGATGTGTATTTGGAAGCGCTTTCTTCATCTGGACGTGTGTCGTTTCAACTTGATGCAATAAAGGGGGCTTATTTAGAAGGGCGTTTTTTGCTTACTAGTGTGCAGTCTCTTTCATGGTTACAAGCTAGATTTCCTTTGCTCCAATGGCAGCAGGTCTCTGACAATAATGAGAAAGAATCTTTAAAAGAGCTGTGTAAACTAAATTTTCTACCCCTCTTTCAGAATATGTCTTTAAAAAGAGATTATCGCTATCGTCTTTTAGGTTTGTTCGAAGGTCGTCTTAAAACACTACTTTATCAAATGTTTGGCTCGCTTTTTTCAGCGGATTTATCCAACGTGGAGCAGCGAGATCGTTTTGTTCCAGAGTCGCAGAATGTTATATCATTTGAGCGTGATGCAGATGTTGCTTATTTTCCGGTGCGTCATGGTGGACTGGTTTATGTTGGTAGTGAATCAATCAGGGGGGGTGGTCAAAAGCTATCGTATCAGGCGTGTTTAGGGCATGATTTTTTATCTTATTTCTTGTATGAAATTGATACCAGTTTTGGGCGGTTTGTTTTTGATCAAGCTGAGTGTCTTGGGTTTTATGTTGTTTCTGAAAAAGACCTATTTGTTCTTGGTGATGACATATGGCTTGGTGTTGAAGGAGCAGTTAAAGCTCAAGTTGTTTTGGATATGCCTTTTTTATCGTCAAACGATACGGCTTACTGCATTTTTCCTAGATACATTGAGCAAGTGCTGGTGGTCAAGCAGGGTGGATTGTATTTTGCGGTACCTTATTTCACTCTTGATGAAATAGAAGGTATTTGTTCCCAAATGCAAGCACCTCATTCTTGGGTAAAAAATATTTGGCTTAATCCGCACAATATACCTTTGTTAGAGCCATGTCTGGTAAGTGTAGATGGATCCTCTCTGGAGTATGGCTGGCGAGAAGAAAATAAACCAACACATCCTTCCAAGAATGGTTATTATTTTGGGAGGGTCTGTGGCAGGATGTTTTGTATAAAAGCGGAATTAGTGTCGGCGCTATTACCTTATCAATCGCCTTTTTCGCTTACTTTTTTTGATGGGGGCGAACAGAAATTAGCGTCATTTATTATTCATGATGGGTATTGTTTTGATAAGGTTGTTTCAAAAATATTTTTGGATGGGTTGTTGATAATGTCACATGAAGTGCCTGTTTTTTCAGTCATTCTTGAATGTATGGGAGAATCAGTTGTACTGCCTTTTACCACTTGCGATTGGCGTGCTTCACTACCAAGCGGAGAATGCGTTAGGGAGTTTAGTTTGCCTCCTAAACTAATAGGGGGGGGCGATGAAGTGAGTCTTTACTCTTCTATGCAAGATGACATTATTGTTATTGATAAAAAAAATTATTTATCCTTCGTTGCTGGCGTTTGGCCATCTTCATCATTAGCTTGAAAGTGATTATTGACTATGAATACACAGCATTCACCTTTTGGTGCTCCAAGAAAAGAGCTGATTAATGGTCTGCAAAAAGGCGTTTTTGCCTTGTTGTTTATACTGTTATTAGCCTTTTCAAGCATGTACATGTTGATGACTATTAACTTGGAGCGACAACATGCGCAGCAAGAAAAGCTAAGCGAGCTTTTGGAGTTGGTTCATAGTGCTGAAGAGCATTGGTTGGAGTGGTTATTAGTTGGTGATAAGAAAATTTATAGCCAAAATAGTGTATTGGCTCCTTCTCCAAGTTATCTACATCAAATGCTAGCGGGCGAATATCGCTTAATAAAAACTCATCTTGATAGTTATGGAATGACGCCTGATGTGGATTTATCGGGCTCACTTATTTTGTTAAGTGGTCTTTCTCAAAAAGAGTTAGATTCTGTGCCTTTGACGGAAAGAGAGCGAGGCGCAGTGTATTCATCTTTTAAGATTCTAGAGACGCTTGATGACGCGCTTTTGCAAATTAGCGTTGATTTGGATTATGAGCGTCAGTTTTTTGTTGAAAGATTGATTTGGGTACCTGTTGTTATATTTTTACTGATTGTTGTTATTGTCATGATGCTGACCGTGCGTTTTGGGCGCCAATTACGGTCTGGTTTTTCTAGTCTTCATTATATTATAGATCGTCATAAACATGGTCATGTCTCGATACTAACGCCACGTAATGTAGTAGATGAATTTACTGATCTGAATCATTTGATTGATAGTGAATTGGCATCAAGAAATTTCGATCTTGATCAACAGGGTAAGAGCCTTAGCCTGATTGAGAAGGCTTTGTCTAAAGTGAATGATCCTTTCTTTGTAACGAATCATGAAGGGGATGTTGTGTGGTTAAGTGCGGGTGCTGAAAGGCTTTGGTTTAGAAATACGCCTTTATTTGAGTCTCTGTTTGGTATCGATTCTGGTTTAGATGATCCAATTGGTGAGCGTGTTGCTGATTCTATTTTATTGTTAGATCAGGAGCTGAAATTAGACTTATCAGATGGTGTTTTCTGGCTGAGTGTTGATCGTTTTGTTTCTGATTCGGACGTGGAGCCTGATAGCTTCCAGAGTATTATTTACATTCAATCAAAATCCGAAATGGCAGAGTTTGATGTTTTACATCACAGTCTGAAGCTGATGGAAAAAGATGTTTGGAATTCATCGATTAGAATATTAAGGAAAGACTCTCCTTATATAGGTTTTGCTAAATCATTAGAAATGGTGCGTCGCAAGGTAGTGATGCTTTTTGATTCTCTGAACCTTGTCTGTGAACGAACAAATAACGTTGAAAAAATTACGAAACTACAACAAATAGCATCCCTAATTGACGAAAAAACAGACCACAATGAGCAATCAGAAAAAGATATTGTCGTTAGTGAAGCGCCTTTTGAAGGGTTTCAAGTTGAGCTAAATGATGTGGCTTGGCTGTCTGAACAAGTCCGAGACTCATTAATACTAGGGTATGAACTTGTTTTGCAGCGTTTAGCGTTGGTTGAGAAAGACTTATCCTCTGATGTGTTTTTGTTGAGTGATGTTGATCGTTGTCTTAACGAGGTCAGGGCTGGAGTGTTGTCTAGTCTTGCCGCGACAGAGGGTGAAAGTGAAAAAATTCGTCACCGTTTCGCTATCGATGTGGAGCATGATATTAGTAAGGTACAAGATCAAATAGAAGGTATGAAGTCTGTGGCGGCTTCAACTCTGTCACTACTTGAGTCGGATCGTAGTGTTGGTGTGGCTCGTTTGGATAGAGCTAGAGAGTCAGTTAACGAAATGATTGAACGAATTCATGGGTTGATGACGAAAACGGCATCAAATATTTCAGAAGATACGATTTATGACGTGTCTATAGAGGAATCTAATGATGAGTCGGATGAGCTTTAAGGCTTGCCATTCAGATTCGAGGAGCAAGCTGTGGTTGAAAGTTTTTTTGATAAAAAAACAGAGTGCCTGACAATCAAAATAAAAGGTCGTTTTGATTACAGCTGCCACAAAACATTTAAAGAGGCTTTTACTGCGTTTAATGCGGTAAAGTATTATGAAGTTAACTTAGCTGAAGTGACATACTTAGATAGTTCGGCTCTTGGCATGCTGCTGTTACTGAGAGATCATGCTGGTGGAGAGAAGGCTGTGATCCGTTTGGTCCATGTGAATGGCGTGGTTATTGATACTCTTAAAATTGCGAATTTCCATCGGCTTTTCGACATCACTGAGTAGTTAATAATGGAGCAAGTTTTAACTATATTAATTGCAGATGATAACCCTTCTGACCGTATTTTACTTAAAACGATTTTGAGTCAATTTGGACATAAAGTTATATCGGCTGTTGATGGGCAAGATGCCATTGATAAATTTGATCCTCAACTTATCCAATTGGTTTGTTTAGATATAAAAATGCCGCGCAAAGATGGTTGGGAAGCGGCGCTAGAAATTCAGCGTCTTGCTGGTGATTTATTTGTTCCCATTATTTTCCTTTCTGGTGTTGTTGACCCCATTGCTTTATCTAACTGCCTACGAATTGGTGGCACGGATTTTATATCTAAACCCTATAGTCCTGCGCTTATTACTTCAAAATTAAATGCCATTGTTAAATTGTTGGTGATGCAAAAAACACTTGAAGATCAGCGTGATGCAATGGCTTTATATAATGAAAAATTGCTTCATGAGCAGGATGTTGCCAAAGTTGTTTATGAGAATATAACGCACTCAAATTGTTTGGAGGATCCTGCACTTTCGACCATTCACTATGGTACTCATACGTTTAATGGTGATGTCATTTTAGCTGCTTATAAGCCAAATGGTGGAATGCATATATTATTAGGGGACTTTACTGGACATGGTCTTTCGGCCGCCATTGGGGCGTTACCACTTGCGGATATCTTTTTTGATTGGACGAAAAAAGGCTTTTTGATGCGCCAAATTATCCCAGAGATAAACGCTCGTCTGAAAGGTGTTCTACCAGCAAATATGTTTTGTAGTGCTGCCTTTATTGATGTCAAAGTGAATAATAAAAGCATTGAGGTTTGGAATGGTGGGCTGCCTGATTTATTGTTTTTTTCACAAGTCGCCGATAAGCCGATCAGATTAATTTCTAAAAACCTGCCTTTAGGCGTGCTTCCGCCAGATGTTTTCGAGTGTCAGATTGACCCTATGTCTTTTGTTCCTGGGGATAGGTTAATGGCATTTTCTGATGGTATTTATGAGGCTTCAGATTTATCCGGAGAAATGTTTTGCCATTCTGTTCTTGCCCCGCTTTATCGGGGTGAAATTGAGCCTGGTCAATCATTAGATTGGTTAACTGAACGCTTAAAACAAGAGGGCGTTTTGGACAACCCCCATGATGACATCTCATGTCTTAGTATTCGCTTGGATACCAATATAGGTATAGATTCGTCTGGGCATGATATTTCGAAAGGACATGACGAAGCGCCTGCTGATTTTTCGTTTGAGTATATTCTGAATGCAGATTCACTTCGTAATACAGATCCTCTTCCTTATGTCTTGCAAATACTTACAACCGTGCCGGGGTTAAGCAGTTTTTCCAGTCAGATTTTTATGATTCTGTCGGAGCTGTATTCGAATGCACTCGAGCATGGCGTTTTGAAGTTGAGCTCGGATAAGAAAAAATCCAATGAAGGCTTCTCGCATTACTATGAAGAGCGTGAGCGTCGTCTGTTAAGTCTAAAAAGTGGCTATGTCAAAATTTCTGTTAAAGTAACGTCAGACAATAACGACAGGATGCTTGTGTTATGTGTGGAGGACAGCGGCTCGGGGTTTGATTATAAGAGCATCAACTATGATATATCCAATACGGAATTGCTTTATAATCGAGGTTTCGCTTTGCTGAATCAACTTTGTGATAAGTTGGAGTTTTCCAAAGGCGGTAGCACGGTGAAGGCGCATTATCACTGGCACGTTGGTCATCATAGTTAAATTGGCCTTGCTATTGCATAGTCTTCTCTATCGTTGGAGGAAATTATGCGCACAGATTCAAATACAGTATTGCCTTTATCTTCAGGTGTATCGCCCACTAAATCATCTTTAGTGAAAGCTCCTTCCACAAATGGGGAGGCTTTCGCAAATGATTTCAATAAGGCTAAAGAAGCTCTCGATCCTAGTAAAACATCGACTGCTGGTGAATCATCCACTCCTACTGTTTCGTCATCAGCCTCTTTACCTACCAGTTCAACTTCTACTATAAAAGTATCTGATAGTAGTGACGTGTCAATTAATAGTAAGACTAAAGGTGATGTGCTTCCATCAGAGCTTTCTGGTTCTGCCTCTAATGTTGTTGCTACGGTGACAAATTCGATTGAAGGTAGCGGCAATATTTTGCAGGATGATGGCGAAATAAAACCCTCTAACAGTTTGGCGGCTGTGCCTGCTGAAGAAAACTCTGACCTTTTATCTGTTACCGCTTCTCCTGATTTTAAAAACACAGAAAATCAGCCTTCGACACCTACTAGCCCTGATGGTGATGCTAATCAAATCTTGAGTGGCGTGGCCGCTACACCTCAAAGGAAGTTTATGTCAGACGGCGTTACTTCTTCTCAGGAGGAGCTTGTTTCAGGTGGCGTGACCGCTACACCTCAGAGGAAGTTTATGCCAGACGGCGTTACCTCTTCTGAGCTTCAGCGCGGCTCTATTGATAGTGTTATGGTGCCAGAGACGGAATTAGGCGCAATGGCTCCTGTTGTCAGTACTGGTGCGGTAGGGCTTGATGCGATAAAGCGCAATGTATCTAATAATGTAAGTAAGGTTGATTTATTACCTAAGCCTGAAATGCTTCCTGAGTCGGATTCGGGGTCTGTTGAGTTGCTAGACGCTAATGGTGAAGGGGAATTATCTTGGGTTATGTCTCAAATGGCATCATCAGGTACTAAAGCTACACCTATATCTGCAATTGCGGGTGATGGTGTTGTTCTTGATGCTGCCAAAGTGACAACGGTTGCTGCTGGAGTTGCGGGGGTTATTAATAAAAATGGTCGTTCTGATGTGCCGCCTTTAATTTTGTCGGAGAGCGCTCTTGCGGCCTCAGGCTCGAGCGAAATGAAGATGGATGCTGCGGACTCTCTGCTGGGAGAGGATGGCGTTTTGATTAATGAGCCCATTGAATTACGTAAAAAAGAACAAGAAGTGATGCTTGGTCGGATGTCAGCTCAAATTGATGGTGCTGCGGGTGATGTTGGTGGTGGCTTAAACAGCTCTCTCCATAATAATGTTAATCGCTCTGCTGGCATGGCGGCTGTTATTTCCAATAACCCTGTTCCTAATGCTCAAACTAACCTGACAATGAACTTGCCGCCTAGTCATCCTGGATGGGCGAGCGAAATGAGTCAAAAGGTAGCTTGGGTTGCGCGCGATGGTGGTCATACTGCGCACATCCGCTTGGACCCGCCAGAATTAGGCAGTTTAACGGTTAAGGTGTCAGTAGATAGTGACTCAAATACTCAGGTAAGCTTTGTTGCCGCTACACCACAGGCTCGAGATTTATTGGAAGGGCAAATGGGGCGGCTGAGAGAAATGTTGGCTCAGCAAGGAATGGATCTAAGTCGAGCAGATGTTGACGTTTCACAGCAAGATACTTCTAATGCACAAGATCGAGACAATAATCAAAACAATACGGCGAATCAGAACAACATTGTAGACAGTGATGATGAGTTAATTGCGAATAACGTATCGTATGTTTCTGCGTCTGGTGTCGATTACTACGCTTAAACTTACGAAAAACTGATGGTGCTCTGTTTGAATATTTGTAGAATAGAAGGCCGATAGCGTGTAAGCGTGTTATAAACGCTCTGTAGAAAGTTTTTGTGTATCTAAAGGTTTGATGGTATGGCTGAAGAAGATGGTTTGGATATCGGTACAGAAGACGGAAAATCCGGTAGTAAGAAAAAGCTTATTATTATTGGAGCTCTTCTTTTAGTGTTGTTAGGTGGCGGTGGTGCAGCGGCTTATTTCTTCTTGTTTAGTGGCGGAAGTGACAGTGATTCTTCGGAATCTGCAGAAGCCGCATTGGCTAAAGAGCCATCCGTTTATTTGGCGTTAGATCCTGCGTTTACGATTGATTTGATGGTTGGTGGTAAGCAGCGTTATGTGCAGCTTAATATGTCGATTAAATCTAAAAATATGGATCAAATTAATGCAGTAACACTTCATATGCCTTTAATTCGAAATAGTCTTGTATTGCTTTTTTCAAGTCAGTCATTTGATGAGTTGCAGACAGCTGAAGGGAAGGTGGCTCTTAAAAAAGCCGCTTTAGGTGCAATCAATGGCATTCTTGAACAGGAAACTGGTCAAGGTGGTATTGATGGTGTGCTATTTACTAACTTTGTGATGCAGTAATTTTATGTCAGCTCAAGATCTGTTATCGCAGGACGAGATCGATGCGCTCCTGCATGGTGCCGATGAAAAACCTGCTGAAGTAGATAACCGAGATGCTAATGGTGTGGCATCTTATGACATCACTAGTCAAGAACGTATTGTGCGTGGGCGAATGCCCACCTTGGAGATGATAAACGAACGATTCGCTCGTTATACGCGAATTAGTTTATTTAACATGCTTCGCCGGACGGCAGATGTTTCTTCTGGTGGTCTTCAGGTGATGAAGTTTGGTGAGTATGTTCATACTCTTTATGTTCCAACCAGTTTGAATTTAGTCAAATTCAGACCGTTAAGAAGTACCGCTCTCTTTATTCTGGACGCAAAGTTAGTTTTTAAACTGGTTGATAATTTTTTTGGTGGTGACGGTCGTCATGCTAAAATTGAAGGTCGAGAATTCACACCGACTGAAATTCGGATTGTTCAGTTAATGCTGGAGCAAGTCTTTGTTGATTTGACTGAGGCTTGGGCGCCAGTATTAAAATTAGAATTAGAATACATCAGCTCAGAAGTTAACCCTGCTATGGCAAATATCGTTAGTCCGAGTGAGGTTGTCGTCGTGTCTACTTTTCATATTGAATTGGATGGTGGTGGCGGGGAGCTTCATATTACTCTACCTTACTCTATGATTGAGCCTGTACGTGAATTGCTCGACGCTGGTGTGCAGAGTGATGTTGATGAAAAAGATGATCGCTGGGGTAAATCTCTTGAGCAAGATGTAAAAGATATTGCTGTAAATTTAACGGTGAATGTAGCGAATCGAAAGATTTCTTTGGGCGAAGTGTTAAAGTTTAAAGTGGGTGATGTTATCCCAATTGAAATGCCAGAGTTCGTTACCGTTAGAGCGAATAATGTTCCGACCTTTAAAGGTAAACTGGGCATGACTAATGAGCACTACTCTGTGCAGATGGAAGAAAGTTTTAAGACGAAGGTGACGAAATAACATGGCAGAAGAGCAAAATCCCGATGCAGAAGGAATGGACGACGATTTAGCGGATGAGTGGGCGGCAGCAATGACTGAAGCTGGCGAAACCGAAGAGGGCGAAGGACTTGAAGACGAATGGGCGGCAGCAATGACGGAGCAAGAAGTCGAGCCCGTGAAACTTGAGACGCTTACGAATCCTTCCGTACCTGCTGGCGGCGTTGGTTCAGATCTTGATTTGATTATGGATATTCCGGTTGTTCTTTCTATGGAATTAGGCAACACGGAAATAGCAATTCGAAACTTAATGCAGCTGACGCAGGGGTCTGTTGTTGAGCTCGATCGCTTTGCTGGAGAGCCGCTAGATGTATTAGTAAATGGTACATTGATAGCGCACGGTGAGGTGGTTGTGGTTAATGATAAGTATGGTATCCGTTTAACGGATGTTGTAAGTCCTAGTGAGCGTATTAGACGACTAAAGTAGTGCCAATTGATTTTTTCTTTTTTAAATAAACATACTATTACGGCCATGCTTTGCATGGCCGTCCCCTATTTACATGCTGCAGGCGTGCAAGAAATATCTGTGACACCTTCTATTTGGAAGGTGGTTTTTTCTCTAATTTTTGTTATTGCCTTTATTCCGGTCTGTCTTTGGTTAATGAAGCGTTTTCAGCTTGCTCAAATGAAGTTAGGTCAATCGGATATTAATATTGTCAATGTTCAATCCTTGGGTGCAAAAGAGAAACTCATGCTTATTGAAGTGGAGGGAGAACGCCTGCTCATTGGTGTGACGTCGCATTCTATTTCCCATTTGAAAAGTTTTCCAGCTAAGGCTAGTTCATTTGCCTCTATGATGGAGGAAGTAGGTCGAGAAAATTCCAGTGATAATAAGAACAATGGGGATGTTGTGTGATTCGCTTTGTTCTTTTGCTAATGTTGGTTAGTCCTGCTGCTTCTTGGGCGGAAGTCGGTTTACCAGCAGTCAAAGTAGTGACAAATGCCGACGGTAGTCAAGACTACTCGGTTTCGTTGCAAATTCTCTTTATCATGACGGCACTGACACTATTACCAGCAGCTTTAATGATGATGACGGCTTTTACTCGAATTATTATCGTGTTAGCAATTTTGCGCCAAGCAATCGGGCTGCAGCAAACACCTTCTAACCAGATAATGATAGGAATGGCCTTATTTTTGACCTTGTTCATTATGACACCAACCTTAGATAGGGTTAATGAAGTTGCCCTGCAGCCATACTTAAAAGAAGAAATGACGTCAATTCAAGCTGTTGAGGCAGCATCTGTTCCTGTCAGAGATTTCATGTTGGCGCAGACGAGAGAAGATGATATTGCTCTTTTTGTTAAATTGGCTGGTCGAGAGGGGACGATTCAGTCTATGGAAACACTTCCCTTTACAATTCTAATGCCTGCTTTTGTAACGAGTGAGCTGAAAACGGCTTTTCAAATTGGTTTTATGATCTTTATTCCTTTTTTAATTGTCGATATGGTTGTGGCCAGTGTTTTGATGGCGATGGGGATGATGATGTTGTCACCAATTATTATTTCGCTGCCTT
Organism: Marinomonas maritima; assembly: GCF_024435075.2. Taxonomy (NCBI): domain Bacteria; kingdom Pseudomonadati; phylum Pseudomonadota; class Gammaproteobacteria; order Oceanospirillales; family Oceanospirillaceae; genus Marinomonas; species Marinomonas maritima. The sequence continues at coordinate 114,111 of NZ_JAMZEG020000003.1, read as the reverse complement.
TTAAAATTATGCTTTTTGTGATGGTTGATGGTTGGTCTATGATTATGAGCACATTAGCGGCTAGTTTCGGGATTTAATTATGGATCCTCAAGTGGTATTGAGCTTATACGGGCAGGGTTTTTACTTAATTGTTCTGATCGTTGGTGTTGTGATGGTGCCAAGCTTAATCGTAGGTTTAATTGTTAGTGTGTTTCAAGCTGCAACACAAATTAACGAGCAAACACTGTCTTTTTTGCCTAGGTTGATCGTTACTATTTTAGTTATTATGCAGCTGGGGCCGTGGATATTAATGAAGTTAATGGATTTTACGATCAATTTATTTGTTAATATTCCTATGATAATAGGCTAATGCTAGAAATTAATCCTGATCAACTTTTAAATCTGACGATCAGTTTTCTTTTGCCTTTTTTTCGGATTGGTGCTTTTTTTATGGCACTGCCTTTGTTTGGTAGTCGATTGGTTAGTCCGCGATTGCGCATTGCTTTTTCCTTCCTTGTTGCCATTATTATTACACCTGTTATTGATATCCCTAATTATGACCCCGTCTCTCCAGCCTATATTGTTCTTATAGCCGAGCAGTTGATTATTGGTTTTGTGCTTGGTTTTGTCATCACTATATTATTTCAGTTATTTTCGCTTGCAGGGCAGTTGGCTGCGATGGTGGCAGGGCTTGGTTTTGCCATGTCTAATGATCCTGCGAATGGAATTTCTGTTGCTACACTTGGTCAATATTACCTTTCAATGGTGGCGTTGGCCTTTTTGGGAACTAACGGTCATCTAGTGATGATTGAGTATTTAGCTGAAAGTTTTAACTATTGGCCCATTGGTAGCGGTTTTTCTAGTCAGCGCTATTGGCAATTGGTGTTGTTGGGTGGGTGGATGTTTGAGAAGGCTTTGCTTATCGTATTGCCTTTGGCCATTGCTGTGCTGGTTATTAATTTATCTTTTGGTGTGGTTGCTAAGGCGTCTCCGCAGTTAAACGTGTTTGCGCTTGGCTTTCCAATTATAATGCTATTCTCTTTGTTCTTTTTTTGGATTATGTTGGATGATTTCTTGAATATCTACTTGTTATTCTTTGGGGAAATTATTAACTGGATGAACGTTACGTGGGGGATTCATTTAAATGGCTGAGAATGAAGACGGTAGTGAAAAAACCGAAGGAGCCAGTAGTAAGAAACTTCAAGATGCTCGTAATAAAGGTAATTTACCTCGATCTAAAGATCTTAGCTCTGCGCTGCTGTTGATTGTTGCAGCTGCTACTTTATACGGAACCGGAACCTTATTGGCTCGTGATTTGGCGGTATTGTTTAACTTTAACTTTGTTGTTGAGCGTTCGGATATATTTGATCTTAGCCGTATGGTTTTTCATCTTTATGAGTCGATCGTAACTATCATGGACTCCATGGTGTTGCTTATGTCCGTTCTGGCTGTGGCTGGCATTGTGGGTAGTATCGCTTTAGGGGGGCTGAATTTTGCATGGGAGCCCTTGATGCCTAAGCTCAGTAAAATGAGTCCTATAGCAGGTTTGAAGCGAATGTTTTCCGTTCAATCTTTGGTTGAGCTCCTTAAGTCTATCGCAAAAGTGACGTTGGTTGGCGTTGTTGCAACATTGGTTTTGAGGTATTTTTTGCCAGAAACCTTAGGGCTTACGTTCCAATCGATTCAATTGGCTATTGCTCATGGCGTTGATATTGTTGTCTGGTCCTTCATTTTCGTGACTCTTGCTTTGGCGTTAATTGCAGCTATCGATGTGCCTTTTCAGGTTTGGTCTCATAAAGAAAAGCTTAAAATGACGAAGCAGGAAGTCAAAGACGAATTTAAGCAACAAGAAGGTGACCCTCTGGTGCGAGGACGAATTCGTCAAATGCAGCGACAGGCTGCTATGAATCGAATGATGTCCGATGTGCCAAATGCAGATGTTATTATTACTAATCCGACGCACTTTTCAGTGGCATTAAAGTACGACCAAACGGGCGGTGTGGCGCCTGTTTTGCTCGCGAAGGGTGGTGACTTCATAGCGTTGAAAATCCGTGAAGTTGGCAATCACTATGATATCCCTGTGATACAATCCCCAGGATTAGCAAGGGCGATATATCATCATACCGAAATTGGTGATGAGATACCTCAAGGCTTATTTAAAGTAGTGGCTCAGCTATTGGCTTATGTGTATCAGTTGCGTAATGCTCGTACAGGTGCGCCACGGCCTGAAGTTATGCCCAATTTGGATGTGCCAGATGAATTTCAGTGGGATGGTAGTTAATTGTGTGTTGTATTTTTCTTCTTCCATAGGGATGTTGTGTGAATTTTGACCGTGGTCGGCTTGCAGGGCAGGTTCAGGGTGTTTTTAGCGGGAATCTAGGTATTCCTATTTTGTTATTATCGCTTTTGGCGATGATGATCTTACCTATACCAGCATTTTTGCTAGATGTTCTTTTTACTTTTAATATTGCCCTTGCCATTGTTGTATTGTTGGTCGCTATTTATTCAATGCGCCCTTTGGATTTTGCTGTTTTTCCTACTGTTTTACTTGTTTCTACATTAATGAGGCTTGCACTTAATGTGGCTTCAACACGAGTGGTCTTGCTGGATGGTCATGAAGGTGGGGATGCTGCGGGTAAGGTAATTCAAGCGTTTGGCGAAGTGGTTATTGGTGGTAACTACGTTGTTGGTTTTGTTGTATTCGCGATTTTGATGATTATCAACTTTGCGGTAGTGACAAAAGGTGCTGGTCGTATTTCTGAGGTGAGTGCCCGATTTACCTTGGATGCAATGCCAGGTAAGCAGATGGCTATTGATGCAGACTTAAATGCTGGCATGATTGATGCTGAGCAGGCTAAGGAGCGCCGTATCGAAATCGCTTCTGAGGCTGAGTTTTATGGTTCCATGGACGGTGCTTCTAAATTTGTAAAAGGTGATGCGGTTGCTGGATTATTGATACTTGGCATTAACATTATTGGCGGCCTTTCTATTGGCATGGCACAACATGACCTTTCTTTTTCTGAGGCAATTGAACGATATTCATTGTTGACCATCGGTGACGGATTGGTTGCGCAGTTGCCTTCACTTATGTTGTCGACTGCCGCGGCTATCATGGTTACTCGGGTTAACGAGACTGGCGATATGGGGTCGCAAATTGTACGGCAAATGTTTGGATCGTCAAAAGCTTTATATGTGGCCGCCGGTGTCATGACGATTATGGGGATTGTTCCTGGTATGCCGCATTTTTCCTTCTTGTCTCTAGCGGCCTGCTTGGGTGGTCTTGCTTATTACCTTGAATACCGGAAGAAACAAAAAACCGTGCAAGGACAGAAAAGCAGTAAAAGCAAAGCCTCTTCTGATAGTTCTGCTCCGACTGAAGTAAAAGACCTTAGTTGGGATGATGTGGCTCCTGTTGATATGCTTGGGTTAGAGGTAGGGTATCGTTTAATACCACTCGTTGATAAAACTCAAGGTGGTGAGCTATTGGCTCGAATTAAAGGTGTACGTCGTAAGTTATCTCAAGATTTAGGTTTCTTAGTGCCTAGTGTACATATCCGAGACAATTTAGACTTAATGCCTAATGCATATAGGGTCACTCTTATGGGGGTGAGTTTGGCTGAAGCAGAGGTTCATCCCGATAAAGATTTAGCGATTGATCCTGGGCAGGTATTTGGAACTATTGATGGGATTGCTGGTAAAGATCCGTCGTTTGGTTTGGATGCAGTATGGATTGACCCTAAGAAAAGGGATCAGGCTCAGACCTTTGGGTATACGGTTGTTGATGTCAGTACAGTAGTGGCGACTCATATTAATCAGATCATGCATAAACATGCGTATGAATTGATTGGTCATGATGAGGTTCAGCAGTTGCTGAGCTTATTAAAGCAGTATAATCCTAAATTGGCTGAAGAGTTAGTGCCGAACACGGTGCCATTGAGTGTTCTTCTCAAGGTCTTGCAGAATCTATTGATTGAAGGAGTTCCTCTTAGGGATATGCGGACCATTTCCGAATCCATAATGGGGGTGCAGCCTAAGACTCAGGACCCTATGATATTAACAGCAGCGGTTCGTACATCCTTATCGCGGTTAATTATTCAGACATTAGCGGATGGAGTTGAAGAAATTCCAGTTTTGACGCTTGAGCCTCAGTTAGAAAAAATGCTTATGCAGACGGTTCAGCAAAGTCAGCAGTCTGGTATTAAAAATGAGGAAGCGCTTATTTTAGAGCCGCAAATGGCGGAGCAACTACAAACCTCTCTTCGTCAGTCGGCGGAACAGCAAGAGGCAATGGGAAATACGCCTATTTTAATTGTATCTGCGCCTATACGGCCTATGTTAGCTCGTTTTATGCGTTATGGTATGGTGAATATGTCGGTTCTTTCTTATCAAGAGGTGCCAGACCACAAACGTATTACTGTGGTGGGTGTTATTGGTCAATAAAATCTACCTATCGAGGCAGTAGATTGTATCTATATTTATTGGAATCTTTCGGGTAAGCTATGGATTTGTAAGAAAAATAAACTGGAAGGATTAAGTTATTCATGCAAATTAGGCGGTTTCGAGCACCTGACATGCGGCAAGCGATACGGAAGGTCCGTGATGCTGTGGGCCCTGATGCAGTCATTTTGTCAAATCAACGTCTGCCTACAGGCGAGATCGAAATAGTTGCCGCTTTGGATTATGACGGATCTTTGCCTTCTAGTATGACCTCTAAGCGTTCGTCTGCTCCTCGCCCTGAACCACATGCAAACCCTAGCTCGGATTATTTAGAGCGAATAGAGAGAGCAAAGCAGCAGACAGCACCTCCAACTAATACACCCAGCATTCAATCCGAGCAGCTAAATAAGTCTTCTACAGCGCAGTTTAATATGCCTCCACTCGCTGAAGATAAAGAAGACCCTCGGGTGGAAGAGGCTCTATCTGTACGAAATAATGATAGTGCCAAGCAATTGCGTGAGATGGAGCTAGAGCTTCAAAATGTCCGTGCTATGCTGGAGCGGCGGCAGAATGAAGGGAGCGGTGATTCCAAGATAAGCGCAGTTGAGCAGAGGGCCCGTGAAAAATTAAAGGGGTTGGGGTTGTCTGAGTTTGTTGTTTCTAGGTTGATAGATGATATCGATTTAAAAGGACGGGAGGATGACTGGAATCGTCTACTTGCGCATTTGGCTGATTATATCCCTGTTCGTTCGAGTTCTACTGAGCTTAAAGGCTGTATCGCTTTTATGGGGCCAACAGGTGTCGGGAAAACGACTTCTATAGGTAAGATCGCTGCTCAGCATGTATTAAAGCATGGCTCTGAGGGGGTGGTGTTAATTACGACTGACAGTTATCGTATTGCTGCCCATGAACAGTTAAGAACCTTTGGTCGTATTCTAAATGTTCCTGTCGAAGTGGTTAATGAATACTCAGATTTAAATGAAGTGTTGGCAAAATACGCACATTACTCTTTAGTTCTTGTTGATACTGCTGGAATGAATCCAAGGGATTCTAATCTTGAGCGACAGCTTCTAATGATGAAGCGAGCAAGGGCTAGTCTTAAAAAATTGCTAGTATTGCCTTGTACAAGTCAAAGGCAAGTATTAAAAACAGTTGTCGATATTTACTCTCAAGTTCAACTAGATGGCTGTGTTTTGAGTAAACTTGATGAATCTGCTTCACTTGGCGAAGCGATTAGTGTAGTTATTGAAGAGGGCTTACCTGTCGTATATATAGCAGATGGTCAGCGTATACCTGATGATATTGAGCCAGCTAGAGCACATAACTTGATTAGTCGAGCTGTTTATACAGCGGAGCATTATAATCAGCTCTACGGGTCATTAAAGTATGGTAGTTAGTAAAGATATGTTATTACTGAAAGCGTTACGCTGAACTATGTAGTACAGTTTGATTAGCGCAACTAACTTAAATAGTGAAGGTTGCTTAGAATATTTTATGCAGACCAAAAATGGATACAATACATACTCAAAAAAAGCGGCGCTTTCGATTGATTCGATTGTTGAGCAGTATGGGTATTTGGTAAAAAAAATTGCCTATCACCTATTGGCTCGATTACCCGATAGTGTCGATATAGATGATTTAACTCAGGCTGGTATGATGGGGTTGATTGAGGCCTATAAACGCTTTGAATCCACCAAGGGTGCCAGCTTTGAAACCTATGCTGGCATTCGTATTCGCGGATCTATAATGGATGAGGTGCGAAAAACAGATTGGGCGCCGCGTTCTGTTAGGCGAAATGGAAGGGCGGTTACGAATGCAATTAAAGAGTTAGAGGCCAAATTCGGGCGTGAGGCCTCCGATATGGAAGTGTCGGCTCATATGGGGATTAGTATGGGGGAGTATCATGAAATGATTCATTCCTCTATGTCTACCCAATTATTTAGCTATGAAGAAATGCTAGACTCTGATACAACTAATTTAGAATATATCGATTCAGAGTTTGAAAATGCACCTTACTCTTTAGTTGAAGAAGGTGGTTTCCAGAGTCAATTAGTAAAAGAGATTGACACTCTTCCTGAAAGAGAGAAATTAGTTTTATCTCTTTACTATAATGAAGAGTTAAATTTAAAAGAGATTGGCGCTGTTTTAGGTGTCAGTGAATCAAGAGTCAGTCAAATCCATAGTCAAGCGGCTATGCGATTGCGAGCTCGATTAAGTGATTGGCGAGATTAAATTATGAGTTCTGAAATATTACCTTTTGGGTGTGGAGGGTGCATTGGATAAAAACATGAAGATCCTGATTGTTGATGATTTCTCGACAATGAGACGAATCATTAAAAACTTACTACGGGATTTAGGGTTTACCAATACGGTTGAAGCGGATGATGGAACGACTGCGTTGCCTATACTTCAAGCTGGAACAATCGATTTTCTTGTAACCGACTGGAATATGCCGGGTATGACTGGTATTGAGTTGCTTCGTGCAGTTCGTGCCGATGAAAAATTGAAGAGTATACCTGTTCTCATGGTAACCGCAGAAGCTAAACGTGATCAAATTATCTCTGCAGCTCAAGCAGGAGTGAATGGTTATGTTGTTAAGCCGTTTACCGCAGTTGCTCTCAAAGAAAAAATTGAGAAAATATTCGAACGAATAGACGCTGCAAAATAGGGGCTTTAGATGTCAAATGTATTGGGCTCTGGATTAGTGGAATTTGAAAGTCTAGTAAAAGACGGTGCTGTAGAACTGTTAAACCACCTTGAAGTGGGTGATTTTGGTGCTGCTATTAAAATAATCCAAGAATTAAGCGAGGCTCGTCATAATAGCTTCTATAACGAAGTGGGTCATTTGACGCGGAGTTTGCATGATGCTATTCGTGATTTTCAAGTTGATTCTATAGATTTGGTCGTTGGTGAGGGTGGGAATGATTCTGCTACAAAAATCACCGATGCCTCGGATCGATTGAATTATGTTATTGAGACGACCAATGCTGCTGCCAATAAAACCATGGATATGGTCGATAGTAGCGTTCCTGTGGCTAGTGAATTACAGAGTCAGGCCAGAGAACTGCGAAAAGATTGGAGTCGATTAATACAGCGTGACTTAACACCACAAGAGTTTCGAGACTTATACAAACGCATAGATGTCTTTTTATCGTATGCGGATGATTGTGCCACCACTTTGCATTCAAACCTCAACACAATTCTTCTAGAGCAGGGTTATCAAGATCTAACAGGTCAAGTGATCACTAGAGTGAATGATTTAATTCGAGATGTGGAAGAAAAGCTTGTGCATCTCGTTGCTGTTGCTGGACGCGTTGATAGTATCTCTGGAATTGAACATCAAGAGAAGGAATCTGAACACGATGATACTCGTGGACACGGTCCTGCTATCAATAAACAAAACAAGCCTGAAGTACTGAATAGCCAAGACGAAGTAGACGACTTGCTATCAAGTCTTGGTTTCTAGAAGGGGCTGAGGATGAGTTTCGAACTCGATGAAGAGATTCTACAGGATTTTTTGGTAGAAGCTGGTGAAATTCTTGAGCAGCTTTCCGAGCAATTAGTAGATTTAGAGCAAAACCCAGATGATAAGCCATTGCTTAATGCGATTTTCCGTGGTTTTCATACCGTCAAAGGCGGAGCGGGTTTTTTGCAGTTAACTGCTTTGGTCGATTGCTGTCATTATGCTGAAAACGTTTTTGATATTTTAAGAAATGGCCAGCGTAAAATAGATTCTGATTTAATGGATATTGTTTTACAGGCTCTTGATGCTGTAAATGAAATGTTCGATGCCGTGCGGGCTGGCGGTGAACCAGAACGCGCTTCGCCAGAGTTGATTTCGGCACTTAGTGCTTATGCAACACCTCCTACAGCGGAGGAACTTGCAGGTGAAAGTGAGCCAGAGAGCGTTGTTGCTGAAGATCAAGATGATGATACAGATGATAGTGATACAGATGAACCTGCTGATATTTCTGACGACGAATTCGAATCTTTATTAGATGCTTTAGGAGGTTCATCATCTGATGATGCATCACCTAAAAGCAGCACAGCCCCAAAAACTGATGATGAAATTACAGAAGATGAGTTTGATGCATTACTCAATCAACTTCATGGTAGCAGTGCGCCTGGAATAAATGATGAGTCAACGGACAATGCTTCCACAAGCGCGGTTTCCTCTGATGAAATTACAGAAGATGAATTTGAAGAATTACTTGATAAGCTTCATGGCGAAGGATCAACCTCAAATATAACAGAAGATAAATCAGCAAAAAATGTTGATGAACCGGAGGTTGTTACACCTGCTGGTGCAGATTCAAATTTGATTACGGAAGACGAATTTGAATCTCTCCTAGACACTTTGCAGGAAAAAGGAGAGGCGAAAAAAACTGAGAAACCAGCGCCTAAACCTGAGCCAAAAGTGGCTTCAGCTAAGCCAACGCCTAAACCTATTCCGAAGCCTTCACCTAAAGCGCCGGAGCCTGAACTAGATCAAGTCAAAGAAAAAACGGCCAATGCGCCTGTTACCCAAGAAACTACTGTCCGGGTCGACACTAAGCGGTTAGACGACATAATGAACATGGTGGGTGAGCTAGTATTGGTTCGAAATCGCCTTGTTCGATTAGGTCTTCAAAGCGAAGATGAGTCGATGGGAAAAGCAGTATCAAACCTTGACGTTGTCACCGGTGATTTGCAAAATGCGGTAATGAAAACGCGTATGCAGCCTATTAAGAAAGTGTTTGGGCGCTTCCCGCGTGTCGTTCGAGATCTCGCTCGTACTATGAAGAAAGAAGTTAATCTTGTTCTTCGTGGTGAAGATACGGATTTGGATAAAAATTTAGTTGAGGCGTTAGCTGATCCACTAGTCCATTTGGTGCGAAACTCAGTTGATCATGGTGTGGAAGGACCAGATGTTCGAGAAGCTAATGGTAAGCCTCGGATGGGCACCGTAATTTTATCTGCGGAGCAGGAAGGTGATCACATATTGTTGTCCATCGAAGACGATGGTGCTGGTATGGATGCTGACCATCTTCGTGGCATCGCTGTTAAGAAGGGGTTGATGGACGCTGATGCTGCAGATCGATTATCTGATGAAGAAGCGTTTAACCTGATTTTTGCACCTGGTTTTTCTACAAAAGTAGAAATTACTGATGTGTCGGGACGTGGCGTTGGGATGGATGTGGTGAAAACCAAAATATCTCAATTAAATGGTACTCTAGAAATTAAATCGGTTCTTGGTCAAGGTTCACGCTTTATTATTAAAGTGCCATTAACTCTGGCCATCATGCCAACTTTAATGGTGACGCTTGCCGACCAAGCTTTTGCCTTCCCGTTGGTTAGTGTTAATGAAATATTCCATCTTAATCTGAAGAAAACAAATGTTGTAGATGGTCAGCAAGTCGTTGTTATTCGAGGAAAAACCTTACCTATTTTCCATCTGAAAAGTTGGTTGGTTAAGGGAGGTGGTAAGGGCGATTTACCTGCAGAAGCTCATGTTGTTGTTGTACAAGTGGGCATGAATGAAGTTGGTTTTGTTGTTGATCAGTTGGTCGGTCAGGAAGAAGTGGTTATAAAACCATTAGGGAAAATGTTGCAAGGTACCGCAGGTGTGGCCGGTGCGACAATTACCGGTGATGGTCGTATTGCATTGATTCTGGATGTGCCTAGTATGCTTAAAAATTATGCATCAAGGTAGTAAGCTTTTCATTTAGGGGATGTGATATGCCTGTAAAGGTACTTGTTGTTGATGATTCTGGTTTTTTTAGGCGTCGTCTTGTTGAAATTTTCGAAGCAGATCCTCGCTTAACGGTAGTTGGGACTGCTAATGACGGAAGGGAAGCTATAGATAAAGTTCAGTCTTTATCTCCTGATGTTGTGACTATGGATTATGAGATGCCTGTATTGGACGGTATCGCCGCTGTAGTTAATATAATGAAGCTTAAGCCGACACCAGTGCTAATGTTCTCTTCATTAACTCATGAAGGTGCGAAAGTTACTCTAGATGCTTTGGAGGCTGGTGCTGTTGATTTTATGCCGAAGAATTTTGAGGATATCTCTCGTGATTCAGCGGTAGTTAAGAGGGCATTGGTTGAGCGTGTATTAGCGGTTGCTAGAACGCGTTTAGCGGGTAGCAGAAAACCAGTTGAAGCTCTTGCTCCACGAGAGGCTCCCAAACCAATCGTGACCGAGCGTGGGGTTATCATTCCTCGTGCTAGAAAGCGAGTTAGTCTTATTGCTATCGGAACCTCTACTGGTGGTCCTATGGCTCTTCAGGCTGTATTGAGTAAATTGCCTAAAGACTTTGCTGCACCTTTGGTTATAGTTCAGCATATGCCAGCGGCTTTTACAGGGGCTTTTGCTGACCGATTAAACAATATTTGCCAGATTACGGTTAAAGAAGCTAAAGATGGAGACCGTTTACAATCAGGAGTTGCTTTGCTCGCACCAGGAGGAAAACAAATGATGATTGATCCTCGAAACGGTGGTTGCGTCCGCATACTTGATGGTGATGAGAGGCTTAATTACAAGCCATCTGTCGATGTGACATTTGGTTCTGCATCGAAATGCTATCCGGGTAAAGTCTTGTCTGTTGTCATGACTGGAATGGGGGTAGATGGTCGTGAAGGTGCTCGGATGCTGAAAAGTTCTGGTTCAAGGGTTTGGATTCAAAGTGAAGAGTCGTGTGTTATTTATGGTATGCCGATGGCCATAGAAAAAGCAAATTTAGCGGATGAGATTATCGATTTAGAGCACATTGGTGAGCGTATTGCACGCGAGGTTAACTAGTGGATTTTGTTACCTTAGCAGGTCTTTTAATTGCTTTTAGTTCGGTATTTTTTGCTAACTGGTTAGGTGGGGGAGAAGTCATCCTTCTTCTTAATTTACCCTCTGCTATTATTGTTATTGTTGGCAGTATCGGTGCTACGTTAATTCAAAGTAGCATTCAAGAGGCTGTGCGTGCTCTTGTTTTGATCAAGTGGAGTCTTTTTCCACCTATTTATGATTTCAACTCTGCTAGGGCGTCATTAAATAATCTTGCTCATAAGGCCAGAAGGCTTTCTCTACTTGCTTTAGAATCTGATATTGAAGCATTAGGTAGTCGTTTTTCTAGCCGAGCGCTGCAAATGGCTATTGATGGAACAGACCCATATCTATTGGCTGATCGGCTACATGACGATGCTGTCCGCATTTATGATAAACGAATGAAAAGTGTGTCTTTTATAGAGTCTATAGGTGGTTATGCGCCTACGTTGGGGATTATGGGGTCCGTGCTTGGACTAATTCAAGCAATGGCGAACTTAGACAGTCCAGAAGCGTTGGGGCATGGTATTGCAGTGGCTTTCGTTTCCACCCTTTATGGTCAGGGCTTTGCAAACTTGGTCATCTTTCCAATTACTAAAAAATTAACAGGCTATGTAGATCAAGAATTACTTTACCATCAACTACTCATTGATGGTATTTGTGGTATTGCCACTGGCAAACATCCTTATAGGCTAGAGTTAGAGCTTAATAGCTATGAATGATGCTCCTCCTCGGTCATTAAGGCGTCGTCGTATAGTGGCTAAGTTGCCACCTTCAAGCGCCCAAGGTCGAGATCGCTGGATATTGTCTTACGCTGATTTTATTACCTTATTATTCGCCTTTTTTGTTGCTCTCTACTCTTTATCGTTGAAAAATGCTGGAGATGAGCAGCGCTTGAAAGAAACGCTTCATGGCGTTTTCGATGCCGTGCAAAAATCCATAAAGCCTATCAATATTGGTGAACCTATTGTTGGTGAGCCGAAAGATATAGAAGTAGTTGAGACAAAACCGATTCCGGCAGCCCCCCCTACGATTGAAGAAAGTAATTCTTCTGCTGTTTATGATTTATTAAGTCAAGTTGTAGAAAATCAATTTTCAGGACTACATGCAACGGGTCAGATCTCGGTTACTGAATCGGCAAATTGGGTAAGTTTTGAGTTGAAGTCAGGCCTATTATTTGGCCAAGGTGAGTATGATTTAACAAACGAAGCGGTCGCGCTGCTGATTCTAGTTGCTAATATTCTTAAAGTGCACCCATCAGTGATATTGGTAGAGGGTAATACTGATGATTTGCCAGTTAACTCAAGTCGTTTGGTTTCGAATTGGCATTTGTCCAGTTTACGCTCTTCTTCTGTAGTGGATGAGTTGGTTTATAGAGGGGTTGATCCTAAGATGATTGCGCCTTTAGGGCTTTCTAGTGAGCACCCAAAAGTCAGAAATACGAATGACTATGCTCGTCAGCAAAATAGACGTGTAATATTGCGAATTAGTAAGCGTAAGGCCGATAATCTCTATGATTACTTGTTTAAATAGCGTGTTACTGTATATGATTGAAAATAATTCGTAAGCAAAATAACGGCATAGGATATCAGGGGACTCAGAGTGCACATTTGGGCAGTGGCGAATCAGAAAGGCGGCGTTGGCAAAACGACCACGGTAGTTTCCTTAGCAGGGTTGTTGGCTGATGCTGGTAATCGCGTATTGATGATTGATCTTGATCCTCATGGGTCATTGACCAGTTATTTTCGTTTTGATCCAGACTCGATAGAAAAAAGTGCTTATAACCTTTTTCAAGTGACCGGGAAAATATCTAAAGATTTACCTGCTTCTTTAATCTTGGAAACGGGTCACCCAAATTTGTCTTTGTTGCCTGCATCTACGGCCTTGGCTACTTTGGAGCGTCATGCTCAAGCTCAAGGTGGCATGGGGTTGGTAATATCAAAAACGCTGGCTATTTTATGGGATGATTACGATTATGTATTAATCGACAGTCCGCCAGTGCTTGGTGTGTTGATGATTAATGCTTTGGCAGCTTGTCAGCAGTTGATTATACCCGTACAAACAGAGTTTTTGGCTATTAAAGGTTTGGAGAGAATGGTTCGAACATTGACTATGATAAATCGTGCAAGAAAACGCCCTGTACCATTTCTGATAGTCCCTACATTGTTTGATCGACGCACTCAGGCATCTAATAAAAGCCTACGCAGTTTAAAAGATACTTATGAAGAGTTGGTGTGGCATTCTGTAATACCGGTGGATACAAAGTTAAGAGATGCTAGCACAGCAGGTATCGCTCCTTCGGCACTGGATCCGAATGCTCGAGGGGTTAAAGCTTACACAAGTCTGATGGATTCTTTGCTGAACCCAGCGGGATAGTAATAGTTTATGAAAGATACAAAGAACAAAGAGCAGGCTTTAATAGGACCTCAGATGGCGGTTCAACGTTATCTTGATGATTTATTACAAGAAGCGACTACAGAAAAGCCTGTTGATGATGTAGCGGGTGCTCATGATACAGAGTCAGTTGATTCTGATGATGTAACATCTGATTCGATATTGAGCGAAGATGAACTGTCTTCTCTGGATGCGTCCTTTAAAGATTTTGAAGATGCAATTTCTACGCACATCGATGACTTGCCAACGATTGCTGAAGAACCAAATATTGATCGGCCAGAGCCAGAGCCAGAGCCAGAGCCAGAGCCAGAGCCAGAGCCAGAGCCAGAGCCAGAGCCAGAGCCAGAGCCAGAGCCAGAGCCAGAGCCAGAGCCAGAGCCAGAGCCAGAGCCAGAGCCAGAGCCAGAGCCAGAGCCAGAGCCAGAGCCAGAGCCAGAGCCAGAGCCAGAGCCAGAGCCAGAGCCAGAGCCAGAGCCAGAGCCAGAGCCAGAGCCAGAGCCAGAGCCAGTTGCAAAGATTTCTAAAACAGACCCTTTACCATGGGCGACAGGACGGTTTGAATGCTTGTTGTTTTATGTTGGTGGTCTAAAAATGGCCGTGCCTTTAGTTGAGTTAGGTGGAATATTCCAAAGTGGAAAAGAAAAATTAACCTCTATTTTTGGTCAACCAGATTGGTTTATGGGTGTTGCAAATGTAGGGGAGTTTAATCTTCGTACTGTCGATACTGCTTTGTGGGTGATGCCTAATCATTATGATGGTGAGTTAAAAGAAAAGTTTAAATTTGTTATTCAGTTGGATCGTTCCGATTGGTGTGTTGCATGTGAGCATGTTGCAGAGGCAATCACCTTAGAACCATCACAAGTAAAGTGGCGAAGCGATAGAAGCAAACGCCCTTGGTTGGCTGGCACAGTAATTGACCATATGTGTGCCATACTGGATGTACAAGGGTTTATAGAATTGTTAGATGACCCAAAAAATGGGTTTAAGAACACGCTAAAATAATTGTAGCGATCATTTTTTGATCTTTGGAGATGTGTAATGGCGACTAGCATAGCGTTAAAGACTGCAAAACAGTCAGAAGATCCAATGTTGCAGTGGGTAACTTTTCGCTTAGAGAATGAAATCTATGGCGTAAATGTTATGCAAGTAAAAGAGGTTTTGCGTTATTCTGAGATAGCACCAGTTCCAGGTGCGCCTAATTTTGTATTAGGTATCATTCATTTGCGCGGTACGGTTGTTACCGTCATAGATACCTGCCAGCGATTTGATTTACCTTCGGGCGAGATCACAGATGCGACGCGTATCATGATCTTGGAAGTAGAAGGTCATGTTATTGGAATCCTGGTCGATGCTGTGTCTGAAGTTGTTTATCTTCGTCAGTCTGAAATTGAAGCATCGCCAAATGTTGGCAATGATGAATCCTCTAAGTTTATCCAAGGGGTTTGTCATAAAAATGATATTTTATTGATTCTTGTTGATCTTGATAAGCTGTTATCAGAAGATGATTGGTCTGAAGTAGGATCAATGTAAGTAACTAAGGTAGTTGTATTAGATGGAATCTCAATGGTTATTTAACCTTCTTCTGATGCTTCAATTTGTGATCTTGATTGCTGTTGTCGTATGGGCCTTTCGACTGTCAAAAAGTCTAAAGCAAGCGAAGCGTCAACACGCAGAAGCGGAGTTGAATCAAAAAAAACAAGTTCAAGTACTTGCCTCAGGCTCAATTGGGATGGGGCGGCGTCTAGTTGCTATTGAGAAAAAGCTAAACCTTGCTGTTGAGAAGCAATCTGAAATTTTGTCAAAAGAGGGTGGTGTATCATATAATCGCGCTATGGAACTTTTGGGAATGGGGGCTACCATCGATGATTTGGTCTCTAAATGCGGCCTCATTCGAGCAGAAGCAGAACTGATTAGTTTATTAAAACAAGAGTCTCGCAAAAATTCAGATTACCACTGATGGTTCTTGATGCTATGGGCGAAAGCGATGATTTCAGCGACCGCCAAGTATAAAGATTCTGGGATTTCTTCTCCTAATTCCAAGGTGCTGAGCATTTCAACCAACTCAGGACTTTGGTGCAATACCACATCATTTTCTCTTGCGACTTCCATTATTTTTTCTGCAAGCAAGCCACTGCCTTTTGCTGTAACGGTTGGAGCCGTGTTGTAATCGTACTTTAGCGCTATCGCTTTTTGCATTATGTTCTCACGTCGATTAAAGATTGAATTTTGATTAAATCATTCTTTTCTTCTCTGTCTAGCTTTGATTGAAAGGTGTCGAGCCTTTCAACTTCAATGTCTTTATCCTTTAATTGTTGTTTTAGTGAGGGCAGGTTTCTTTGTAATTTTTGTACTGTCTCAGGGTTCTCTGCAGCAAAGATAATGCCTACTTTATTGGCTTGAATGCTGGCTCTCGCATCAAACCTTCCCGTTTCTTCAAAATCAAACTTTAATTTTACTAACCAGCGTCTGTCTCGTTTCGGATCGTCTTTTGTGCTTGAATCTTGGTTTATCTCTATTTGAGTTAAATGATGAGTTTGACCGTCTTTTATAGGAAGTTCTATATGTAAGGGATAATTAGATGTGCCTATTTGAATCGGATCTGTCATATGTCGTAGTTGATTCGTCGTAATCCGTTCGATGGCATTAGCGATTTGTTCTGTAGGAATGTTATTGCCTGCAGCATTTCCGAGGCGTAATAGACCAGTGCTTTCTTGTATATCTTTTAATCGCTCTAGATTGAGCTTTAAGTCGACAGGGAGCTGCATTTTATTGTTGTTTAGTAGTAATGACTCAGAAAACAAACCGCTGGATTGGATGGCTTGTTTCATTGTTTCTGGTGAAGCGGTTAATGTGGCTAAATTAGGTAAACTTTGCACCAGTTGTTTGAGTGCTTGTTGTGTTTGGGGTGGTAGAGTTGAGGGCGATGCATCATTGAGCGTCTGTAATTGCTTAACGAGCTGAGACATATCATTGAATGACAGTTGCTTTGGCAGGCTTTGTTTTAACGCATCCAGTTGAGGCGTGGTTGTCGCGCTCAAATTCGCTTTCGGCGGTAACGCTTGTAGATTGTTATTTGCATCGACAAGGACTCGAATGACATCGCCTTTTTTTAGTGCTGTCTGGCTAATAATTGGGAACTCTGTCTTACCGTCAGTGACGGTGATGAGCTGACTCGTACTCAGCATATTATTTTTTGGTGGCGTATCTGTTTTTTGTGTGTTGTTTTGCGGTGTATTGACGACCTGAGTATTTGTCGTTTGAGTTGTAGGCGAATTAGTTGCTTGAGTATTTGTCGTTTGAGCTGTAGGCGAATTAGTTGCTTGAGTATTGGTCGTTTGAATTGTAGGCGAATTAGTTGCTTGAGTATTTGTCGTTTGCATTGTAGGTGAATTAGTTGCTTGAGTATTTTCTTTGGGGGAACTAAGCGGTTGTTGAGTGATACTTGTCTGAGAGTTAATTACCTGAGCGTTTGGGCCTACATTTGTGGTAGTCGGTGTTGAAACAACGGTTAAATTCACGACTCTAGACGCCAATATTAAATTTTCTATTGGTTTTGTTTGAGGAGAGGGCGGGTTCGATTCCATTAGACGCGACGACGGTGTCAGGCGTGAAAATGTTTCGGTTGGCGCCGTCAAGCTTGCTTGGGTTTGACTGGTTTTATTTAATTGAGCATTGGTCATGTCGGTAATGCTAATAGGTGTGCCTGTGTTGATTAAAGTGAATGGTTGCTGGAGACTTGAAGCATGCAAAAGTTGAACGGGCTTACCTTGAAAGTTAAGTGTCTCACTGCCTTGAAATTTGATTAAGCTTAAATTTTCTATGAGTTTGATTTCGCTGCTCAGTTTCGCGAGTGTACCTGCGTTGCCTAATGTGACATTGCTGCTGACATTACTCTGCTTGCCTGAAAATGAATTAAGCATAGATTGAATGTCAGAGATCATATAGCCTGCCTATTGGTTCGTTATTTCAGAAAGATTCTCATATAATGAGCGACCTTTATTTTTACCAAACAATGGTTATGTTGACCTTTATATCGGCCGGACTGGATAAATCTTTTGCACTCTTATGTTTCTTTAACAATATCAGACCTTTGGATTGAACGTGACGAAAGAGACCTGTGTAAAGGGCTTTCTTTTGAGGTTCATTCAGGTGACGTGCTTCGGATCTTGGGTGAGAACGGCGCGGGCAAAAGTTCTTTGTTAAAAGTGATGGCAGGTGTGATTCCCCCATTAGAAGGGCAAATACACTATTCGGAAAAAGACGTGACGCAAGATCGTAGTTTGTTGCACGAAAATGCGCTTTATATTGGCCATTTTGCTGGTGTGAAGCGTCTTTTAACTGTTGAAGAAAATCTTCGATGGCATTGTCCAAATGTCTTGCCAAACGAGTTAGAGAGTACGTTAACACATTTAGGTTTGCTGTCTTTCCTCGATTCACCAGTGCAGACTCTATCTGCAGGGCAAGTTAGGCGTGTGGCTTTGGCTCGTTTATGGTTGAGCAAAAAAACACTTTGGTTGCTTGATGAACCTTTTGCGTCTTTGGATGACAAAGGCATTGTCATATTAGAAGATCATATTCGGCAGCATGTCTCTTTAGGTGGTTTGGTCGTGCTAACAACACACCAAAATTTACGCTCTATTTCTTCTCGTGATGTCGTTTTTTCGCTATGACTTATACCTCTTTTTTGAGATCTGAACTGTTAGTGTTGTGGCGCCGAAAACAAGACGTGGTTAATGCTGTGCTGTTTTTTATTTTGGTGGTGGCGTTGTTTCCCATTGGTGTAAATTCGTCACCTGAGTTTTTGTCTCCTGCATCAGGTGGCATTATTTGGTGTGCGGCCGTGTTGGCTATATTGATGTCAATAGAAGGAGCCTTTAAAGATGATTATCTTGATGGCTCCTTGGAGCAATTGGTGGTCAGTGGTTTGTCTTTGCCTTTATTGATGTTACTCAAAGTTGTCGCATTATGGGCGAGTGTGGTTATACCGTTACTGCTGGTTATGCCGTTATTGAGCGAAATGCTGTCTTTACCAAGTGCGGCCTTTTGGGTATTGATTATGACATTACTTGTGGGAACCCCCTGTTTGTTTTTTATTGGTATTATTGGCTCAGCTTTAACCGCATCGCTAAAACAAAGCGCCATGTTGGTGATGTTGTTGATATTGCCGTTTTATTTCCCCGTCATTATTTTTGCAACCTCAGCCGTTCATGCGGCTCAAGTGGGGTTGCCTTATTCTGGGTTGTTGGCCATATTGCTGGCGATGTCTTTGTTGTCTTTAGTGGTCTCGCCTTTTATGACGGCGATTGCGATAAAAGCGAGTGTTAACTGATGCGCTGGGTGTGGTTTCATAAATTGGGTTCGCCGAAATATTTTTATTTTTGGTCTAAACCGTTAGCGTTACCGTTATTTTTCTTAGGTTGCCTTTGTCTTGTTGTTGGGTTGGTCTGGGGGCTTGCTTTTGCTCCGGCTGATTATCAGCAAGGTAACAGTTTCCGTATTATTTATATTCACGTGCCTGTGGCGATGTTGGCTCAGTCTTGTTATTTCGCCCTGGGTGTTGCGGGCTTTGTTTATCTTGTTTGGCAAATGAAAATAGCCCCTATTTTTATTAAGTCGATGGCACCCATTGGTGCAGTGATGGCCCTTATTGCTTTGGTTTCTGGCGCGATTTGGGGAAAGCCTACTTGGGGCACCTGGTGGATATGGGATGCTAGGTTAACGTCTGTGTTGGTATTGTTTTTATTGTATATGGGGATTATTGCACTTCAAAATGCCTTAGATGACCTAGTGTTAGCCAACAAAGCAACGGCTGTGGTTAGTGTGGTTGGGCTGATTAATTTGCCGATTATCAAGTATTCTGTGGTGTGGTGGAATACGTTGCATCAGGGTGCAACCTTTACTTTGATGGAAAAACCAGCGATGCCGGCAGCAATGTGGATACCGTTGCTAATCTGTGTTGTGGGGCTTTATTGTTTTGTGGCGAGTTTGGTTCTGTGGCGAATGCAGTCTGAGATAATGCAGCGTGAACACCGATCTAGTTGGGTGAAGCAAGAGGTAATGTATAACAATGGCTTTTGATACGTTTTTCGACTTTTTAGCGATGGGAAAGCATGGTTCGTATGTGTGGTCTGCTTATGGGGTTAGTATATTTGCCTTAATCGTGCTGACGTGGAATACCTTGGCGAAACGTCGCAAGATACGAGGTAAGCTTGTTAAACGCTATTTGAGGAATCAAACGCGCTCATGAACCCCGTAAGAAAAAAACGCCTGTTGGTTATTATGGTGATCGCCATTATCTTGAGTGTTGCCACTGGATTAGTGATGTACGCCCTACAGCAAAATATCAACTTATTTTATTCACCTTCCCAGATTGCTACAGGTAAAGCGCCTCATAATACCAATATTCGAGCCGGTGGCATGGTGGTGGAAGGCAGCGTAAAGCGTCATTCAAAAACGCTTTACGTGTCGTTTGACGTAACGGATTTCGAACATAAAGTTACCATTACCTATCAAGGTATCTTACCGGACTTGTTTAGAGAAGGTCAGGGAGTTGTGGCGCAAGGTAAGTTGGACAACGAAGGCGTTTTTCAGGCTGATCAAGTGCTGGCTAAACACGATGAAAATTATATGCCGCCAGAAGTGTCAGACGCGCTGAAGAGCGCACAAAATGCAACACAAAAAAAGACAGCAACCGAACAATCTATTTATTAGTTTAGGCTTTTTATGCTCCCTGAAATTGGTCAGTTTTCACTGATACTATCACTGTTTTTTGCTTTGATATTGGCGGTTGTTCCCATGATTGGCTATTGGGCTAACAATCGCCTTTTATTGGAAACGGCTCGCCCGCTGACCTTCATTATGTATATTTTGGTGGCGATTAGTTTCGTCATCTTGAGTGTGTCTTTTATTACCGATGATTTCTCTGTTTTATATGTTAGTCAAAACTCCAATAGCCAGTTACCTATCTGGTACAAATTCAGCGCGGTGTGGGGTGGTCACGAAGGCTCATTATTGCTCTGGGTGCTAATCTTATCAGGGTGGTGTGCTGCCGTTGCTTTTAGAATACGAACGTTACCTGAAGACGTTGGCCCCGTTGTTTTAGCGGTATTAGGGGGTGTGAGTTCAGGGTTTCTGTCTTTTCTACTTTTTACCTCTTCACCTTTCGCTCGTTTACTACCTGATGTACCGGTCGATGGTGGCGACTTGAATCCGCTCTTGCAAGATTTTGGTCTGATTGTTCATCCGCCAGTATTGTATATGGGTTATGTTGGATTCTCTGTTGCTTTTGCTTTTGCGGTGGCAGCATTGATTACGGGTAACTTGAACTCTTCTTGGTCTCGTTGGGCTAGGCCTTGGACAGCGGCGTCTTGGGCGTTTTTGACGCTGGGTATCACGCTAGGAAGTTGGTGGGCTTATTATGAGTTGGGCTGGGGCGGTTGGTGGTTCTGGGACCCTGTTGAGAATGCCTCGTTTATGCCTTGGCTTGCGGGAACCGCTTTATTGCATTCGTTAGCAGTGACAGAGAAGCGTGGTGTTTTTAAAAGCTGGACTGTGTTGTTGGCTATTTTTACCTTTAGCCTTTCTTTGTTGGGCGCATTTTTAGTTCGCTCTGGTGTGTTGACATCGGTGCATTCTTTTGCGGCCGATCCAACTCGCGGTATTTTTATTCTGGGTTTACTGTTGGTGTTAGTCGGCGGCAGTTTACTTTTGTATGCGATTCGTGCAGCTCAGGTGAGATCCACCGTATCTTTTGGTTTGACTGGGCGAGAAGCGTGGTTGTTGCTGAACAATATTTTATTAACCGTATTAACGCTTACTGTTTTACTAGGTACTTTATATCCTTTGATTTTTGATGCCTTGGAACTTGGTAAAATTTCGGTTGGCGCACCTTATTTTAATAGCGTATTTACACCCATTGCGTTGTTGCTCATTGTTTGCATGGCCGTTGGACCTTTGTCTAAGTGGCATAATACGCCACTCAGCGTGTTTTTTATTCCTTGTCTATCATCGGTGATTTTGTCTGCGCTAATTTCTGCTGCCTTGGTTTATTGGTATGATTTTGGCCTTTTGGCTTGGATTAGTTTCACCGTTGTTTTTTGGGTGGTTTGTTTGTCTTTTGCTGATTGGTTCGGCAAAGTATCGGCTGGGACAAAGGGCATCATTCCGCGTGCACGTCAGTTGCCGAGAAACTATTACGGTATGTTACTGGCTCATCTTGGTATGGTTGTCAGCCTAGTCGGGATTGTACTGGTCAGTATCAACAGCCAAGAGTCTATGGTGCGTTTGTCACCTGGTGATCGTACGACTGTGGCGGGTTATGAATTTAGGTTTGATCGATTAGAGCAGGTTAAAGGCCCTAATTACGTAGCAGATAGAGCGCATTTTTCAGCATATAAAGCTGGCAAACCGGTGGCGGTGCTTTACCCTGAAAAACGCTTATTTACGACACGACAACAAATGATGACAGAGGCTGCATTAGACGCGGGTTTTACACGAGACTTATATATTTCTCTGGGTGAAAAGTTGGATGGTTCCGCGTGGGGAGTGAGAATCTACGTTAAGTCCTTCGTCCGCTGGATATGGTTAGGTGGTTTAATGATGGTGGTCGGCGGATTATTAGCGGCGCTTGATAAACGCTATCGAAGGCGAGCAGAGTAATAGATATGCGTAAAGTACTGCTTTTCATACCATTGATTCTTTTTTTAGTATTGGGCTCCATTTTTTATCTGCAATTGGGGAAAAATACCCAATACATGCCTTCGGCATTAGTAGGAAAAAAAGTCCCTGGCTTCACATTAGTGTCACTAGAAACAGATCAACTTGTTACGCAAGAGGATTTACCAGATGGTCCTTATTTGATTAACTTCTGGGGAACATGGTGTCCGGCTTGTCATTTAGAACATCCTTTTTTGATCGAACTTGCGGATGAAGGCGTTATCATTATTGGTATTGATTACAAAGATGAAAAAAATCTAGCGCAGCAATGGTTGGCGCAAAAAGGTAACCCTTATGCCAATGTGTTGATGGATGAAATAGGGCGCTTTGGCGTAGATATGGGCGTGACAGGGGCGCCAGAAACGTTTGTTGTGGATCGTTCTGGGATGATTGTTTATCGACACCAAGGCGTGATTAATGCTCAAAATTGGCCTGTCATAAAAAGTCACTTAAAATGATGATGCTTAGATTGTTTTTATTATTAATAACCTTTGGTTTTACTCTGCCAAGTATGGCTGAGGAGTTGATGTCATTTAGTTCGTCATTGAATCAAACTCGCTATCAAAGTTTGGTCGAAGAACTACGTTGTCCTAAGTGTCAGAATCAGAACTTGGCGGACTCAGGTTCAGGCATTGCGGTTGATTTGCGTGAGCAGGTTCACCAGATGATTGAGCAAGGTAAAACGGATCAGGAAATTGTTGATTATATGGTTGCTCGTTATGGAGAGTTTGTGTTGTATCGTCCACCGCATTCTTCGGCGACATTTTTGCTTTGGTATGGCCCTTTTATCTTACTCGGACTTGGCTTACTGGTATTTGTTTTTGTGGTGATGACGAACCGTAAAAGACGTGGGGTATCGTCATGATAATGGCTTATTTAGTGATGGCGGCAATGATTACTCTTAGTATCTTGTTTCTTTATGGTTCAGTGCTAAAGCGTCTTCGTTCCCTCAAAAAACTGGATTTTCAGGTCTTTGGTAAAGTGCGTCGACAGGAAATAGCCGAAGAGCTGGAAGCGGGGCGCCTAACGTCTAATGAGTCGGTACAGCTTTTGCGGGATGTTGATCATGAAAGTGAGCGACAAGCATCGAAGAGAAAACACACTTTTCATATCGGGACCCCGCTTGCTCGGTGGGTTATGCTGGGTGTTGTGGTTGTGCTGGTATTGGGGAGTGTGAGCCTTTATCAGCGTATGGGGTATGCTAAAGAGGTGATTTTTACACAAGATTTGCAAACCCAAGGTCTTACGCCTCAAAAAGTAAGCGACTTCCTTCAGTATCGTAGCCGACGTTATGGAAGTGTTGAAGATTGGTATTATGAAGCGACCGATGACGTAAGTGCAGGCAGATACAACGAGGCCGTGGTCGCTTTTGAAAAAGCGCTTGAGGCAATGCCAAGAGAAGCGGATGGTAGAGTGAATTTATTGGTGGAATACGCCCAAGCGATTTTTTATGCGAATGGCAATCAAAGTTCGGTAAAAATGCAAAAAACGGTTGATGCCATACTTGAACAAGCGCCGACTGAAGCCATTGCGCTTGGCTTAAAAGGGGTTGCAGAATTTGACCAAAAAAACTATTTAGGCGCCGTCTTAGCGTGGCAAGAAGCCATCCGCTATAATTCTAATTCTGCCGAACGTATCGCGTTACTATCTGCCATTACTAAGGCTCGTGATATCGGTGCGATAGGTTATCGACAAGTTGCCCCTATCATTACTCATCAGTTAGCGATGAAAGTTGAATGGGACAAACATAATTTTTACTGGCAAAAGAACGATATTTTGCTGGTATACGCGTTAGCCAAAGGGCAAAAAATGCCGGTGGCGATACAAAGAGTGTTTCCGGAGGATTTAGAACAACCTATTTTATTAACCAATTTAGACGCGGTTATGCCAACGGCAACGTTAGCGGAAATCGATAAAGTCGATATTGTCGTGAAATTGTCGGATATTAATGACAATGATCTTACAAAAGGTCGAATAATCGGTATAAAGCGTGGTCTACTTACAAATAGTAAAGAGATTTTCGTAATCAACGTGGCCTTGTAATTGAATCCTAGGCCGCTTCGTTTGATAATACAGTCAACTTAAATTGATGCTATTCGGAATGTATAATGGAATTTAGCTTGCGTGAGTGGCTAATCTTGATTGGGGTCGTCATTATTGTCGTTATCCTCATAGATGGATTTCGTCGATATAAAAAGGGACAAGAATATGTCCAATCAGAAGATGATCTTGGTGAATTTGATGAACCAGATGATGCTCTAGTGTATCAAGGTGCAGCAACGGGTTCTTTAAAAGAGAGATCGAAATCATCACATGACCCTATTGTGAGTGCCTTTGAGAGTGCTAGGCAAACCGCAAAATCACCTTTGACTGATGTGCCACATAAAGTGGATTCTGGCCCTGAGCTCGATCGGGGTGAAGAAATGCATCTTGATGAACTGGCCTCTTTGGTTCCTGAAAGAGATTTTGGCGATTCGGCTATATCCGAGCAAAATTATTCAGATGATGGTTTTTATGAGCAAGATGAGCTGGATCTAGACTTCGACATCGATACTGAAAACAATATAGATGTTCATGGCGATGAAGATTACGAACGCAGTTATTCGGAAGTCGACATTGATCAAATAACGCCACATGGTATTGTCGAAGATATGGATGATGGCATTCAAGAAGACGACAGCGTTGCTGAAATTGAAGAAGTGATTGTCATTAATATTTTTGCCCCAGAAGGACAGAACTTCTCTGGCATGGAACTGTTACAACTCATTCTGAATTGCGGGATGCGTTATGGCGAAATGGACATTTTTCATCGTCATGAAGACGGATTTGACCGTGGAAGAGTGCAATTTAGCATGGCAAATGCGATTGAACCGGGTACGTTTGATTTAGACTCCATGGGGGAAAGTGATTGTCCTGGTGTGAGTTTTTTCATGGGGTTGCCAGGGCCTAAAAATAGCATGAAAGCATTTGATTTTATGCTTGAGACAGCCCAGACCTTAGTTCGTAATCTAGGTGGAGAGCTACGTGATGAGCGTCGAACGCCGATGAGTGATCAAACCATCGCCCATTGTCGTCAGCGAATACGTGATTTTGAGCGCCGTCGGCTGATGCGTAATAAACAGTAAGATGAATCAGGGCCCTAAGGGGCCTTGATTGTTTTAGACACACGTTGAAAAAAATACGTCGAGTTAAACTATGAACCAAGAGACAAACATGACGCATCAGCAAATGCTGGACCTGATTCAGCAACTTAATGAGTACAGTTATGCCTATCATGTAAAAGACACGCCAATTGTTCCTGATGCCGTGTATGACCGTGACTACCGTCAGCTTCAAGAAATAGAAACTGAGCATCCTGAGTGGATTCAACATGATTCTCCGACACAGCGCGTAGGTGAAAAGCCAGACAGTGGTTTTCTTAATGTGGCCCATACGGTTCCGATGCTGTCTTTGGACAATGCCTTTGATAATAATTCGTTAGCAGATTTTGACCAGCGAGTTCGTAAATTACTTAATGCAGATAACCTTGTTTATTGTTGCGAGCCTAAGCTGGATGGCTTGGCGATTAGTCTGCGCTATGAAGAGGGGCGTTTAGTGCGAGGCGTTACTCGTGGCGATGGATTGTCGGGTGAAGACATTACTTCAAATATTAAAACTCTTTATTCGGTGCCATTAAAACTTCGTACAGGTACACCGCCTGCGGTGTTAGAAGTTCGTGGTGAAATTTATATGCCGAAAGAAGGGTTTGAAAAGCTTAATGCGTTAGCAATAAAGCAAGGCGATAAAGCGTTCGTCAACCCTCGTAATGCGGCGGCAGGCAGCTTACGTCAGCTCGATCCAAAAATTACAGCGACTCGCCCCTTGGTGATGTGTGCCTACTCGATAGGCTATGTGGAAGATTGGAATCAACCAGAAAGTCATTACGACGGCTTGATGCAACTGAGTGAATGGGGTTTTCGTACTAATGATTTAATGAAAAGAGTGGAAGGGGCAACGGGCTGTATTGAGTATTATGAAATGCTCAATGAAAAACGTACCGATTTATCTTATGACATTGATGGCATCGTATACAAAGTTGATCAAATTTCGTTGCAGAATCAATTAGGCTTTATTGCTCGAGCGCCGCGTTGGGCGATAGCCAGAAAATTTCCTGCTCAAGAAGAAATGACTCGAGTGGTAGGGATTGATTTCCAAGTGGGTCGTACCGGAGCGATTACGCCGGTAGCGCGACTAGAGCCTGTTTTTGTGGGCGGCGTGACTGTGTCTAATGCTACCTTGCACAACAAAGATGAGATTGCTCGTTTAGGCGTTCGAGTGAACGATTATGTGGTGATTCATCGTGCAGGTGATGTGATTCCTAAAGTCGTGCAAGTGCTTGTCGATAAACGCCCTGACAACACTACTGAGGTAGTGTTTCCAGATGCTTGTCCTGTTTGTGGTTCAGATTTAGAACAAGTTGAAGGTGAAGCGATCATTCGTTGTACTGGCGGTTTGGTTTGTGGCGCCCAGCTAAAGGAATCGTTAAAGCATTTTGTCTCTCGTAAAGCGATGGACATCGATGGCCTTGGCGATAAGTTGATCGAGCAGCTGGTGGATCAAGAGTTTGTCAAAACCCCAGTCGATATTTTTACTCTATATGAAAAGAAAGAGTCGCTTTTAGCGATGGAGCGCATGGGGCAAAAGTCGGTAGAGAAGCTGCTTGCCTCAATTGAAAATGCAAAAATCACTCAATTTAATCGCTTCATTTATGCCCTAGGTATTCGAGAAGTTGGTGAGGCAACGGCTCGAGCGCTAACGAACTATTTTACTGAACTTGATGATCTGATGGTAGCGGATCAAGAGACTTTAGTAGAGGTCGAAGACGTTGGGCCGATTGTGGCTCAACACGTTAAGTTGTTTTTCGATCAAGAAATGAATCGGAAAACAATCCACGGTTTGCTCGGCGCTGGCGTTGTTTGGGAAAAGAAATCACAAGCCTCGTCTGATGAACTGCCGCTATCAGGTAAAACGTATGTGGTAACCGGATCTTTAAGTCAGTTTAGCCGTGATCAAGTAAAAGACAAATTACAGTCACTGGGTGCCAAGGTGAGCAGTTCTGTATCGGCAAAAACAGACTGTTTAGTGGCGGGTGAAAAAGCCGGCTCTAAACTCACTAGGGCGCAATCTTTGGATGTGCCAGTTATTGATGAAGCAGGTGTTATTGCCTTACTTAGTCAACACGGAGCAATTTAATTGGATACATTAATTCCTTACGATTCACTGTCTCCAGAGGCGCTAGATACCATTTTGGGTGATATTGTGTCGCGCGATGGTACAGATTACGGTGATTACGATTTATCCGCAGCGCAAAAACGCGATCAGGCATTGCAGGTGTTAAAGAAAGGGGAGGCCGTATTGTTATTTGATACGGAGAGTGAAACTATTAAAATGATTCCGAAAGATGCATTAAGCAACTACGACCTCATGTGAGGCCGTGGTTACTTTCTTAATGGAGATCTTTTTGTGAATGGGTATCTTGTTGTGAATAGAGAGCTCGGAGCTCTGTTTATTCGGAGCAATCACGAAGGCAATGGTTTATGTTGTGATCCATGATACGTGCGGGCTCTTCTTCTGTGTTACGTCCTACGACTTTTGCAGGAACCCCAGCGACAGTCGTGTGATGCTCAACCGCTTCTAGTACCACACTTCCCGCGCCGATTTTTGCCCCTTCGCCGACTTCAATATTGCCTAAGATTTTGGCTCCAGCGCCAATTAATACCCCAGAACGAATCTTAGGATGGCGATCACCGTGTTCTTTACCTGTGCCGCCAAGAGTGACTGACTGCAAAATTGAGACATTGTCTTCTATGACGCAGGTTTCACCCACGACAAGCCCTGTCGCATGATCGAGCATGACACCACAACCAATCGTTGCCGCTGGATGAATATCCACACTGAACACCATAGACATTTGTCCTTGCAGGTAAAGCGCTAGACTTTTTCGATTGTTTTTCCAAAGCCAGTTAGCTACACGATAGGTTTGTAATGCGTGAAAGCCTTTAAAAAACAAAAGAGGCGTTGTTAGGGTGTCGCAGGCAGCATCCCTTTCTTTTATGGCTAAAATATCTTGCTCGATGCATCTGACAATGCCAGAGTGTGTATCGGCCATGGCTTCTTCGAATACTTCTCGTAATACCATCGCTGGAATTGATATGCTGTCTAGTTTGCTGGCAAGCAAAAAGCTTAACGCAGAACACAATGAATCATGGCGTAATATAGTAGTGTTAAAGTAACTGGCTAAAATAGGTTCGTCTTGTGCAAGCTTTTCAGCTTCTGCTTGCAAGGATTGCCATAGATTGTCAGAAGTCACTGCATGATGCATTGTTTTACTCAAGGGGTATTCACCTATATACGTTCACGTTTAGAATGTAGGTTATAGGGTTAGGGTTAAACATTACAAGGGGCAATGTGAAGATTGCTCAAAAAGATGGAGATAATATGTCTGAAAAAAATGTTGCTGATGCATTACATATCTTTTATGAATTAAATGAGTTGCTTTCTGATGTTTATTGGGAAACCAATGATATTAATCAGAAAGATCGTTTCTTTGCGATGAAAGGTATATTACAAGACGAGCTTGATGAACTGCATAAACTGAGCTTGCAGGATCACGTGTACCCTTACGAGCCTATGAATCCAAGTTTGATGCAGTTAAGCGACAAACTACGAGCCATGTTGCCAGAGCTTAATCAATACGTGTATCGCCCTCAAACATTGAATCGCTTCGCTAATCTTATTCCAAGTGCGTGTGAATTGTTTGAATTGTAATACAGTTTTGGTTTATAAAACGGCTTTACATTGAGTCTATCAAAATGACTCAATGTAGGCTTAATGCGGCTAGTTATTTTGGCTGCGTTTTAAGTCTCGGATAATAAAACGACTTGGGTGCAACTTATGGCTAATGTCTTGCTCTAAAGGCGAAGGTGTACCGAGGATTAAGCTGGCAATATAACTGCCACTTAACGGTGTCGATATCAATCCTCTCGATCCATGGCCAATGTTCATGTAGAGCTGGTTGATTGGTTCTATCACGTTGTCTGACCGCCATTTTGCGTTTTTACTGAGAGCTGCATAGGCTTGTTGACACACTTTGTCTGATTGAACTGGTCCTACTATGGGGGTGTAGTCAGGAACCGCACATCGGTACGATACTCTCCCACCGCATTCTTTACTGTCAAACGTCCCTTTCGGCAATAACAGCAGCCTTTCTAAAATTGCCAGATTTCGTTTATGGTCTTCATTTCTTACTTGGTCATCATGATCTTTCAAGTCATAGGTTGACCCAAAATGCAGCAAGCCATTTATAGACGGTGAAACATACCCAAATTCACATAAGACTTTGTTAATGTCTATTTTATAGTCAGATTCCCCTACGGCCTTACAAGCGGCCTGGGCTTTTTCTATGTCAATAAACGAGACCTGTCCTCGAATAGGGTGCGCAGGTGTATTTGGCGCGACGTCGAGCGCTTTGGTATCATTTGCTGTGCATAAAACGACATGAGAGAAACATGCTTGTTGATTACTGGAGATTGCTTCCCAACTAATGGGTTGGGAAGCAGAATGAATTTGAGAAAGGCTTTCAAGGCGCGTGTTTAAGCTAACCTGAATGTTTTTGTGAGAGAGTAGCGATTCGCAAAGCTGAGTCAGTACCACCCAACCAGAAAGCGGTAATAACAAACTTCCTTCTCTGTCGTTATCCTCAGCGGCGCGCAAAATGGCCTCTGGGTAGCGTTTTTCATTGATAAGCTTTTCGAAACGTTCGCTCTCTTTCTCATTTTTTGGAATTTGTATTAAACCGCACTGATCCCAAAATGCTTTCTGTTTATCCAATATCGAATAGAGACGAGTAGCGTGTAAGTAAGCGGATAGATAAAAGCGATTAACAGGCGTGTCTTGTGACGCTAATTTAGGGTAGAGCATGCCTTGTGGGTTGCCTGATGCACCGCAAGCAATGTGGTCACCTTGTTCCCATACGGTGACGTTTATGCCTTGGCTTGCAAGTGCATACGCCGTATTTGCCCCAGCTAATCCTGCACCGACGACTAATACATGAGTGACTTCTGTTTGTTTTTCTTGGCGTAGGTTAAACCAAGATTGGCCTTGTGACATGCGCTCTGATAATGCGGCTGTTGGTTGTTTAAGTTTCGCAACGACCATTTCTCTTTTTTGACCGAAGCCTTTTACTTTCTTAACATCAAAGCCGACATTTTGTAAGCCTCGGCGAACAATGCCCGCCGCAGTAAAAGTCGCGCAAGTGGTGCCTTGGTGACTAAGTCGATAGATGTGCTGGAATAGGTTATCGGTCCACATCTCTGGGTTTTTGCTCGGCGCAAAGCCATCTAAAAACCACGCATCTACGTCGGCGTTTAACGCGGCGAAGCCTTCTTCGGCTTCACCAAACCAAAGTGTCAGCTGAATTTTTCCTTGTTCAAGTTCAACGCGATGCATGCCATGACAGATTTCTGGATAAGTCTCAATAAGTTGCTGACTAAAATGACTGAGAGAAGGCCACATCTTCAAAGCATCTATTAACATGCTTTTTGTCAGTGGATACTTTTCTACAGAAATAAAATGCAGTTGCTTGTCACTAGGCGCTTCCGCTAAAAAATCTTGCCAAGCACAGAGGAAGTTTAAGCCAGTGCCAAAACCTGTTTCAGCGATAACAAATGCGTTTTTTTCAAGAGACTTCCAGCGCTCAGCTAAGTGGTTGTTGTGCAGGAAAACATAGCGAGTTTCTTCCAAACCGGATTCTTTATCAAAATAGACATCATCAAACTGGTTGGAGTGCGGCGCGCCATCATCTCCCCAGCTTAATGACGGTTTTTCTAATTGGTAGCTAGTTAACACGGACAATGCTCTTGATGATGACAGGAATCGTTGGTACATTTTGATATGGTCCAACGTTTGATGTTGGTACCGCAGAAATTGCATCGACAATATCCAACCCTGTAATGACTTCACCGAATACGGTATAACCCGCCGCGCCGCGTGAACCATCATTTAAAAAGGCGTTATCGACTTGGTTAATGAAAAACTGCGACGTGGCGCTGTTTGGATCTTGTGTGCGGGCCATCGCTAGTGTTCCTCGATTATTGGCTAATCCGTTTTTACCTTCATAGGCAACCGCTTGATGCGTTGTCTTGCGTTCTAGGTCTTTGGTAAAACCACCTCCTTGCACCATGAAACCGCGAATCACACGGTGAAAGATGGTCTCATCGTAAAAACCTTCATCAGCATAACGTAAGAAGTTCTCGACCGTTTTTGGAGCCGCTTCGTCTTTTAGGTCTACTCGGATGGTGCCTTGGCTGGTTAAAATATCGACTTCGGTGGCTTCTAGTTGTGAGCAAAAAGCCAGTAAAGCAAGGCTGGTGATAAGAGATTTACGCATAGTGCTACTTCCTTATTTAATGTATGCCCAATACTATTGGGTGTGTCATAACATGCCAAGACGTTTTGTGTATTTACCGGAGAGAAAATGAATGCGAACTGTAGCCGTAGAAATTGAGTATTGTACTTTATGTCGTTGGATGTTGCGCGCCGCGTGGTTGGCTCAAGAGTTGCTAACGACATTTGATGACGATATTAAAAGTGTCACGTTGTTGCCGACACAAGGCGGTATTTTTAAAGTACGAGTGAATGGTCAGGAAATCTGGTGCCGTAAAGCCGAAGAAGGCTTTCCAGAAGCGAAAGTATTAAAACAAAGAATGAGGGATGTGGTTGATCCTGATCGAGATTTAGGGCATTCAGATGTTAAAAAATAACCCCCTCCCAACCTCCCCTTAGTAGGGGGAGGGGCTAAGAGCTGCTTTGTTCCCTTCGCTTAGCAGGGGGGATTGTATTTTAGGTGTTAGGGAAAACTTGCTTAAAAGGTTTTACCGTTACGTTCTTATAAACGCCAGCGTCCACATAAGGGTCTGCATCAGCCCACGCTTTTGCTTCTTCGAGGCTGGTGAATTTTGCGATCACAACACTGCCAGAGAAGCCTGCATCTCCTGGACTATCTGAATCAATAGCAGGGTTTGGCCCCGCTAGAATCAAACGACCTTCGTTTTGTAATGCTTCTAGTCGAGTTAGGTGAGCAGGGCGCGCTTCTTGGCGTGCGCTCAGGCTATTTGCAACGTCTTCTCCAACAATAGAGTAAAGCATCTTCATTCCTTATTTTGTAAATGTGATGACAGGTAAATGCCTTGTAATAAAATAAATACAACGGTCATACCCAGTAAACCAAATAATTTAAAATCTACCCATATATCTTCACTGTAAGAGAAGGCGACATATAAGTTAGTCGCGCCAGACACAATAAAGAAACAGACCCACGCAAGATTCAGAGTACGCCATACTTTAAAAGGCAGCTCAAGTTTATCGCCCATCATGCGTTGGATGATGTTTTTATCGCCAATAAACTGGCTACCAAAAAAGACAATAGCAAAAAGGCCGTTTACGATTGTCGGTTTCCATTTGATGAAATCTCCATTTCCCATTAATACCGTTGCGCCACCCAATAGCACTACTAGCACCAACGAAATAATGTGCATTTTTTCTACGGTTTTATTTTTAAACCAAGTGAAACCAACTTGAATAAGTGTTGCTGGAATCAAAACGGCCGTTGCGAGAATGATGTCTCCTGTCATCTTATAAACAGCAAAAAAGATAACGATAGGAAGAAAGTCGAATAGTATTTTCATATAAAAAACCCAGTGTATGTATACTAGAATGTATGTATGCTGGTCTTATAATAACCATCATTCCTTTTAAAGAACAGTCAATCTATGCCTGAAGCTGCGAGTTACCGAAAAGTCGATTTACACACCCATTCTACGTGTTCGGATGGTAAGTTTTCGCCGACTCAACTAGTTGACCTTGCCGTCGAGCAAAAAGTTTCCCTATTCGCTCTAACGGATCACGACACATTGGATGGGATTGCTGAAGCAGGCCAAAGAGCGTCCGAACATGGTTTAAGTTTCATCAATGGCGTTGAGCTATCAACTCAGTGGAATGGTGTTCCTCTGCATATGGTGGCATTGAACTTTGCTCAGGGTAATCCCGCTTTGCTGTCGATTGTCGAAGAAAATCAGGCAATACGTTTAGATCGAGCGCGACGGATTGCCGATTTGTTGATAAAACAAGGGTTACCTGATTTGTTTGATGAAGCGACGGCATTGGCTGGTGAAAGCCAGCTAGGGCGACCACACTTCGCGAGTTTATTGGTTGAGAAAGGGTTTGTGAAAGACGCAAATAAAGCGTTTGATCGTTATTTAGGGAATAAACGGTTAGGGCAATTACGGGATGTATGGCCTGATCTTGAAACGGTATTAACCGCACTTTCGGGTCAAAATATGGAGTTGGTTTTAGCACATCCTAAACGCTACCCTCTTACCGTGACCAAATTAAAACGCTTATTGGGCGATTTTAAAAAATGGGGTGGGACTGGGATCGAAATTGTTTCGGGTAATGAGCGTCCAGATAGTGTTCGCTTACTGGAGCGCTTATCGAGAGAGTTTGGATTAAAAGCCTCAGTTGGAAGTGACTATCATGGGCCGTTTGGGCCTTGGATGCAGGTGGGTAAATTCACCCAAATACATGAAAGTGAAGTGGATTTAGTTTGGCAGGCTTGGGCATAGCAAAACTATTATGGCCTAGCTTCTTAGGTGCTAGGTTTTGTTTATATATTGACATTTTTAGTGGAGAGTAGGTTGAGTCAATTTTTTCAGATACACCCAGAAAACCCGCAGGCACGTTTGATTAAACAAGCGGCAGAAGTCATTCGTAATGGTGGTGTTATCGCTTATCCAACAGACTGTGGGTATTCACTGGGTTGTCATCTTGGTGATAAATCAGCACAGGATCGAATTCGAGCAATTCGTCGCTTAGATGATAAACATAACTTTACGTTGGTGTGTCGCGATTTATCTGAAATATCAACCTATGCGCGATTTGACAATCGCCTATATCGCTTACTGAAAAATAATACTCCAGGTCCTTACACCTTCATTTTCAGTGCCACATCAGAAGTACCTAGACGGTTATTGCATCCAAAAAGAAAGGCGATTGGTATTCGAATCCCTAATAATCAAATCGTTTCTGCGTTGTTAGAAGAGTTGGGCGAGCCGATCATGAGTGTTTCTCTTATTTTACCTGGAGAAACCGACCCGATGACTGATCCATACGACATTCGCGATACGCTCGAACATGCGCTAGATTTAGTTATAGATGGCGGCTTTTGTGGACTACAGCCGACAACGGTCGTTAAAATGGATGCTGACAGCATTGAAGTGGTTCGTATTGGTGCAGGGGATCCTGCGCCGTTTCAGTAAATTGTTTAATATTCAGCTGTCAAGGCCCATGGTGTGTGGCTTATAATGGGCTAAATAGTCAATTAATATTATTAAAACTGGGTTGCTGAGAAGCATTCCCTCTAAGAGGTTCGTAATGGACGAAAAGTTACAAAAAGTATTAGCAAGAGCAGGTCAGGGTTCACGCCGTGAAATGGAAACCCGTATCCGTGAAGGTCGTGTATTAGTGAATGGAGAGGTTGCTACATTAGGCGACCGTGTAAGCCTGACAGATACAATTTCGATAGACGGATATGTCATTGAAGCGACAGAAGCAGGTGAAAATCGCCGTATTATCATTTATAACAAACCCGAAGGTGAGGTTTGTACTCGTAAAGACCCAGAAGGTCGACCGACTGTTTTTGATAAACTGCCTAAGCTGCGCGGAGAGCGTTGGATCGCGGTAGGTCGTTTGGATATTAATACCTCTGGTTTGTTGCTCTTTACGACGGATGGTGAACTAGCAAATAGATTGATGCACCCATCGACGGAGATAGATCGAGAGTATCTTGTCCGTGTTATGGGTGAAGTAACAGAAGAAAACATTGCCGCGCTGAAAAAAGGCGTGATCATGGACGATGGCATTGCCAAGTTTACTGATATTGTCGATGGTGGTGGTGAAGGTATTAACCGCTGGTTTTATGTATGCTTAATGGAAGGTCGTAACCGCGAAGTCCGTCGTCTTTGGGAGTCTCAAGGCGTTAAGGTTAATCGTTTGAAGCGTGTTCGTTTTGGTCCTATTTTCTTACCGTCAAAAGCAAAGGTAGGTCGTTGGGTCGAAATGGAAGACGCTGAAGTTAATTCATTGTGTGCCATGGTTGATCTTAAAGTGTCGGAATTGAAACCTAAGACACAGCAGCAGAAACTTGAGTTAAAACGCCATAAAAACAAAGCGACTGCTGGTGGTGCACGTCGCGGCGGCGCAAATAAGGGCTTTGATTGGCAGAGTAGCGATAAACAAGAATTTAAGCCTAAAAAACCAGGTAAAAGGTCGTTTCGTTAAGATAAATTGGTTTGGAGTCGTAGAAGTATGGTTCGCTGGATAATTGCATTAATTGTGATCTTGGTTGTAGGTTTTTTTATTTACGTCAATGTAAGTAATAAATTGCCTGAAGGGCTTGGTGTAACGGATGGTCTGTTGAAGCCTTGTTCCTCGTCTCCTAATTGTGTGTCGACGCAGGCAGCGCCAGAAGATACAGTTCATTATGCTGAGCCTATTATTTACACGGGCGGTCGTAAAGACACGCAGTTATCTATCGAATCCTATATGTTGAATAAGGGAAATTCTCGGATTGTGAGTAGTACCTTAGGCTATGTCCATTTTGAGGTGACGAGTCACTTGGTGGGTTATATTGATGATGTTGAATTCTATCTTCCCGAAGCGGATAGCGTAGTGCATTTTCGTTCGGGCTCACGTGTGGGCCATTCCGATTTTGGCGTAAATCGCGAGAGAGTTAGAAAAATTCAAGATCTGCTAGTAGATTAATTCTAAAACGATAGTAGTTGGACGAGGATTGCCCATGAGTTTAGATGACAACCAAACTATTTTAATTGTTGAGGATGATGAGCGTTTAGCTTTATTGACTCAAGAATACTTACAAAAGAATGGTTTCAACGTTGATGTTGAAGCGGATGGCCGCAAGGCTATTTCTCGTATTATTGAAGAGCAACCTTCTCTTGTTATCTTGGACTTGATGTTGCCTGGCGCGGACGGCTTTACAGTATGTCGTAGTGTCCGTCATGACTACAAAGGACCTATTTTAATGTTGACGGCTCGCAGTGATGATGTCGACCAAATTTTAGGCTTAGAAATTGGGGCGGATGATTATGTTTCTAAGCCTGCAAAACCAAGAGTGTTGTTAGCAAGAGTGCAGTCGTTGTTACGTCGCAGTACGCAAGATGTTGACTTATCTGCTGAATCCTCTAAAGAAGAGCAGAACTTGACTTTTGGCCCTCTGACAATTGATAACTCTCGTCGTGAAGCTTGGTTGCTCGAAGAAGAAGTCGAACTTACCAGTGCTGAATTTGATTTATTGTGGTTGTTGGCCAGTAGTGCTGGTCGTATCCTAAGCCGCGAAGAAATTTTTGGCGAGTTACGTGGTATTGAGTACGACGGTCAAGATCGTTCGGTTGATGTTAGAATCTCTCGAATTCGCTCAAAAATAGGCGATGACCCAATTCATCCTCGTCGTATAAAAACCATTCGTAGTAAGGGTTACTTGTTTGTAAAAGAAGTATAGGAACGTAATGCGAGCTGAAATGTGGCGTTTATATCGGCACCTGGTGTTTGGGGGTGTCGTTATTGTCTTGTTCTGTTACGTTATTATGGCATTTACTCAAGCTCGCTTCAGTGCTTCAAGAGTAGAGCAATTACTTTGTGTAGACGCAGAAATAAGCTCTGTTCTCCTGCTTTCTGGTATTAGCCAGCAGTTACCAGAGTCTCAGTTTAATTGGACTTTACAGCTAACTGAGCCTCTTTCTATTTCAATGATTTCCTCGCTAATAAGTCAAAAAAAATGGCTTAAATTCCCCGATAATAGCTATCAATTAACGTTTGAACATTCTGGTCAGTCTGTATTAATGGGCCGAGCGTATCAACATGACAAATTTTTTAAATTTGAATCCTTGTTGCAGCGTTTTCTTTTATCAGATCAGGTGAGTTATCAGGATAAGAAGTCTTTAATTGAAAATATGCCGTGTCTTTCTGTTGAGTATATTTCTTCTAAATCTCCCAGTGTGTTAACGGGTGTTGCCTTGGTTCATGGTGCTTATGGGGAGTATGGTTTTTTATGGGAAGATGAGGAGGCAGACGGCGCTGTTTACTTGTCCATTGTTCATGAAGAAAATGTTTCCTTAACCTTTACTGTGGTTATTATTGTTTTTGTAGGAATGTTAGTCATGCTTATTCTCATCTGGCGTGAATTAGTCTCTTTGGATTTTAAACGAAAGACATTTGAAAGTATTACTCGTCAAATTGCTCGCGGTAGAAGTGGTTTGCCAAAAGGTATTCCGGATAGTAATGGCACACTAAAAGAATTGGCTTATTCATTTGATTCTATGTCATCACATATTCAACGCTTATTGAAAGTGCAGCGTGAAATGATAAATGCCATTTCCCATGAGTTAAGAACACCTATTGCCCGTTTACGGTTCGGATTGGAGGTGATGAAAGACGAAGTGGATGATGATGTTGCTAAATCTATCGAAGCGTTGGAAGGTGATGTCGAAGAGCTGAATACGTTAGTAGATGAAGTGCTTACTTACGGGAAGCTAGAGGGTGGCTCATTAGAACTTAACTTCAAAGAGCTTTCTATTTCTCAGTTGGTTGATGATATTTTGAGACATAATCATCTGTTACTTCAGCATCTTAGTGTCGACGTGGATATTAATGAGGCAGACATAGTTTTGGCTGATGAACATCATTTGAGCAGAGCATTACAGAATCTTATTTTGAATGCAGCCAAATACGCTGCTAGCAAGATAACTATTACTTTCTCTCATGATTCAGAGCGTTGGCAATTAGATATTGAAGATGATGGTCCTGGTATTGCTTTTGAAGACAGGGATAAAGTTTTTATACCTTTCCAGCGATTGGATAACAGCCGGACGCGCGCTTCAGGAGGGTATGGGTTAGGGCTCGCAATTGTTCAGCGTATTGCTTTTTGGCATGGCGGTGCGGTATTGATCGATGCGAGTGAGTCTGGTGGCGCTAAATTCAGTTTGATTTGGTCGCGTAATCAGCATCAGAACACCTTGTCCTAATGCTGATATAAGCCCCTAAAGTTCTGGAGCTAGAATACCTTTTAGGTTTTTAAAGCACGTTTTAGATGCCGTAGATATAAGGTCTTCCATGTAGGCGTTTTCACGCTGGTCTTTTCTTATTGCCAAATACAGCTTACACCAAACACCTTCTTCACCAAGTGATTTTGTCATCACATATTGCCGATTTGTGTATTCTGTTAATGCCCAATTAGGCAGACAGCATAGGCCTCGGCCGCTGGCAACCAATTGCATCATCATGAGCGTTAGTTCGCTGTGACGAATTTTGGCAGGTGAAATACCAGCAGGGTTTAGAAAATGTTTAAAAATATCCAGTCGCTCTGTTTCAACAGGATAAGTGATGAGTGTTTCTTTCTGGAAATCCTCCGGACTTAGAAACTCTTTTTTTGCCAGTGGATGATGTCGAGACAGAGCGACTTGCGATTCATATTGGAATAAAGGAATGTATTCAATATTGGGAATATCTTGAGGATCGGATGTTACCACTAAATCTAAATCGCCACGAGCGAGTGCAGGCAGAGGCATAAAACCAAACGCCGTAGAAAGGTCTAATTCGACATCAGGCCAGTGTTCACGAAAGTGATCAATCGTTGGCATGAGCCATTCATAACAACTATGGCACTCGATGGCGATGTGTAAACGACCGCTTTCTCCTTCTGCAAAGCGCTGAATATCTCGTTGGGCAGATCGAAATGAGAGCAGAACATCATCGGCAAGTTGTAATAAACGCAGTCCAGCACTGGTAAAGCGGACAGGTTTGGTTTTTCGAATGAATAATGGACAGCCTAGCTTCTCTTCTAGATCTTTGAGCTGGTGAGATAAAGCAGACTGCGTTAAGTGTACTCGTTCAGCGGCTTCGACTAAGCTGCCTGTTTCTCTTAACGCGGTCAGTGTTTTTAAGTGCCTAACTTCAATAATGCTCATAGTGATTCACAGTTGATGCGTTTTTTTTCAATGTGTTGGATATAAAAAAGCTCGCTGGATGATTGCGCCCAAGCGAGCTTTTTTATTGTGTTAGCGACACAATAAAAACTCAAGTAATGCTTTTTGTGCGTGCAGGCGATTTTCAGCTTCATCCCATACGACTGAATCAGGGCGATCGATGACGTCTGCAGACACTTCTTCGCCGCGATGAGCAGGTAGGCAATGCATGAATAAAGCGTCAGAGTTGGCTTTTGCCATGAGCGCTGAATTTACTTGGAAGCCATCAAAATCTTTTAGACGTTGTTCTTGCTCGTCTTCTTGACCCATGGAAGCAAACACGTCAGTAACAATAAGGTCGGCGCCTTTTGCTGCTTCATGAGTGCTATGAACGACGGTGACGCGATCTTTATGCTCTTCAACTAGCTCTGCATTTGGTTCGTATCCCACAGGGCAGGCCACGACAAGTTGAAAATCTAGGAGTGCGGCGGCGTTAATGTAAGAGTTGCACATGTTATTGCCATCACCAACCCAAACAACCTTTTTTCCTTCGATAGAACCACGGTGTTCTTGATAAGTTTGCATATCTGCAAGTAATTGGCACGGATGGTAGTCGTCCGTAAGGGCATTGATAACTGGAACCGATGAGTATTTAGCAAAGGTTTCAATGGTTTCATGATCAAAGGTTCTGATCATCACGGCATCCACCATGCTGGAGATGACCCGAGCACTGTCTTCTACCGGTTCACCGCGTCCAAGCTGGGTGTCTCGGGACGAAAGGAAAAGTGCGTGACCACCCAATTGCGCCATACCCGCTTCGAAAGAAACGCGGGTACGAGTGGACGATTTTTCAAAAATCATCGCCAGTACACGATTTTTTAGCGGTTGGAACAAAGTGCCTTCATGATGAATTTTCTTAAGCTCAGAAGCTCGTAGTAGTAACTGTTTTAACTCATCAGAAGTTAGATCTTTCAGAGTAAGAAAATGTCTTGGCGACACGCTAGAGCTCCTTAATTGTCTTTTGAAAAGGGAATCGACCAATTTAATACACTCAGGTAAGTGAGTAAAGGGCAATTAACGATAGAAAGAGCAAAGGAAAGCGTCTTCTTGGGGTTGTAAATGCACCACCAGACCCAATAAACTGATGCAACTTTAAATGAATTTAGTGGTTGTTCATTTTGTGGTGGCATTAACAATGTGTTTGTCGTCATGTTAGACGCAGTCCAAGAACGAGGTTTTTAATATGAGTAATACAATCGAAACAATTAAAGAGCAAATTAATAGCAATGATATCCTGCTATATATGAAAGGTAACCCTCGTGCACCTCAGTGTGGTTTTTCCTCTCAGGCGGTTCAAGCGCTTATGGCTTGTGGTGAGCGTTTTGCTTTTGTGAATATTTTAGACAATCCAGATATTCGCGCAGAGCTTCCAAAATTCGCTAACTGGCCAACGTTTCCACAGCTTTGGATCAAAGGTGAGTTAGTTGGTGGCTGTGACATTATTGTTGAAATGGCAGGTAACGGTGAATTGCAAACCTTGATTAACGCTGCTGTTGGTACAACTGAAGAGTAAGCTAATACGTTGTCTGTTTAAGGGCGACATTATTCGATGAAACATTAGTCTGTTAAATTATTAAGCAATAAAGGAGATTTTAAAGATGTCTATTTTAGTTGGTAAAAAAGCACCTGATTTTACAGTTCCAGCGGTATTGGCTGATGGCCAAATTGTAGATTCTTTCAGCTTGTCTGAAACGATCAAAGGCAAATACGCTATCGTGTTTTTCTATCCATTGGATTTCACTTTTGTATGCCCGTCTGAAATTATTGCTATGTCCCATCGCATGGATAAATTCCGTGAAATGGGCGTAGAAGTTATTGGTGTTTCTATTGATTCTCATTTTACTCACAACGCTTGGCGTAACACCCCAGTAGAGCAAGGTGGTATCGGCGCGGTTGAATACACGCTAGCGGCCGACATGGATCATGCTATTGCTAAAGCGTATGGCATCGAATCTGAGGGTGGCGATTCTTACTACCCAGCGGGTGTTGCGATGCGTGCTTCTTTCGTTATCGATCAAAAAGGTATCGTTCGTTCACAAGTCGTAAACGACGAGCCTATTGGCCGTAACATGGATGAGTTGGTTCGTGTTGTAGACGCGCTTCAGTTCTTCGAAGAAAATGGCCAAGTTTGCCCAGCAGGTTGGAATAAAGGTGACAAAGGTATGAATACTTCACCTGAAGGTGTTGCATCTTATCTTGCTGAAAATTCTAAATCTCTATAAGGCTCACTTTTACGGTAAGTAAACGTTGCCATAAATAGTTGATAAAAGCGTTCATTATGAAAAGTAATGGACGCTTTTTTATTGTCTTCATTATAGTGTTTCGTACTTTTTCTTTTACCCTTCGTAAAGCTCAAGAGGTAAGCCATCTGGGTCTGCAAAAAAGGTAAAGCGTTTCCCCGTTAAATCATCCAGCCTAATGCACTCTGTGACAATGCCATGCTTATTTAAGTGTTGGATGCATGATTCTAGGTCCTGTATCGCAAACGCCAAGTGTCTTAGTCCTTGTGCTTCTGGGTGGGAAGGCCTTGCTGGTGGTGATGGAAAAGAGAACAGTTCTATCTGTTGGTGCTCGTTGATAGCAAGATCTAATTTATAAGACTGGCGTGCTTCTCGATAGGTCTCTTTAAGGATCTTGAACCCAAGAATTTCATTGTAGAAGCGTTTTGAGACGTTATAATCAGAGCAAATAATGGCAATATGATGGACATGAGAGACGGTAAACATAATCCTACTTTTTATTGTTTAGTTTGTGCTTTTAGCTCATTGGCTACATCAATGACTTGCCGTCTAAACCAAATGTGACTTGCGTCGTGATGCAGTAAAGGACTCCAAATCATTTTCAATTCTATTTTTGGTATAGTGAACGGAGGATCGAGAATAACCAAATCTGGATTCTTCTTATTGATCATTGCGACCTTTTTAGGCAAGGTGGCGATAAGGTCCTGCTCCAGCGCCAGATGCATTGCGGTGTGATAACTTCTCGTGAACACTCGGATGCTGCGTTTGCGGTCAAGCGCTTGCAGTGCTTCATCCACCCAACCGAGTTTTTGTACATCGGTAGGGTCCATGCCGACACCGACACCGAAACCTGTTTTACTGACCCAAATGTGCTGGGCCTGTAGGTACGCATCAATATCGAAATGGTCTTTTATCGGATTTTTTGAACTCATCATGCAGACAAAGGTATCGAACCACACACTTTTCTGATGAAACGATTGTGGCAACTCTTCAAAGCGGTTGATGGCCATATCGATCCTGCCAGCTTCAACATCGTGAAAAGTCACATCGCTTGGAGTCATGATATCCAGCGTAATGCCAGGGGCGTGTTCACGCAGACGATTCAGTAATCGAGGAATAACGGTTGAGGTTGCGTAATCACTGGCCATGATTCTAAACACACGTGTACTGGTACCTTCGTTGAAGTCTGCCTCTGGTTGCAGCGCTTCTTCTAACTCAAGTAAAACTTTACGAACAATTGGCTGAAGGCGAAGAGCTTTTTCAGTCGGTTTCATGCCTTCGCTGGTTCGAACAAGTAGAGGATCGCTGAGTAAATCGCGCAATCTTTTTAAGCCATTGCTCATGGCTGGCTGAGTGATGTTGAGTTTACTCGCAGAACGAGTGACATTGCATTCTCTTAATAACACATCAAGGTAAATAAGAAGATTAAGATCTATTTTATTAATATTCATACTTTTTTATGTGATTCACATGATTGGTCTATTATATGAATTGATTGTATTTTCCTTGGTGCAAACTACAACCGCGAAGCTCATGATTTAACTATTCGCTAAGATTGGAACGGCGCGACATAGGTCGATAAAGCGTTGGGCGTTTTGTGTTAACGCTGTATTTTTGGGTGTAACAATCAGTAGATTTCGGTTAAGTTCCAATGGCGTATGATAAAGGCGAATTAGCCCCGAGTTTAACTCTTGGGAAATGGCCATACGAGATAAACACCCGAGCCCCATTTGATGAATGACGGCCTGTTTTACTGCCTCCATATGGGCAAGAGAAAGCACCACATTGAGTTGAGGTATTTGAGCTGCTGTGGCTTGTTCTAGAATATTACGAGTGCCAGAGCCTGATTCACGCATAACCCAGTTGGCTTGTTTTAAATCCTCCCAAGATAAATCTTCAGAACGCGCCTCTTCGGCAGAGCCAAATACCACAAGCTCGTCTTTTAACCATACCTGCGTCATTAATTCTGCGTGCTGGCAGTAGCCTTCAATAAAACCAACCTCGGCTTTCCCAGTCAGTAATTGTTGAATGACACTTTGCGTATTCCCAATTTCTAAATTAAAGCGAATATTGGGATGTTCACGCTTAAATAAAGACATTTGCTTAGGGAGTAAATAGTTTCCAACACTCACACTTGCTGCCAAATGCAAAGAGCCACTGAGTTCATCTTCATTGCCCATGCTTTCTATTTGTTCTATTTGACTAAGAACCGCGCGAGCTTGCGGGAGAAGATGTCTGGCTTGTGGGGTTATTTGTAAGCGTTTGCCATGTCTGCGAAAAAGAGGGCGACCTAGTAAGGCCTCTAGTTCTCTTAATGCTTGGCTTGCTGCTGGTTGGCTTATGGATACCATTTCAGCCGCGGCTGTAACGGATCCAGTATGAACAACGGCTTCAAATATTTGTAATTGTCTAAGTGTGATTCT
Organism: Marinomonas maritima; assembly: GCF_024435075.2. Lineage (NCBI taxonomy): Bacteria > Pseudomonadati > Pseudomonadota > Gammaproteobacteria > Oceanospirillales > Oceanospirillaceae > Marinomonas > Marinomonas maritima. The sequence goes on along the minus strand of NZ_JAMZEG020000003.1, from coordinate 69,993 downwards.
CATTTGGCTATTGTAGCCTCGTTTTCGTTTTGATGAGTAGCGCTAATGTCTTTTGATATCATAAATGCGTGAGGGTATTAATAAAAAAGGCAACAGATCATTGATTCTGTTTTTTTGGAATGAAACTAACTCCAGTTTTATCGATGAACTCAGCACTAGGTTTGGCCGCTGCGATCAGTTTTAACAAAAAAGTGATCGCTGTTAGCGTATTGAATTTTAAACTTGGCCTGAATTTGGTGCCAAGTGTTCGTTGTTGGGTTACTTTTTAGATACATAACTAGTATAGATATTCTATAAGAAACAGAGTTATATTTGTCTATATTGCATATTAATTGTTCGATTACAGTGTTTTCATTACTCTATTCGGGTAGTTTTGAACCCATATGGAAGGCATGGCTAGGTATGAAGCAATCTCCAACAGTGTTAATTGTCGACGATGTACCAGAAAATTTACGGGTTTTACAGGATGTAATTGCTGCATTAGATTGTCAGATTGCTGTTGCTAACTCAGGTGAACGCGCCCTAGAGTTATTAGAAAGAACGCAGCCATGTTTGATTTTATTGGATGTCATGATGGGCGGGATAGACGGTTTTGAAACCTGTCGCCGTATTCGCTCTCATCCGAGATACAAAGATGTTCCAGTCATTTTTGTGACGGCATTAGCGGACGATATTAGTCGTGGCTTTGACGTCGGTGGGAACGATTACATCAGTAAGCCTATTCGTATTGAAGAGGTGCGCTCTAGAGTTCAGCATCAATTAGAAAAATTTCAATTAGTTAATGAGTTAAGAGAGCTTACGGTTTCATTGGAAGAAAAAGTAAGAGAACGTACTTCTGACCTAAATCTAGTGAATCGAAATCTTCGTAAAGAGGTAAGCGAAAGGCGCTATATGCAAGATAGGCTGAAATATCTTGCCCAACATGATTTCGTTACGCAGCTTTACAACCGAGATGCACTCGACGAACACATTTCTCATATTATTTCAGATGTTCAATCAGAAACATCTAAACACACTCCTTTTTTTGTTTTGATTGATGTGAATGAATTTCGCTTGATAAATGATTCATGCGGCTGCATTGCAGGCGATGAGTTGTTGCATCAGCTGGCGGCCTTAATAAGTGAGTTTATTGACCCTCAACGTGATTTTTGCGCGCGGTTAAGTGGCGACAAATTTGCCATAGTGGTGAGTAAGGGGGGAGACGAGTCTGTTGAGTCTTTATTTCGTTTACTTCAAAAAGGGATTAAGAATTTTTCTTTCGTTTGGGATGAACGTCAATTTCGAATGAGTGTGACGCAAGTAGCAATACCAATAACACTTGATATGGTGTCGTTTGAGCAAGTTGTGATGTTGGCCGATGAAGTGTGTTACGCAAGTAAAAAATCAGGAATACATTCTCGAATTATAAAGAATGCAAAAGACCTTTCCTATGATGAGCATCGTGGCAACCTAAATTGGGGGCTACGTATTATTGATGGTCTTGAAAAGGATTTGTTTGAAGTGCATTTTCAGCAAGTTTGTTCATTGAACAGTGATGAGCCGAGAAAAAAGATAGAAATTTTAGTCAGACTAAAAGATGAAGAGTCAGGAGGGCTGATTTACCCCAACGACTTTATTCGAGCTGCAGAACGATTTGGCATTATTTCTAAGGTTGACCGTTGGGTTATTAATCATACCATGAAGCAACTAGCGGAACGTGAAGGCTTATGGGAACGCGTCGACCAAGTGGCGATTAATGTGTCTGCGTTATCGGTTCGACAAGCGGGTTTTGCTGAATTTATTGTGGATCGTTTGGCGCATTATCAGCTTGATGGTGGTAAGTTTTGTTTTGAAATTACTGAAACAGAAGCACTCAATAACTTCTCTGATGCCCGTAAGTTTATGGGGGTGCTGCATGAAAGTGGTTGCAGTATTGCGTTGGATGATTTTGGTACTGGATTTTCATCGTTTGCCTATTTAATGGATTTGCCATTTGACCTAATCAAAATCGACGGTATTTTTATCAAGGATATGCACGTGAATGACATCCATTACGGCATGGTTGATTCCATTGTAAAACTGGCCAAAATGCTTGAAAAACCCGTTGTAGCCGAATTTGTAGAGAACCAAGAGATTGTGCAAAAACTTCAGCTGCTTGGTGTGGAGTGGGGCCAAGGTTATCACTTTCATAAACCTGAAAAACTATAACTGGTTCGTTTTAGGAGGCTCGAAATATGGACGTTGAGTTACCCACCATTTTAAAACTGCTGGTGATACTATTCTGTGTCACAGTGCTGTTCTTAATTGTTTTACAGTTGGTTTTTTTAGTTCGCTTTAAACTCTTACAACGCCGCTATTCAAGAGCTATCCTGGCGACGAATGCTGGTGTCTGGGAATGGTTTCCTGAGAGCAATATCCTGTACACGTCTTCTGAATTTTTCACCCAACTCGGATTCGATGAAAGAAAAGCACCCAAGCATTTAAGCGAATTGCTGGCTTTTTTATCTTCTGATGACCAAGTCACGTTTGAGCACTGGAAGGCGGCATTACTAGAACAAAAAATGGGTGCTACGCACAGTTCAATCAGATTAAACATCCAAAGCCCTAACAAGGGGCGTTTTTGGATAGAGATGCGCGGGGGTGTCACTCGTATAGATGGGCGAAATCGAGTTCGAAGTGCTGCCGGTATTTTCGAAGATATAGGTCATTTAGTCGCAACAGAGAACGAGCTCATCGCCGCTCGTGAGGAATCTCGACGTCGAGAATTAACCTTGTCCTCTTTGCTTAATAATATTCCCGATATTGTGTGGTCGAAAGATGAGCAAGGAAATTATCTAGATTGTAATCAGGCTTTTTTAGACTTTAACTCAATTTCAGAAGAAGGCATTAAGGGTAAGAGTGACCGAGATTTAAACCTAGATGGCAAAGGTGAGTATTATCAAGGTAGAGATAACGAAGCGTTACAAACGGGGATAACCTTGCATGAACAAAGTTGGGGACACCCTAAAGATGGGAGAGCTCCGCGTTTATTTGAGGTGTATCGTGTGCCTGTTATAGAGTCTACGATTAATTTTCGAGGTACCTTAGGTATCGCCCGAGATATCACTGAGCACCATCGTCTTATTAATCAACTCAAACAATTTAAAAGTTTTGCAGATAACTCTGCTCAGGGCTTTGCGATGACCACCTTAGATGGAAATATCACCTATTTTAATGAAAAAATACGCACATTGCTTGGTGTGAAAGAGGAAATAGGTGATCCGTCGTCGGGGACATTGAATTATCTTGAATTCTACCCAGAAACCAGTCAAAAATTCCTGCAAGAAACTGTCATTCCTTACCTTAAAGAGAATGACATATGGGAAGGGGAGTTGCAGGCAAGAAGCCGAGATGGGCGCGTTTTTTCTACTTATGAAATGTATTTTGTATTGCGCGATGAAAATGGTAAAGCGACATCATTTGGTGACATCATGAGTGATATTACCGAACAAAAAAATGTTTCGATGCAGCTGGAGCGGGCAAAAGAGGCCGCAGAGCAAGCCAATCAGGCCAAAAGCCAATTTCTGGCCAATATGAGTCATGAAATTCGCACCCCTTTAAATGCCATTATTGGTTATGCCCAGCTCATTGGAGAAGACAATCAACTCACAGGCGTTTCACGAACACGTTTTTTATCCATAGCGAGTGCTGGCGATCGGTTGTTAGGGCTGATTAACGATATTTTAGACATTGCCCGAATTGAGTCTGGGCGACTTGTATTGCATGAGCAAAAAATCAATCTCTGTAACGAAGTTAGTCAAATTGGTAAATTACTCCAAGGTCAGGCTCAGGATAAAGGGCTAAGTCTAGTTGTTGAATGTGATATAGGCGATCAGCAACTTGTGTGGATTGACCCGGTTAAGCTTCAGCAAATCATCACAAACTTACTCGGTAATGCCGTTAAGTTTACCATGAAAGGGTATGTGAAAGCGGCCGTTCTGATCATAGGTGATCGTATTCATATCAGTATAGAAGATACAGGACCTGGAATAGAAGCTGAGTTGATAGAGGACCTTTTTACTCCTTTTGTACAGGGGAAAGCAGGTGAAGTATCTGGCGGTACCGGTTTAGGGTTGGCGTTGTCGATGACCTTGGTTAAATTGATGCAAGGTTCGTTGTCTGTCAAAAGTAGCGAAGGTGCAGGTACGAAAATTATTATTGATTTGCCGTTGTTAAAGGTAGCTGACGATGACATGGATAATTTTGACGAGCAAAGCGCTGTTCTTAATATGCGACTAAACGACCCCATCACGGTTTTGGTGGCAGAAGACGATGAATGGTCACGAGACATTCTTGTGTCTTTATTGGAGAGGGCCGGATGTCAGGTGACTGAAGCAGAGGATGGAGAGCAAGCCATACAAGCTTTTAAGGCAAATCCCCCTGATCTAGTGATGACAGACATTAGAATGCCTAATAAAAGCGGTATCGATTTACTGAAAGCTATTCAGGAAGAAGGTATTCATCATAAGGTTCCAGTGGTCGCGGTTACGGCTTCTACTTTGGTTCATGAACAGCAGGCGTTACTCGATGACGGCTTTTGGCAGGTTATTGCCAAGCCTTATCGAGCAGAAGAAATTTATAAATCATTGGTAACTCATCTTGATGTGCAATTTGTTCCTTTGCTTGAGTCCTCATGTTCTTCTAATCAAGAGGAGGGCAGAGTGATAGAAGAAGTAAATGATGACGAATCACTAACCCTGCTTACTTTTGCCTGTTGGCTGCCTCTATTGTCGGCTGCAAAAAACGGCGACATGCAACAAACCGAATACGAGTTTGAAACATTAAAGCCAATATTGCCATTGACTCATAAAAAAGCGATTCAAGGTGCTATTACGCAATTTGATTTAGGTTTGGTTGAGGAGCTTGTGGTGCAATACCAAAAGCTTGAGTAATGGTTATCCAGCATGTCCTATATTCAATATCACCTGAAGGCTTTGCGTTTGACATGAATATGAGGCAAAGATAAGGTCACACAAGACAAAACACAGTAAAAGCCCCTACAATAGAGGGCTTGTGCCGTTTCTTTTTAGACAGTGCTTTTAGTCAACGCCTTTTAGATATTAATCAACCGCCACAGGTAGCCCCCATGACCAGTCTAGCTCCCAATGATTTTCCCTTTACCGCGGTGGCTGGGCAAGAGCTTCTGAAACTGGCTTTAATTCTTTGTGCGATTAACCCACAAATCGGCGGTGTGTTAATTAGTGGTCCTCGTGGCTCAGCAAAATCTACTTTGGCTCGTGGTTTATCTGGCGTCATGCCGGCATTAGATGATGCAGAGCTGGTTCCGTTTGCTACCTTACCGCTTGGTACGAGTGAAGACCGCTTGCTTGGCGCACTGGATCTAGAACAAGTGTTACAAGACAAAAACGTTGCCTTCAAACCGGGGTTACTCAGTCGAGCGCATGGCGGTGTGCTTTATGTAGACGAAGTGAACTTGCTTGCCGATCACCTTGTAGACCAACTTCTTGATGTGGCCGCCAGCGGCGTCAACCGAATAGAACGTGATGGCATCAGTCACGAACATGAATCTCGCTTCCTACTTGTTGGCACCATGAACCCAGACGAAGGGGAATTGCGCCCACAGTTGCAAGATCGTTTTGGTTTAATGGTCGAACTTGGCAATCAATACAGTCTTGAAGAGCGAGTGCAAATTGTACGATTGCGTGATGAATTCGACCAAGATCCAACCTCCTTCTGTGATGCATTTAAATACAAGCAACGTAATTTAAAAAACAGCATTCGATTAGCTAGAGAAACTTTGAGCAAAATTCGATGTTCTGATGCATTGCGCATGGACGTTGCAACACGTTGCCAAGACGCCATGGTTGATGGCGTTCGTGCAGACATTGTTTGGGTTCGTGCCGCCATGGCGCATGCGGCTTGGCGCGGTGCTAAAACCGTCGAAAAAGAAGACATTCAAACGGTTGAAGACTTAGTGTTAGCGCATCGTCGACAAGCGAAAGCATCGCCTCAACCTGCTAGCTCTCCTTCTCGCCGACCAGAATCCTCGCAGGCTCAATCGCCGTCATTGCCGGAACAGCCTCGTTCAGGTTCGAGCGATGCGCAAAATACGCCGCCAGAGGAAACGGGACAAGGCGATTGGGGGAGCATGACGCCGCAAAAACAAGCGACCAGCACGCCAATTAAAGTAACGCTTAGCGAAGAGACGCAAGCCAATTCGACCATGAATCGATTGAGTGAGGTGACGCCGGGAAAGCATAAAGGTAAGCAGCAGGCCGGTTATCGTCCTGATGCCACGCAAACAGCCAATGGCATTGATTGGTTTCGTAGCATTGTTAGCCAACCGCAAGAATGGCCGCCGAAAAGCTTAACGCACAAAGCAGAGAAAACCGGACAAGCGGTGTTGCATTTGGTGCTGCTGGATACCTCGGCGTCAACGTTAAGCCAAGGTGTGTTTGCAAAGGCCAAAGGGGTAATTTTAGACATTGCCAATCGTGCGTATTTAGCCCGCGAACAGATCGCGATTTTGGGCTTTGGCCAAGACAGCGTGTCGTCCATTTTACCCAAAGTACGTGCGCCAAAAGAAATATCTGAATTGCTGGACAACTTAGAAGCCGGCGGCGGTACACCGTTTCGCATCGCGATAAAAAACGCGGGTCAATATTTGTCGCAGCAGCATAAACAACACCTCGGTTTGCATAGCCAAACCTACATTTTGACCGATGGCCGAACGCAAGCCGATGTATCAGGTCTTGAGTTACAAGGTAACACCGTATTGATTGACACCGAAAATGCACCGATCAAGCGTGGCCGAGGCCAAGACATTGCCCAGCATTTGGGGGCACAATACATTTTATTGAACTCTCTTTTAGAGAGCTTTTAGATACTTTTTAGAGACTGCTTTATGACTGCTTCTGTTGTTCATTGTCCTGCGTTGTTTTTGACGGCGCCCGCGTCAAATCAGGGTAAAACCACTATTACGGCTGCGTTGGCGCGTTATTTTACTAACCAAGGGAAAGTGGTTCGAGTGTTTAAAACCGGCCCTGATTACCTAGACCCGCAAATTCTCGCGCAAGCGTCTAAGCAGCCAGTGGAGCAACTCGATATCTGGATGGCAGGTGAAGATTATTGCCAAGACAAATTATTCCAAGCGGCACAAGTAGCGGATTTGATTCTAATCGAAGGCGCAATGGGCATGTTTGATGGCGATCCTTCCAGCGCCGACCTTGCTGCTCGTTTTGGTATTCCTATGGCGATTGTCATGGACGTAAAAGGCATGGCGCAAACCGCCGCCGCGTTAGCGACAGGTTTGGCGAATTTTCGTGACGATGTGCACGTCGCGGGGCTTATTGCTAACCGTTGCGGAAGCGAGCGTCACGCAGAATTGATCCGCGATGCGTTGCCAGAAAATCTACCGTTATTGGCAACCTTAAAGCGCGACGAAACGATTACCTTGCCTGAACGGCATTTAGGGTTAGTGCAAGCGGACGAAGTGAAAGACGAGTTAGAAGTTCGTTTTGAAGCGGCGGTCGAATGGTTAAAAGAAACCCAAGACACGGGCTTATTAGAACTACCAAAAGCCGTTGCGTTTTATTCTATTAATAAAAAAGTCTCTGTGAACAATCAAACCGATGCAGAACAAACCATCGAGCAACGCTTAGCGGGCAAAGTCATCGCCGTTGCTAAAGACGCAGCGTTCAGTTTTATTTACGATGCGAACCTTATTTCGTTGCAAAGCATGGGCGCAAAAGTCGTGTTTTTCTCGCCCTTAAAAGATCAAGTATTACCCGAAGCCGATGCGCTTTGGCTGCCGGGTGGTTACCCAGAATTGCACGCCAAAGCCTTGTCGGACAACACCGCCATGCGCCAAGCCATTCATGCGTTTTATCAAACAGGCAAAGGCATTTTGGCCGAATGCGGCGGTATGCTGTACAGCTTGAACGAGTTAACCGATTTGAACGACGACTGTTACCCGATGCTCGGCATCCTAGAAGGACAAGGTGCGATGCGCGGCAAACGTGGTTGCCAAGGCATGCAAACGGCGGTGATTCCTCAAGGCGACATCCGTGGGCACGCACATCATCGGTCTCGTAGCGCCAACACACCAGAACCTGTCGGTTATGGTCGACGTCAACGACATCCCGCGCCGGGTGAAGCGATTTATCAGCAAAAAGGCTTAACCGCCAGTTACTTGCATTTGTTTTTTCCTTCTAATCTTAATGCGACCGCTAAGCTTTTTTTAGCGGATCAGCAGGGCTAGCGCATTATGTGGCCTGAAAGTGCTGAAGCTCCCGCGGCTCTTAGAACCGGTTTAACCACTGGAACCTGCGCGACAGCCTGTTGCGTGGCCGCGGCGCAAGCACTTTTTGCCCAGAAACAAGACGCCACGGTCAGTGTCACCTTACCCAAAGGCAAACAAGTCGATTTGCCCATTATTGAATATCAAGCGATTGAGAGTGGTTTTAAAACGACCACCATCAAAGACGCAGGAGACGACCCTGACGCGACTCATGGTGCGACCTTATTTGTCGAGCTTCGCCTCGCACCAGAAAAAGGTGTGCGTTTTCATGCGGCGCAAGGGGTTGGCACGGTGACTCGCACTGGCTTATTGCTTGATGTGGGCGAACCAGCGATCAATCCTGTTCCGCGTAAAATGATGACGGAGCATTTAGAAGGTTTCGCGCAAACTTATCAGTACCAAGGTGGATTTAACGTTTCGGTTGGCGTGATCAATGGTGAGCAGATCGCGCAAAAAACCATGAACCCTCGATTGGGTATTTTGGGTGGTTTATCGATTTTAGGTACCACGGGCATTGTGCGGCCATTTTCCTGCGCGGCGTATATCGCATCGATTCATCAAGGCATTGATGTCGCGCGAGCTAATGGCATTTCGCACATTGCTGCGACCACAGGCAACGCCAGTGAAGACGCGATAAAAGATTATTATCAGCTGGATGACATGGCACTCATTGAAATGGGTGACTTTGTCGGCGCCGTGTTAAAGCACATTAAAAAAGTTGAACAAGATGGTTCAGTTCAGTTAAGGAACGCGACTCAATTAACCAAACTCAGTATTTGCGGTGGTTTCGGTAAAATCAGTAAATTGGCACAAGGCAATATGGACTTGAATAGCCGAGTGTCGAGCATCGATCTTGGTGCCTTGGTAGAGCTTGCCGCGACCTTAGGCGCAGATCAAGAGTTGCAAGAGCGTATGATAAACGCCAACACCAGCGTGGAAGCCTTGTCTTTTGCCTCTTCGGCAGGCTTAGCGCTCGCCGATGCCATTTGCCAGCAAGCATTAATCTTTGCTCGAAAATACATTCCTGAACACATGGCATTGGAAGTCTGGGCGATTGATCGCAAAGGTCAATTTGTCGGTAAAGCGGTAGACAGTAATATAGCCAGCAAGGGTGAAACACCATGAAAATTCTATTGCTTGGCGGCACTGCGGATGGCCGTCGCTTAGCTGACGCACTTCATAAAAATGGGCTAAGCGTCACCTATAGCCTAGCGGGTTTGGTTCGCGTACCAAAAGTCGATTGTCAGCTTGTTGTCGGTGGCTTTACGCAATTTGGTGGTTTGGCAAATTACTTACGGGATAACCAGATTGGTGCGATTCTGGATGTCACTCACCCTTACGCGCAAACCATGAGCAGTAAAGCGGTGGATACGGCACGTGTTGTCGGTATTCCTTGCTGGCGTTTTCATCGGCCTGCTTGGCAGCAAAAAGACGGTGATGTGTGGAGAAACTATCAGACAGACGATGACTTATTGGCGCAATTGGATGGTTTTCATGTGCCACTATTAAGCGCAGGCCAGATGAGTGAAGTCTTACTAACACGAATTTTACAGCGGCCGAGTGTGGAACGAATGGTTTGGCGAACGGCCGTCGAGCCCAAATTTGCATTGCCAGATAACATTGATTGGATAAAAGCCATTGGACCTTTTACGCTAGCAGACGAACGGCACTTATTAAGTGAGCAAGGCATTGATGTCATCGTCAGTAAAAACAGCGGCGGTAGTGCAACCTACTCAAAACTGGAAGCGGCACGAGAATTATCGATTCCCGTTTTACTGCACAGCCGACCAACATTGCCAGCCGCCGATCGAGAATTCAGCGACATACAAGATTGCCTACAAGCCTGTTTAGCTGCGTGGGGCAATACTCATTCTAAGAATCAACAAAAAGACAGCCAACAGTGACTCCTTCAGACGACTATAAATACGAAAACAATCCACAAGCCATTGAGCACGACAGTTTTAGACAAATCCGCGAACTCACTGACTTGTCGGGCTTGAGCCAAGACCAGCAACAAGTGGTAATGCGCGTGGTGCACAGCCTTGGCTTGCCTGATGTGGCCGAGCAAGTGCGATTTAGCGCCAATGCCACCCAAGCCGGACGTGACGCATTAGCGAACCGCTGTGCGATTTTGTGTGATGTGGAAATGGTCAAACAAGGCGTGACCAAGCGTATGATTACGCGTGAACCTTTGTGTTTTTTAAACGATCCACGCACCGCTGAGTTAGCTAAAAGCAAAGGCGACACACGTTCTATGGCCGCGCTGAGTTTGTGGCAAGACGACCTTGCTGGCAGCGTGGTGTTAATCGGTAATGCACCAACGGCCTTGTTTCGCTTATTGGAAATGATCGCAAACGGCGCGCCTAAGCCCGCGTTGATTATCGGTATGCCAGTCGGGTTTGTCGGCGCGGCAGAATCGAAAGACGCTCTTTGGCAAGCGCACGAAAAGCTGGGCATTGAATGCATTACCTTGCTGGGTCGCATGGGCGGCAGCGCGGTCACCTCGGCCAGCTGTAATGCTTTGTTACGCTGCAATTTGGGCGAGTATTATTAATGACTAGAATTCATGTGATCGGCCTTGGTGTGAACGAGCTCGCGAACCTCGATGCATCTGCGCAAGCGGCATTGGCGAGCTTATCTGAGCAAGACATCGTGCTGGGTTCGCCTCGTCAACATGACACCATTGCGGCGTATTCCCACAAGGCTCAGCGTTGTGATTTGCCCAAGTTCAAGCAGCTAGAAAGTGATTTTGCGACGTGGCAAACCGAAGGCGTAACACAGGTGGTGGTGTTGGCGTCGGGCGATCCTTTGTATTACGGGATTGGCGCTTGGTTAATGCGTACTTTTTCACCCGAAAACCTGATGTTTTATCCGAATGTCTCCAGCATTCAAGTGGCGTGTCATCGTTTGGGGTTGTCCTTACAAGACGTGAATGTGGTCAGCCTTCATGGTCGTCCCTTGTCGAATTTGCGTCGTCATTTACAATCGAATAAAACTTTAGTGTTATTGACCGATCAATACAGCCAACCGAAACACATTGCTCAAGAGTGCGTGCAAGCGGGTTTGGATCAAAGCGAGATCATCGTTTGTGAAACCTTGGGTTACGAACAGGAAAAAGTTCGCTCCTTTGTTGCCCAGACCTTGGTTAAAACCGAATTAGAGTGTGATCCGCTTAATGTCATTGTGGTGAAAACCAGCCAGCAAACATCATGTTATCCAAGTGCTGTGGGCATTCCCGATGCGTCTTTTGTCACCGACAAAGGTGACGGGAAGGGCATGATTACGAAGCGAGAAGTGCGCTTGGCGATCTTGTCTTATATGAATATTGAACAGGGTGATATCGTGTGGGACATTGGCGCGGGTTGCGGTGGTGTAAGCGTCGAAATGGCGTATTGGCATCCGCATAGCGACATTATCGCCATTGAACATCATCCAGAAAGACTGGCTTGCTTAGCGGCCAATCAAGACCGTTTTGGCGTAATCCAAAACCTATCTATCGTCGCGGGTCGAGCGCCCGACGTGCTGGTGGATTTGCTTTCTCAGCATAATGGGCTGAATAGAGTGGCAAACAAAGTATTCATTGGCGGCAGCGATGGAGAGTTAAGTGCCTTGATGGCGCAGATTTGGACTTTGTTACCTGTTGGTGGCAGTTTGATGGTCAGTGCGGTGACGGAAGACACTAAATTTCAGGTAATGCAATTTGCTCAAGCGCGAGAAAGCGCACAAGACACAACAGAGCAAAGCCTACAAGTGTCCATTGCCAAAGGCGAACGCCTAGCGGGGCAGCGGTTATTCCGACCCAATTTACCGGTAACGCTTCACCATTTTAAAAAGCATTTTGCAGAACATATGATTAAGACAAACGATAAGGAAAGCGCACAATGAATGCCTCTGTAGCATTACAAAAAAAAGGCCGATTCATTGGAGTGGGCGTAGGCCCTGGTGATCCAGAACTGATTACACTCAAAGCATTGCGTTTGATCCAGCGCGCGAGCGTGGTGAGTTACCTTGCCAACGACGAAGGCGGCTCCCAAGCGAAAGCCATCGCCAGTGAAGCCTTTGCTGGCGTGACGCACGTACAAAATGAAATCGCCATTGTGATGCCGATGTCGACGGATCGCTCTTTGGCAAATGAAGCCTACGACAATGGCGCAAACGCCATCGCCGCCGAATTGGCACAAGGCAAAGACGTAGTGTTTTTGTGCGAAGGTGATCCGTTATTTTTTGGTTCATTCGCGTATTTATTAGAACGCTTAGAAGGCGATTTTCAATGCCAAGTGGTGCCGGGCGTATCGTCTATTAATGCCGCGTCTTCGGCGTTAAATCATCCGCTCACAGTGCTAAAAGAATCTTTCGCCGTGGTCAGCGGTCGTCATTCTGCTTTGCAGATTGATACCGCCTTGGAACAGCACGACAGCGTAGTCATCATGAAAGCAGGGCGCGCTCGCCCTCGCATTCTCATGGCGCTGCGCAAAACCAACCGCATGCAAGACGCCAAATACCTAGAATACATTGGTCGTGAAAACGAACGCATCGTACGCGATGTGTCGACCCTAGAAGACAAAGCTGGCCCGTACTTTTCCTTGTTTGTGGTGACAAAAAGCGAGCGAGGCACACGGTGATACGCATTGTCGCGTTAACCCCCGCAGGCAAACAACTTGCTGAACGCTTACAAGCTGAATGGCCTAAGGCGAATAACCTTGAGGTGAGAGTTGAATACAAACCCAAACCTTTTGCACAGTTCGTACAGACGGCGTTTAATAATGGCGACTGGTTGGTGTTTATTTGTGCGACAGGCATCGTCATGCGAACCCTCGCACCGGTGATTCAAGACAAATATCAAGACCCGCCAGTCTTGGTTTTGGACGAAGAAGGTAAATTTGTCATCCCGCTGTTATCAGGTCATGAAGGTGGCGCCAACGAGTGGGGCGCGCAAGTGGCAAAATCCCTTGGCGCACAACTTGTTATGACCACAGCGAAACCTTACCTGAACCCTATTTATACCTTGGGAATGGGCTGCGAACGCAACTGCCCACTGGAATTCCTAGAAAGCCTCATGCTTGATGCCCTTGCGCAAAAAGGCTTAACGCCAAACGATATTCACTCCTTAAACAGCATCGACATCAAAGCCGATGAAACCAACCTCATTGCCCTCGCTGCAAAATATGATTGGGACTTCAACACCTACAGCGCCCAACAACTCGCCCCAATGGAACCACTTCTTAGCACTAAATCTGATTACATATTCAACACCGTCGGCGTCTACGGCGTCGCCGAATCCGCCGCGCTTTTGGCCGCAAAGTTGGCGGTTGATTCAGAACCCGAATTGGTTTTAGAAAAGATTAAAAATTCTAAAGCGACAGTAGCTGTAGCAAGAGGCTTTGAGTCGTAGTTTTAATAGATAAAGTACTTTAGTATGAATAATCAATTAATTTTTTGAAGGATACTTGTTTATGGAAGATCAAGTTTTAGTCGTTATATTTATTCTATTTTTAGCTTTAGCTACGACAATTTACTTTGCTTTTAAGTTGAGAGTCCGGCTTAGGGCAATAGAACTAAAGTATTCAAAAATTCTGGATGTAGATCTAGAAGTTGAAAAATCTAGAGAAGAAAAAGACGCTATAGATCAAGATATATTGTCGCTTCGAGAAAATTATAAAGAAAAACGAATTTTATTTGAAAGAATAGTTAAAGAAGCTGCAATCTATGATGAAGAGATACAGCTTGCCGAATTAGGTTTTTATAAACCTCACTTTGATTTTGGCACTTCTGAGAAGTACAAAGATGCAATTTCAGCAGTTAATAAAAAACAAAAGGAATTAGTTTCATCTGATAAAGCTATTTTTTGCACTACTGAGTGGACTGTTGAAGGAAGTAAAGCAAAAGGCAAAATAATGACGAATCGTGGGATTAGATTGACCGCAAGAGCATTTAATAATGAATGTGATGCTGCTATTTCTAATACAAGATGGAATAACGTTGATCGAATGGAACAACGAATCGAGAAAGCTTATGACGCTATTAACAAGTTGAATCAATCAAGTGCAATAATTATCTCGAATGAATACTTTCTACTAAAACTAAAAGAGCTTCGTTTAGCTTACGAGTATGCTGAAAAGAAACAGCATGAAAAAGAAGAGCAACAAGAAATTAAGCACCAAATGCGAGAAGAGGCTAAGTTTGAACAAGAAGCAGACAAAGCTTTTAAAGAGGAAGAAAAATATAACAAACTTTTAATGAAGGCTAAGGAAGAGGCCGAAAAGGCCACTGGAACTAAACTTGAGTCTCTTCAAGAAAAAATATCCAAGTTACATCAAGAGTTAAGCGATGCTCATGAGAAGTCTGAACGAGCAAAGTCTATGGCGGAACAAACTAAACGAGGCCATGTTTATATTATTTCTAATATTGGTTCATTTGGGGGAAATGTTTATAAAATAGGTATGACTCGACGCTTAGAGCCTTTAGATAGAGTTAAAGAGCTTGGGGATGCTAGTGTACCTTTTGTATTTGATGTTCATGCTATGATTCACTCTGAGGATGCTCCTGCCTTGGAAAACTCCTTACACAAGAAGTTTGATCAACAAAGACTTAATTTAGTGAACTCAAGAAAGGAGTTTTTCAATGTAAGTCTGATAGATATAGAAAGTGAAGTTAAGAAAATTTCACCAGAAGCAGAGTTTATTGAAACTGCAGAAGCTAGAGATTTCCGAGAATCATTGAACATAATATCTCAGCGGGAAAAATCACAAAAAATGAGTGATTTAAAAATAGTATTCCCAGAAGAAATTTAGCTCGAGAATCAATTTTAATTCAATGGTTGGCTCTTATGCATGGAAATTTTGCTGCTAGCAACCCTAGAAAAAATGACATTCCAACGAGGTAGGCGGTAGTTTCGAGGAGGAATGTCATTTTCTTCGATTACTTACTGAGAACCTAATCTAGAAGATTAAAAAACCACTCCTACTCATAGTTCTTCTTCGCCTTTGTGACTTTTTCTAAGTACATCCGAGATTCAGATCGAGGATGGTCGTATCTGAGTTTTTTATAAACATTGCTTACGGATGTTTGGTTTAGCCTGTCCATCGCTCTTGTTCTGTTGCTGTCGAATGTTTTCAGTACGTTTCCTGTGCCGCCATTGTAGGCGGAGATCATAGAATATTCTTGGCTGGTTTTATTGGTGACTTTGACGAGATAGCGCGTTTGCAAAATATAGAGATAAGCGCTGCCGATATCGATGTTGCTAGCAGGGGAGAAAAGCACTTCTTTGGTTGGTTGGCCGGATTTTTTCTTCACTAGGTTGTACACGTCTTTGCCGGCAGTGGAAGGCACTACTTGCATCAAACCATAGGCGTTTGCTGGGCTGACGGCGTAAGGGTTAAACGAACTTTCGGTTTCGATGATGCCATAAATAAGCGCGGGTTCTAGGTTGTAGCGTTTAGCGGCGGCGATGACGTAATCGCTGTATTTCTCTTGGCGAAGGTGTTCGTGCTGTGCAACAAGATTGAATTCAACGGCGTACACGGTTTTGCCGTTTGATTTGGATTTTTTTAGTTTGTTAGTCACAAGGTAATTTGAGTAACGCTCAGCTCGCCAGCGATATTGCACAAGCTTGCCATCGTGGTCCATGACTTGAGGATACAAAAACGGCACGCCTTCGGTATTCGGTGCGTCGCTAGAAAAAATATCGGTTTTGGTTGGATCGGCTGTTGTTAGTAGTGTGGTTGCGACGGCTTGTTTTAAGGTATCAAGCGGTGAGTTTGTGGTGAGTGTTTCGACTCGTACTGTGCCTTTATCAAAATCAACGATGGTCCTGGCTTGGTAGTCGTTGGTGTATTTTACGTATTTTTTCTTATCGGGCAGTTCGCTATTGTCTTTGCCCCATTTCT
Organism: Marinomonas maritima; assembly: GCF_024435075.2. Taxonomy (NCBI): domain Bacteria; kingdom Pseudomonadati; phylum Pseudomonadota; class Gammaproteobacteria; order Oceanospirillales; family Oceanospirillaceae; genus Marinomonas; species Marinomonas maritima. Next base: position 53,829 of record NZ_JAMZEG020000003.1, on the reverse strand, counting down.
TATTCACTTTCTGGTCAAGCTCTGCGTACAAAGCTTTTATCGCTTTAATGTCTGCTCTAATTAAGTCTCGGCTGGTTTTAGCTTGTTTCGCGATGGCTTTTATATCGTCAACACCATCAGCATTTTTTATCTGTTCTGACAAGGTCTCAACGGACGTCAGTGATTTAAATGATGCGCCTGATTGGCAGCCACCTAATGTTAGTAACAAAAAGCCAAGTAATACAACGGCGGGTTGGCGAATGATACGTTTTAACATCAAATTGCTACTCTTATATAAGCGACATTGAAAGGTCGCTGTATGTTCGTTGAAGTGTTCTATTTTAAACGGTAGGAATGTCTTTGTTATAAAAATGCTGTCTATTTAGTCGCTAGATTGTATCAGAATAGTAATCTATGTGAAAAAAGGGCGATCACTCTCCGAACTCATTATGATGGTGTTCATGGCGAACATCGTCTGTATTAGATTCCAGTGCTTCGAGAATGGTGCAATGCTCGGCGCTTTCAGCCCCACCGCAACAGGAATCTGATAGGCGCTTTAGCGATGTTTGAAAACGAATGAGTTCGGCAATTTTTTTCTCGACGTCATGACGTTTAGTATCTACTAAGACTTTTACATCGGCGCAGGCGTTATCCGCTTTGTTTATTTCTATGGAGAGGAGTTCACGAATGTCGGCGAGTGTAAATCCAACTCCTTTGGCTCGAAGGATAAATTGTAGGGTGTCTTTGTCTTTTTCTGTGTAAAGGCGATAGCCAGATTCTGAGCGGCTGGATGGTATGAGTAGTGCATTTTTTTCATAAAAACGTAATGTGTCATTATTTATATCGCATATTTTTGCCAGTTCCCCAATTCGATACATGTTTTTACTCCTTTTATGATTGCCCTATTATAAACCTTATAGATAAGTCACAGGTCAATGATCTTATTGGTCTTTTACTTTTCTTTTATCTGCGATCTTTTACATTACGGGTGTATGTTTTTCTGGTATGTTCTAGCGCTTTGCGCCATGAGTAGAAGGTAGGTTAAGGTGGATATACTACATAGTGTCATTTTGGGGTTGGTTGAGGGAGCAACAGAATTTTTACCTATTTCTTCAACAGGTCATATGATTGTGGTCAGTCAATGGTTGGGAATGGAGCAAACAGAAGGCAACAAAGCGTTTGAGGTGATTATTCAATTGGCTGCTATCTTGGCGGTTGTCGCGAATTATAAAGAGCGTTTTACCTTCAAGCATACTCGCCTTTGGTGTCAGGTGTTTGTTGCTTTTTTACCTGTTGCTGTTGTGGGCTTTTTACTGCGACATCAAATTAAAGAATTGTTTTCTGTGTCTGTAGTGGCAACCATGTTTATTGTGGGTGGGGTAATATTTTTGATTACTGAAAAAGTGATTAAGGATAAAAAAGCCAGTGTCGAGCAGTTAGAAAATCTGAGTTTTAAACAAGCGTTATGGATAGGGTTCGCTCAGATATTTGCACTCATTCCCGGTACCAGTCGAGCGGGTTCAACGATTGTCGGTGCTTTGTTCGTTGGCTTAAGCCGCAAAACCAGTGCAGAGTTTTCTTTTTTGTTGGCGTTGCCTGTCATGATAGCCGCATCTGGCTATGATTTACTATCAAATTATAAGGTATTTTCTGGGGAGCAGTTGTTGCCTCTCGTGGTCGGATTTGTTGTCGCGTTCGCGAGTGCTTTTATTGCGATGAAACTGTTTATGGCATTTTTGGACAAATTTACGTTTGTGGCTTTTGGCTGGTACCGCATTGTGTTTGGTGCGCTCTTGTTGTTCCTTGCTTAGCCTCAATTGCATTTACGTTTATGTCATGGTGCCCACGTCCATCACAGTATGATATCGCGTCAAATAGTCGTTTATACATAGGAAGGGATATTTTGTAATGCCCCTTCCTGTTTGCCTTTTTATGATGATACTTAGTGGGAATGTTTGTTATGCATCGTTGTTTTTCTTTTGCTATGTTGGTCACTTCATTGGCTGGCTGTGTGTCCTCAAATGACTCGCCAACGAATCGTTCCTTAGATTCCTTTAATGGTGAGTCTGCTTGTTATGACAGAGAGGTCGAGCCTTATACTGCGGTTGTGGATACGCATATACATTATCGGCCTTTTGATGGCAGGGCGATTCCTTTTGAGGAGATGAATTCCTATTTATCTCAGACCAGTGTTCGCTTTGCTAATGTGTATGGTATTGGGCAAATGCTTCCTTCCTACTCCACCTGTTCTAATTATCTGAAATGCCCTGGTACGCCAGTGCTGCCGACCACAAGGAGTGATTTTGTTAATGCCGCCAATATGATAGAGCATAGACCTGACAACCTCCATCTGACTCTTTCAATGACGTTTACTGATTTATCCAATCCTGAACCAACGATTGAGTTGATGAAGCTCTATGAAAAAGAATACCCAGGTTTGTTTCATTGGATGGGGGAAGTGAATTTGGTCAAACAAGCTCAGTTTAATAATCATCATGTAGCGGCAAGCCCTGAAAATATTACTCAGTGGGCGGGGTTCATGACAGAATTACGAACAAGAAATTATCCCATTACAATACATTCAGACTTGGGTAATGATGCGTCACCTACCTTATACCTGCCTCTCATGGAGCAAGCGTTGGCGTTGTATCCTGATAATAAAATTGTTTGGGCGCACATGGGATTGTCCTATGAATTGACGACAATGAAGGCATCAGAGCACATTGCAGTTTTGTCACGTTTATTGGACCAACATCCAAACTTGATGCTGGATATTTCATGGCGTATTTTAGATGATTACTATTTTAGTAAATCGGAAAATCAAGCTCAATATGTTGCTTTTATGAATCTCTATTCTGACCGTATTTTGCCCGGCTCTGACTTTGTTGCGTTCCGAAACAATACGTTTAAGACGTACCAACAAGAGTTAGAGGTTACTGGCCGTATACACAAATACCTTGATGATAACGCCTTTCGTAATATTGCTTTGGGGCAAAATTACTTTACATTATTGAACCTTGATTATCAGGCACCAGAGGTGTGTCAGAAGTAGTGTTTTATTTAAAACATGCTTTCAATTTTCTTAGTTTATTCGTTGTCTTGCGTTGTTAAATAGCAGGGCGTGTTTCATGCTTCTAGTATTCAAGCTCGGAGGAAACTGTGTATGGGTAAGTATTTTTCAGCCGCTTCTAACCGTGGTCAATCTTTAGGGGAAGAGGTGGCGAACAGTATCAGTCATGGTTTGGGGTTGGTTGCTGCGATTATTGGTACTCCGTTTCTTATATTGAGTGCCATTGATTACGCCGATATAAGTTTTATTGTCGGAGTAAGTGTTTTTTCAGCCACCATGATTGTGCTGTATTTGGCGTCGACGGTTTATCATGCGATGCCACGAGGCAAGGCGAAATATGTCTTCCAGGTGATTGATCACTCTGCTGTATATTTATTGATCGCAGGAACCTATACCCCCTTTATGTTGGGGGTGTTGGAAGGTGTTTGGGGTTGGTCTTTGCTTGCTGCTGTTTGGACATTAGCACTGGTTGGAGTGGGTCTTAAAGCATTTGGAAAGGCCTCTCATCCTGCTGTATCCACTACGCTCTATGTCATTTTAGGCTGGCTTATACTGATTGCGATTAAGCCGCTTGTTGCACTTATGGAGCCCAATGGTTTGCTCTTACTGGTGCTTGGTGGCGTACTTTATACACTTGGCGTGGTCTTTTTTGTGATTGATTCACGCCTGCGCTATGGGCATTTTATTTGGCATTTATTTGTTGTGGGCGGGACAGTGAGTCACTATTTTTCGATTTTCTATTACGGCGCTTAACCAAAAGACTAGCGTTAGTTTTTTGATGTTTTGACATGATAGATGACAGCTTGATTGAGCAAACGGATTCTTTTTGTGGATTTTTCAGATTAATATCTTCCAAATTTAATCGCGTGTATATTGGCATTTTTGACCTGAAATCTGTGACGTTTAAACGCCGTCTCTAATGTATAGATTCTTTTCTTCGCTAGGTAAAACATTGTTTTATGAATATCGTACTGGAAAATATAGCCGAAACTGATGTGACTTGCTCTAACTGCCAAGCTTGTTGTTGTCGTATGGAAGTCATGATCATCAGCGATACTGGTGTGCCCGATAAGCATATTTCGGTGGATGAATGGGGCGGAGAAACGATGTTGAGACTTGACGATGGTTGGTGCTCAGCAGTGGACAGAGATACCTACCTTTGTACGATTTACGAAAATCGGCCTTGGATTTGCCGAGAGTTTGAAATGGGATCGGATGAGTGTCGAGAAGAATTTAACATCATTAGGTAGCAATAATAGCGCGTCGCGTATTTCATCATGTTTTAAAGCAAGACCTATTGCCATTATCCTAAATTGTTGGTTTTCTATTAATCATTTGGTTGTTGTTTGACCATGTGTCATATCGTGGAAAACTGGCGCCTGTAGACTTTAAAAGAGGTGTTTCGATGCAAGCGACTCAAATAGGGTTTAATCCAGAATATTCTGAAGATGCCCCGAGCCTCGATGAGCTGAGTGGCTTAGTTGGCAACGCGTTACTTGAATTTGGTACGCCTTGGTGCGGACATTGTCAGGCATCGCGTTCAGCGATCGAAGAGGTCATGCTGGAACTCCCAGATTTAGCGCATATCAAGGTATTCGATGGCAAAGGAAAACGGCTTGGTAGGCAGTTTAGTGTGACGCTTTGGCCAACCTTAATTTTGCTGCACGACGGGAAAGAAGTTGGGCGAGTTATTCGTTTTACAACCGCCAATGAAGTACGAAAATTGATGAGTCTAAGTGTTTGAGTACTGACTAATATTTCAGTGTTGGTTACTAATAGATAATAGAAGCCGCCTTTGTTAGGACGGTGTTCTTTTAGGCTGTTATGTCAATCAGTCTGCCAATGGTTTTATCTGATGAGTCGATCACCTTGGCATTGGCTTGAGCTTCTAATTCACTGCTTTTGGCTTCGATTAAGCCATCTTGAATAGGAGAACCGTAAATGCCCGAATTTTTAGGTGCATTTTGGCTTAGCGTTTGGGTTGATGCCTCCGCTACTTTTTGGCTGGCTTGGTCTAGTTTATCTTGGCTGCGCTGTAGACCTTGCTGACCAAATGGAAATGAAGAATTGTTGATTTGCATTGGCTGGCCTTCTTTTTTTAAGTATTTAGTAATAGTATCATTTAATTGTCTGTTTTTTGAACAAGGAATGTTTTTTTATGTTGAGTATTGAAAATGCCATTCATTGACGATGTTGTTAGTCACCGGAAGGAGAGAATGACGGGTGGTTTGAGGAAGATCTTGCCTATCTGCGTGCTTAGTTTTTTCTTATCACCTGCGATGGCCATTAATGCTATTGATTCTGCTAATAAGGCGCTTTTGTATAAAGTGATAGACGAGAGTCAAGCGGGTACTCGTTCTGCTGGCCATACTCAAAAACTAGAGGCATTGAGTCAGGTTTTGTTAGGCTCTGTGTATGTTGGTGGCAGTGTGGGCGAAGGTGAAGAAGGGATTTATGATAAAGACCCTTTAGTGCGTTTTGATGTATTTGATTGCACAACGTATGTTGAAACAATATTGGCGGGTGCTATGTCGGCTTCTTCTGATGAATTTGAACAGAATCTAATGCGATTGCGCTATAAAGAGGGAAATGTATCCTTCGTGTCGCGCAATCATTTTCCTAGTCTAGACTGGCTACCTAATAATCAAGATAAGTTAGTTGATATCACATCAACCGTTGCAGGCGGCGCCGTTTCAATGGCAAAGACAATAATAGATAAAACGGCGTGGTATCAGCATATTGGGGACGATGTTATTCATTGCGATGTGGCATCGTCGAGCGATTGTCTAACGTTGTTGACTCGATTACAGGGTGAGGGTGATGCGTTTGATCCTGAGCCTGCGTTTCTATCTTATATTCCTTTGACCGAGTTGTTCCTTGGTGAGGCTAAGCGCACTAATCAAGCCTTATTAGATAGAATTCCTTCTGGCAGTGTGATTAATATGGTTCGCCCAGACTGGCCAATTAAACAATGGATTGGAACTAATATGAACGTGTCACATCAAGGTATCGCCATCCGAAAAAATGGCACGTTATTTCTTCGACATGCTAGTGTTGTACACAAAAAAGTCTTAGATGAAAACTTTGTCGATTACTTTTCTGGTTATTCAGCGTCCTCGACTTTGAAAGGGTTTAACGTTCAAAGCTTGACTCATTAACACGCTATATTTCGTTTTATCTACTTTTTATTGTGTCGCTGTTTAAAGTTGGTACTGAAATACTGCAGATGTAACTCAAGTGCATCACATGAAATGGTGATTTCACGAACTGACAGATACAAAGAGTACATTAAGCAAACAAGGCTAGCACCGAAGATATAACTGCCGATTTGTTGGTATTCTAAATAAATGGCCATCATTGATAAAACGCACAGAAAAAAGCTAACGACGCCTGCTTCCTGCATGCGTCGTATTAAGTATATACGTTTACGTAAGTTAGTAATTTGCTCAGTAATATTCTCGTCTTCAAGCTTTGGGTCAAAAGTACGAATAATAGAAGCGAGCGTTACAAAGCGGTTGGTGTAAGCCAGTAGCAATAACGAAACCGCAGGAAACAACATGGCGGGTGTGGTTAGTGTAATAATCATAGTGGACCTTGTTGGTAAAGTGAGACATTGTGTCGTGTTCTTTGATGCTGTGTTGTAGAGCTGGTCGGTCATTTTTTTACGTCTTTGCTAGAATATCTTATATCCAATAACTCCCTTCCAAAAGTATAGAAAATAAGCATTGTATCGTCCCAACTTCCTTCTATAATGCGGCTACATTTATGTATTGAAATGGCTGAGACAATATTATTTCAATCTATTTAACCTGCGTTTTAGTTCTATCCCTTCCGTGATGAGTGAGAAAAAAATGAGTGATGTGTTGAGTATTGGCTTACTGATTATTGCCGGTGCATTGTTTGCTATGTCTGAAATGGGTATGGCCGCCGCGAGAAAAATAAAGCTACGAGTGCTCGCCGATGAGGGGAACGTAAAAGCGCTCGCCGTGATTAAGTTACAGCAAAAACCCGGTGCTTTTTTTGCCATGATTCAAATCGCTCTGAATGCGATTGCTATTTTGGGCGGTATTATCGGAGAGCAAGCACTAACCCCTTACATTACGCAGGTTGTGGCCTTAATGTATTCAGGGCCGTTATTGGATCAAGTGAGCTTTGTTCTTTCCTTTCTGACGTTGACGTCGCTGTTTATTTTATTTGCAGATTTGCTGCCAAAGCGTTTGGCGATCATTATGCCGGAAGCGGTGGCTATTCGTATGGTTACGCCAATGCTTTGGGTAACCTTTATGTTAACGCCCGTGGTTTTTTTGTTTAATGGTATAACCAATACGATTCTGCGCTTGTTTAATGTGCCAATTGAGCGTGAAGAAATTGTTACTACAGAAGATATTGTTGCCATGATGGAAGCCGGTGCGGAAGATGGCAGTTTGCAGAGTCAGGAATATCAGCTTATTGGTAATGTGTTTGAACTGGAAACGCGCAATATTTCCAGTGCGATGACTCCGCGTGATCAGATTATCTACTTCGATATTGACGACAGCAGCGAAGTCATTAGCCAAAAAATCATTGATCATCCACATAATGATTTCTTAGTTTGCAATGGCAGTTTAGATAAAATTGAGGGCATTATTGAGTCAAAAGAAATATTGCGATTAGTGCTTAAAGGGGAGCCAGCACAAATCAAACCAGAGCAAGTGGATAAAGATGTCTTTTATTTACCAGAAACACTAACGCTTTCGGAAGCGTTAAATGCGTTCAGAATGGCGCCACAAGCGTTTGCTGTTATCGTCAATGAATACGCGACAATTGTTGGTATTGTAACGGTGAAAGACTTACTTGGCGGCTTCATGGGGGGGTTGTTAACGCCTCATGACGAAGAACAAATCGTACAGCGTGATGCGAATTCTTGGTTAATAGAGGGATTGACACCGATCAGTGATGTTATGCGAAGTCTTAATATAGAAGAATTTCCAGATCGTAGCCAATATGAAACTCTGGGTGGTTTTATGACTTATAGTTTGAAGCGATTGCCAAAGCGTACAGATTTTTTTGTTTATGCAGATTATAAGTTTGAAGTGTTGGACCTTGAAGGTGTTCGTGTTGAACAGGTATTGGTAACACGTTTGAAATAAAGATAATAACCATCGGCTCAGCAAGGTGCTGTAGAAGTAGGCGGAGAACATCAATATTAAGTTAGTTGCTGGAGGCTATCTACTTGGACATTACATGCTTTTATTTGTGGTCGACTGGCGGTGCTCAATGAAGTCTTATTACGATTACTTTAGTAAAATAAGGCTACAAAGCCGAGATGTTTAAGTATTCTCCAGCAGGCTTAGCGTCCGTCTTACTATTGGGAAAGTTGTTGTTCATGGCTTCTTGGTCGTCGTTAGAAGAGGTGATTGCGCTGTCACGCCAGTGGTCTATTTAAACTAAACACATGCATTCCTTAAATTGCGTTGTTTGTTGCACGAGAAGGTACGTTTTGTCTCAATTAAGCACCACTCGTCAAGAAGATCAACGATTATTCGAATAATGGGGAAAGGGTGTTTCTTTAGAAAAGGCTGGACGCTTGGGTTGATATTAAAAAGTGGTGACGACGCTTATCTTTGAATAAAGCAGTTAGAAAACCATGAGAAGGTTTATGAATCGATTTGCATATTGTCTAACTGTTTTTGTGCAAAAAAGGTTCTCTTTTTTAAAGATCGACCATATAAAAAGGAAAGTGGGCACGTTTCTCTGTGCAAATTTGACGACCAAAATATAACCCAGTAGGCTAGATAGCAAGGTAGAAATTAAACCTTTTGTTTTGTTATTTTTTCTCGATGATATTTGAGATATCGCCTTAAGAGAAATACAGAAGTAAGAAGGTTTATATTTTTACTCGATCCAGATCATGTATTCGTTGTTTTTTGTCGCACTTCGGACTTGAATTCGAGGGGTGTTGAGAAATCAGTTCATTATTTAGAAGGAGAATAAAGAATGGCTACCGGAATCAAAAACACGACCCAATCAAAAGCTCATGAAAAAGTAGATAGTGCAGCTGAAGTTGCCCATAAAGGGGTAGACAGCGCGGCTGAAATGAAAGAAAAAAGCCAAGAGCGTATCGAGGAAGTGGCTCATCAAATTAGCGAGCAAGCCCATAAAATCGCGGAAACAGCGAAAAGCCAATCAGAAAAAGTATCTTCTGCTGTGGGTGAATATGCTAAAGAACACCCCGTCAAAACCATCGGTATCGCCTTTTTAGCGGGTGCATTAGCGGCCAGTTTCTTGTGCAAGCGTAAATAAACTTCATGGAAACACCACCGCATTCAGACTCGCAACCGAAGACCGACTCATCCGATGAGACGTCGGCTTTTGATGAGGTTATCCTCTCACACAAAAGTTGGTTGAAGAGCGTATTAGGGTTAGGAGCACTAGAAGCTAAAATGTGGGTGACTTCGAGCGCCCAGCTCCTTGCCTTAATGTGCGGTGTTATTTTCTTGTTACTCACTACGTGGTTGTTGCTTATTGCCACAGCGGCTGCCATTGCTTGGAGCTATGGCTTTTCACTGATGGGTATTTTATTGAGTGCCACTTTGGTGACTTTTGCCAGTGCGGCCGTCTTGCTCTATTTGGTTGGAATTACATTGAAAAACATGAATTTCACCCACACGTTGGACGCCATTATTCCAACGGAAGAGGAATAAGTAATGTTTGGTCTTAAGCGTATGCATAGACAACGAAAACACTTGTACGAACGCACACAGCGACTGGAAAACCGTGCCAAACTATCTCGTGAAAATGCTATAGATGACGTTCTAAATAAAGCGACCAGTCCAGCAGGGTTGATTGCAAGCTTTGTTTTAGGCGCGAGCACGCAACTGGATATTACAAAGAAAATTCGGAAGAGCCTATTAAATGGTGCCAGCCGAGATGTGTTGAGTTTTTTATCGAGTCAAGTCATGGCTTACATGGCTACAGAGCCTCCAAAAACGCCGATGAAAGAGGAGAATGTCTCTGTCGATCGGCCTCCAACAATGCCTGTTCAAGATCCAACAATGCCTATTGAAGAAGACACGGATCAGCAACCGGTGAAGGAAACTATCCCGCGCTATTAAGGCGTGTTCTTCTCTAATATAGTTGTTTATTCAAAAAACATCGCTTAGTCCTCGACTTTAGTGCAGTAAGCCACTATATTCGCCCCCCTTTGTGTTTATATTTTGTACGCTGATCAGGCAACAAGTGTAAACGGCTTTCTATTCTTTTTTTTCAGGACTTTCTTTTGATTTCCACGGCTAATATCACCATGCAATTTGGCGCAACGCCACTGTTTGAAAACATCTCAGCGAAATTCGGTAACGGTAATCGTTATGGCCTTATTGGCGCCAACGGTTGTGGTAAGTCTACGTTTATGAAAATTCTCAGTGGGGCGTTGACACCCACTTCTGGAAACGTCTCTATTACACCGGGTGAAAAAGTCGGTACCTTGAGTCAGGATCAGTTCGCTTTCGAAGAATACTCTGTTGTTGATGCCGTGATTATGGGCGATGTGGCGCTGTGGAAAATTAAACAAGAGCGTGATGCGATTTACTCCAAGCCAGAAATGAGTGAAGAAGACGGTATGCGCGCCGGTGAGCTTGAAGCAGAATTCGCTGAAATGGATGGCTATAGTGCAGAAAGTCGCGCAGGTGACATTTTATTAGAGGCCGGAATTGAAGAAGATTATCACTTTGGTCTAATGAGCCAAGTGGCGCCAGGTTGGAAACTTCGAGTATTACTTGCGCAAGCCTTGTTTGCTAATCCAGATATTTTGCTGCTAGACGAACCAACCAACAACTTGGATATCCATACCATCAACTGGTTGGCTGGTGTATTGAATCAGCGTAAATGCACCATGATTATCATTTCCCATGACCGTCACTTTTTGAACTCTGTGTGTACGCACATGGCGGACATCGATTTTGGTGAGTTGCGTATTTACCCAGGCAACTACGAATATTTTATGGAAGCCTCATCTTTGATTCGAGAGCAATTGCTGACAGAGAATGCAAAGAAAAGCGCTGAAATGGACGATTTGCAAGCGTTCGTCAATCGCTTCTCTGCCAATGCATCGAAAGCGAAGCAAGCCAGCTCTCGTGCGAAGAAATTAGATAAAATCGAATTGTCAGAAGTGAAACAGTCAAGCCGTATGACGCCATCACTTAATTTCAAACAAGATAAAAAGCTCCACCGTCAGGCGTTAATTCTTGAAGAATTGGGTCACGGCTATGAAGACGAATTGTTGTTTACCAACGGCAGTATCATTCTTGATGCAGGTGCGCGACTGGCGATTATCGGTGAGAATGGCGCAGGTAAAACGACGTTCCTTCGCTGCTTGATGAACGAATTAGAGGCCAAACAGGGCGAAATCAAATGGGCAGAAAATGCTGTTATTGGTTATTGCCCGCAGGACAGTACTGAAGATTTTAATTCTGATCTGACTTTGTTTGATTGGATGTCAAAATGGCGTACGGTAAAACATGATGACTTAAAAGTTCGCGCTATGCTGGGTCGTTTATTATTTACGGCCGATGACTTTAATAAAAAAGTCCGAGTTTGCTCTGGTGGCGAGAAAAACCGTCTATTGTTTGGTAAGTTAATGATGATGGACTTAAACGTTCTTATCATGGACGAGCCAACCAACCACATGGATATGGAAGCAATTGAAGCTCTTAACAATGCTTTGATCGACTTTGATGGCACCTTAATTTTCGTCAGCCACGATAGAGCGTTTGTCTCATCGTTGGCAAATCGAGTGATTGAAATCAAAGATCAACAAATTATTGATTTCCAAGGTACTTACGATGAATATCTCGCTCATCAAGCCTAATTTTATTTAGATGCAAGTATTTAAAAACCGCTTACTGAATATCAGCAAGCGGTTTTTTTGTTTTAAGTCTTTCTAAATGCAATGTAAACGCAAATTACAGTTTAAAAATAGACATGATTTCTTGGGTGTCTTTGGCTGTTTTTGCTAAAGATTCACTGGTCGCGCTGTTTTGTTGAACCTGCAAGCCTGCTTGGGCGGAGAGTTCTGAGACCTTTTGATTTAAATTATTAAGCTGTTGCACCGCTTCGCTTTGCATGGTGACACTTTGAATAACTTTATTACTAGCTCTGTTTATTTCATCTACTGATAGGGAGATATCTTGTAGGTATTGTGTAGATAGAGTGATCTCTTCCGTGGTTTTTTGTGATTGCTGATGGCTAGCGGTGATACGAGCTTCGGCTTCTTTTGCTCCACTTTGAAGCTTACTGATCATGTTTTGAATTTCATCGGTAGATGCTTGAGTTCGACTTGCCAAGCCGCGTACTTCGTCTGCTACAACGGCAAACCCTCTTCCTTGCTCACCTGCTCTGGCCGCTTCTATCGCTGCGTTGAGGGCTAATAAGTTAGTTTGTTCAGCAATAGCACTAATGACGTCTAGTACCGAGCCTATGGTTTGTGACTGTTCTGCTAGTTGTACAACGGTGTTTAGACCCGCTTCGAGATCCTCAGAGAGCTTTTCAAGAGATTCTACCGTTTGTTTAATAGAGACTTGTCCCGTTTGTGTTTTTTCTGCCGTTATTTGTGCAGAGGTAAGAGTGGACTGAGTGCCTTCAATGACTTCATTTTTAAACGTATCAACTTCTTTGATGGTTTCTGCCATTTCCGCAAACATGCCTTCACGTTGTTGTGTGATCGTTTGTGTTTTTGCTGCAACGGATTTTAATTCTTGGCTTTTGCTTTCAACTTCTTTATTAAGGGATACCGCTTTAGTTAAGGTTTTTGAAAGGCGTTCTACAAAAGTATTGTAATAAATTGCAATTTCGGTCAATTGATCTTTGCCTGACTCTGGTAGACGTGTTTTTAAGTCGCCATCGCCGGCTGAAATATTGTGCAAGGCGGTTTGTATTTGACCAATGGGTAAGAGAATTGAACGTACAATTAAAAAGGATATAAGCAGAGATATTAATATGATAATAGCACTGACTGTGCCTAGTTTAATGGCTTCTTGTTTGAATTGAGAATCCACATCATCTAAATAAATTCCGGAACCGATGATCCATCCCCAAGGCTTAAAACCTTGTACATAGGAAATTTTCTCTACTGGTTTTTCGCTGCCAGGCTTTGGCCACAAATAGTCAACGAACCCCGCTTCTTTCGCTTTGACGACCTTCACGAACTCTGAAAAGAATTTTTTGCCATTTGTGTCTTCTAGATTGGTAAGGTCTTTTCCATCTAATGCCGGTTTGACCGAGTGCATGACCATGATGGCATTATAGTCATTAATCCAAAAATACTCTGATTCTGCGTAACGAATGTCTTTAATGGTCTCCATTGCATGACGTTGGGCGTCGGCCTTAGTAAGCTCGCCAGATTGTTGAAGTTTGTAATAGTGTTTAAGGACACCTGTTGCTGTTTCAATAACATGCTTCGTTTGAGAATATTTTTCATCAAGAAGAGATTGTTTATTGACCGTGAGAGTTAAATAAATGACCAGTAATAGTCCTAGAGAAAAGAAAAAAACCAAGCTGGTTAGGCGTAGGTTAATGGGGATTTTGCGAAGCGTATTGATCATTGAGCCGTCCTCGATAGGTATGTTTAGTTTTATAATATCTAAGGGAGATTTAAAAAATGTTACTCCTGTTTTAGTCACCATACTCTGAGAGTCGCTGCAAACATGCCTGTTTGATGATTTTCCTTTTCTAAAATTGCGTTCATATGCGTTTGGTGTTGCTAATTTTCCGCATTTAATGCTTACCCTTTCAGCAATATAACCATAATGCTAAGCCTCTGTCATTTCTATGTAATCTTTTGCCTATAAATTGATGATCAACTTTCTTTTGCAGGGGAAGGTCATTCTTGATCACTTTCTTTAATTGGATTAGTCGCCAATTGGGGAGAATATATTTAATAGTAGGGGCAGTATTATGAAAATTAAACAAATGAATCATATGAGTTTTGATGAATTAGATGAAATTTCGCGACCTGCGCCACGCGTCGTAGAGTTCGAAGAAGTGGCCAATAAAATGGTTTCTCGCCGTGGTTTTTTGGGCAGTGGCGTGGCTGTTGGTGCAGGCGCATTTGTGATGGGCTCTACTGCATTATCAGCAGGAAAAGCATTGGCGGCTGGTACAGACGAGTCACGTCTTGCGTTTAAGATGGTCAAGGCAAATGGTCTTGATACTATAACGGTGCCTGAAGGCTATAAGTGGGAAGTGGTTGTTTCTTGGGGTGACCCATTGTTCAGTAATGCCCCAGCGTTAGATACTACAACAGGTGGTACAGGCGCTTCTCAAGAGTTGGCTTTTGGTGATCATAATGATGGTATGGCTTTTTTCTCGAAAGATGGCAAGCAGATCATGGCCATTAACAACGAATACACCGATGGAAAAACGCTTCATGCGAATCGGGCTAATGGTATGCCTGAAACAGCAGACGACGTTCGTAAAAACAAAGCGGCGCATGGTGTCTCTATTGTGGAAGTGGCTCAACGAGGTGGTAACTGGGGAATTGTTCAAGACTCTCTATATAATCGCCGAATTACCGCTGACACAGAAATGGACATTACCGGCCCAGCGCGAGGCCATAAATGGATGCAGACGTCAGAAGATCCTAAAGGCTTAGTTGCCAAAGGTACTTGGAATAACTGTGGTAATGGACAAACGCCATGGGGTACATATCTTACTTGCGAAGAAAACTTCAATGGCTACTTCACTGCCAATGATAAAAATTACAAAATGCCTGAAGCGTTTAAACGTTACGGCCTTAGCACAGAAGGGCGCTACAATTGGGCGATGAGTGATGCGCGTTTTGATTTAATCAAAGAGCCCAATGAGCCAAACCGTTTTGGTTATGTGGTTGAGATTGATCCGTTAGACCCAACCTCTCGTCCAAAAAAGCGTACAGCACTGGGTCGTTTTAAACACGAAAATGCAGAATTGACCATCGCTTCAAATGGCCATGTTGTGGTCTATCTTGGCGATGACGAACGGGGTGAATTTTTGTATCGTTTTGTGTCTAAGCATAAGTATTTAGCGGGAGGTAATAATCGCGACTTACTGGAAGAAGGGACATTGTTTGTTGCCAAATTCCACGATAACAATCGTGGTGAATGGCTCGCTTTAACACCAAAAACAACAGGGATGACAGACGCTGAAATTTCGATTCATACTCGAATGGCTGCCTCTAAAGTGGGGGCGACAACGATGGATCGCCCTGAGTGGGTGGCAGCAAACCCAAATAAAGCGGAAGTCTTCTGTGCTTTGACGAACAATAAAAATCGTGGTGTAAAACCGAATGCGGGTGGTGATGCAACTCCCCCAAGTGGCCCTAATCCTCGAGTGGAAAATAATTTTGGTCAGATCGTTCGTTGGATTCCGATGAACGAAGACCACACCAGCAGTGAGTTTAAGTGGAATTTGTTTGTACTCGCGGGCAATCCAGCGGTTTATGACGATGCTAATGCGGGCTCTCAAAACATCAACCAAGATAATATGTTTAACTCGCCAGATGGTCTGAAATTCGACTCTAAAGGATTATTGTGGATTCAAACAGACGGTAATTATTCAAATGTCAAAGGGTTTCAGGGTCAAGGTAATAATCAGATGTTGGTTGGCGACCCAGAAACCGGTGAAATTCGTCGTTTCTTAGTTGGGCCAAAGGAGTGTGAAATTACAGGGTCTGCTTGGAACGCTGAACGAACTACTATGTTTATTAGTGTTCAACACCCTGGCGAGAAAGGAAATTCTCATTGGCCTGACGGCGGACAGTCTGTTCCTCGCTCTAGTGTCGTTGCGATTTCTCGTAAAGATGGCGCAGTAATAGGCTAAGCGTTTTCAGCGATGAAAAAACCAGTATTCATACTGGTTTTTTATTGCGCGTAGGTTCTTTGAATAATGCTTAGTTACCTGAGTCGACCCTTTTTATTTCTAATCGTATTATGTTCCATGACTTATATCATTAAGTGTATAAAGTTTACTTATGGCATCCTTGCTTCATTATAGATAAAATGTCAGTCTTAGTTTTCTTGGGCAAAGGTACATAACTTATTTTTTCTTTATAATTTATATGTTTACTTCGATCATCCTAGTTAGTTTTCTATTATAGGGGGGTAGGTAGAGTGCCTCGCAGGACATGAAAAATTTAAGTGAGTAGTAATGGGCGTCGTACTTTCTAAATCACTATTTATAAAACAAGCGGTTTTAACCTTAGCGCTCGCGATTGTTTTAAGTTTGGTCAGTAGCGGCATTCAATTTATTGATGGTATTCGATATCAGAAGCAACAGATAGATCAAGACTTTGATGAATTGCTGGCTGTTGTCGAAAAACCACTGTCTGAGGCTGTTTTCCGGCTAGACATTACTTTTGCTCAACACCAGATTGATAGTTTGCTGCTGAGTTCCTCTATTGCCCATGTAGAAGTTCGAGACGAGGCTGGAGTGTTGTTTGTGCAAGCAACTGCTGCAAAACATCATTTTTCCGCTTCCCATTCATTGGCTGATTATTTTTTACCTGACTTGCAGAATTATAAGCGGGAATTGCGCTTAGAAAGGCCACTTTTTCAAGCTGGGTATTTGCTAGTCTTGCCAGAGAAGCGTTATTTGCTCGATAAAATATTTAAAGAGCAACTTTCCATATTGATTTATAATCTGTTCAAAGATGTTTTATTGGCCTCTTTGATTTCATTGGTCTTCTACTTTTTAGTGACACACCCTTTAAAGCGTTTGACGGAATCCTTGTCGACGGTAGGCTACAATGAAAAGCTACCTTTACCAAAATCATTTTATCGACGCCATAAATCGGATGAATTAGGACATTTGCATTCCACTTTCTCTTTACTTTGGAACAAATTAAATACGGCGCTTAGTGATTTGGAGCGCAGTGATAGTCATACAAAAGCGATGATAGAGCATGCGGCAGATGGTATTTTGTTGTTGGATGAAAACAATAAAATAACGCTGGTTAATACCGCAGCGGAATTCATGTTGAAAATGAAAAGTGAGACACTTAAATCTCTTTCTTTGGAAACCTTGCATGCCTCTTCATCTTGGGGCGTATTTTCAGAAGCTTTGAATTCACTTCAAATAGACGCTCCTCGTACTGTTGAAACGCTTTATCAAATACAAAATATTGAATTGCCTGTCGAAATACGGTTAGCAAAGTACAAAATACAAGACAAAGTAGAAGTTTTGATGCTTATTCGTGATGTTTCTGAACGCAAAGAAACAGAAGCACATATCCATTATTTGGCGTATTACGATTCAGTCACAAACCTCCCCAACCGTCAATATTTAGCGGATAAACTGCGTGAAACGCTACAGCGTAAGCAGCCAATTCCAAGTTCTTCTGCCGTTGTTTTTATGGACCTCGATAGGTTCAAGACGATTAATGATTCGCTTGGTCATAATGTAGGTGATCAGCTGCTGTGTTGTGTGGCGTCACAACTATCTGCTCTTATTGAGGAAAATGTTGTTTTTGCTCGGATGGGCGGCGATGAGTTCGCTTTTTTATTAACTAATTTAGGCGACAATAAAAAGCAAGTTGAACTCGTTATAAACGGGTTCGCTGAAAGTATTATGTTTGCGTGCCAACAAGTTAAAAAAGCAGGTCACCATGAGGTGCATATAACGGCGAGTCTAGGTGCCACTATATTTGATGATTCTGAATGCTCTGAAGAAATTATTTTAAAACAAGCAGATACTGCATTGTATCGAGCAAAAGAGTGTGGACGTAATACCTTTGCCTTGTATAAAAAAGAAATGCAGGCCGTTTCCGATGCGCGTCTTGAGATGGAAAAAGCGCTTCATCATGCAACAGAATTTAAGTTATTTGAATTGTATTATCAGCCGCAAATTAACGATCAAAACGAGTTAATTGGTGCTGAGGCGCTAATCCGTTGGAAGGATGATAAAAAAGGCTTTATTTCTCCCGCTGAATTTATTCCTGTGGCAGAAGAAATTGGGCTCATTGTCGAGATTGGTGATTGGGTTTTGAATGAAGCCTTATCGCAAGTAGCAGTTTGGTTGAAAGAGGGGAAGTGGCAAGTATCTTGGCGTATTTCTATTAATGTAAGCCCCATTCAGTTTCAACAAGCGGGCTTTCTACCTATGTTAAAAGCGCAATTACAAAAGCATGATGTCCCTGCATGTTGTGTTGATCTTGAGATTACGGAAAATATGCTATTGAACGATCTTGCTTCTAGTTTAGAGAAAATGAATGCCATAAAAAGCTTAGGCGTTTACCTTTCAATTGATGACTTTGGCACTGGTTACTCTTCTCTTAAATATTTAAAATTATTACCAATAGACAGATTGAAAATCGATCAATCTTTCGTGCGTGATTTATTAACAGATAAAAGCGATGAGGCGATTGTTCATGCTGTTATTGCGATGGCCAAAGCCCTTAATATCGAAGTGCTTGCGGAAGGGGTAGAAACACTTTCGCATTACGACCGGTTACGTGAAATAAACTGCTTTTGTTATCAAGGATATTACTTTGGACATCCCTTGCCGCCAGATAAGTTCGTCGCTGCATTTGTTCATGATTAAACCACGTTGAAGCCTAGTTTTTAGCGTACTATAACGAGCTGATTTATCATTTAACCTTAAGGGCTAGACATGGACTTTTTGTCATCATTAGCAACGCTAACCATTCATTGGGGCGCATTGTTGTTTGTGTTCTTACTCTTTCTCACCTTAATTTCTGTTGCGGTAATGTATTGGGTCGATTCACATCAAACCACTCATACCATAAGACGGAACTATCCCGTTGTTGGCCGCTTTCGTTATCTTTTTGAACATCTAGGTGAGTTTTTTCGCCAATATTTTTTCGCAATGGATCGAGAAGAAAGACCGTTTGATCGAGCTGAACGGTCATGGGCCTATCGTGCCGCTAAAAAAGTAGATACCACCATTGCCTTTGGTTCTACTCGCTCTCTTGAAACACCGGGAGACATTTTCTTTTTAAATTGTGCTTTTCCAACCTTGGATGAAGACGCGGCTCAGCCCAAAGAAGTTTGTATTGGCGAACACACCGCAAAAATACCGTACCGAACACAATCTGTTGTTAATATTTCAGGAATGAGCTTCGGTGCGTTGTCTAAGCCCGCGGTTCAAGCCTTATCAAAAGGGGCCCGTAAAGCGGGTATTTGGATGAACACAGGTGAGGGTGGATTATCGCCTTATCATCTTGAAGGCGGTTGTGATCTTGTTTTTCAGATTGGTACTGCTAAATACGGTGTACGAAATCATCAAGGGCATTTAGATGACACAAAATTGGTGAGCCTTGCTAATCATGAAAATGTGCGAATGTTCGAAATTAAAATGAGTCAGGGGGCTAAGCCTGGTAAAGGTGGAATGCTCCCCGGTGCAAAAGTGACAGAAGAAATTGCGCATACTCGTGGGATTCCTGTTGGTCATGACTCCATTAGTCCAAATGGTCATCCAGATATAAAATCCATCGACGACTTATTAAATATGATCCACCATGTTCGACAAGTCACGTCTAAGCCCGTTGGCTTCAAAATGGTGGTGGGCGACCTAAAATTTTTTGAAACTCTATGTGAGTTAGTGCATAAAAAAGGCATCGATTATTGTCCAGATTTTATCACTATCGACAGTTCTGATGGCGGAACAGGCGCGGCACCCCAGCCGTTAATGGATTATGTTGGCATGCAATTACGTGAAAGCTTACCGACTGTCGTAAACATTGTGACGTCTTATGGCTTGCGTCGTTATATCAAAATCATTGCATCAGGCAAGTTGATTGTGCCGGGCAAAGCGGCTTGGGCGTTGAGCGCGGGCGCAGACTTTGTAGTGACCGCACGAGGATTCTTGTTTTCGCTTGGTTGCATTCAAGCGTTGCAATGCAATAAAAATACCTGTCCGACTGGGATTACGACACACAACCCTGATTTACAACGGGGTTTAGTGGCGGCTGAAAAATCTGAACGGGTGGCGAATTACGCAGCAGAGTTATTGCATGGTATTGGCATGATTGCACACTCTTGTGGCGTTAAAGAGCCAAGAGAACTGACTCGCTCTCATGTACGTATTATTGAAAATCAAAGTCGTTCTAATCTATTTTCAGACATAAACCCAATACCGAACGTCCGACCTGAGTTTATTAATATGACTGAGTTCCAAGAAACGGTGAGCATGGAAGATCGTTTACAGTAAAAAAGTATTATAGCGATAGTAACGTGCAATGGTTCCGGTTGGCCAAAAGCATTTTTTATCGTCATTTTTGCTCCTAATGCTAAGTATATAGCTCCACGAGAGTACCTCGTATTTACTTTTAGTCTGCGTGCTGTATTTTTTAACCTCATAATTGCTGTTAGGAGTCCTTATGTCTGCTTTATTTCATTACGCTTTTCATGTCACCTCTTTAGAAGAAACTCGCCTTTTTTATACACAAGTTTTAGGTTGTGTAGAGGGGCGAAGTACCGAAACGTGGATCGATTTTGATTTTTATGGTCATCAGTTGTCTTTGCATCTGGGAGTACCAAGCCCAACGACGAAGACAGGTCGAGTAGGTGATCATCTAGTTTCTATGCCACATTTTGGTTTGATTTTGCCTCTGGATGAGTGGCAAAAAGTAGCCAAACGTCTAACCGAAGCTAATGTAGCGTTTGACCTTGCTCCGAGTGTTCGCTTTGAAGGCTTGCCTGGTGAGCAATGGACGATGTTCTTCAAAGACCCAAGTGGCAATGCCATTGAGTTAAAAGGCTTTAAAAACCTATCTCAGGTGTACGAAAAATGATTCCTTTTGTGAGTCGTATTGATCCGCTTGAACAAGATGCTTGGATTAAAACCTTATCGGTCGCCATGCCCGATGAAGTTATATTACCTTTTTCTGATTTGACGGCAGCACAAAAACAGCTGTGCGATGTGGCTATTGTCGCCAACCCTGATCCTCAAGACCTACTAGCACTCCCCGCTTTAAAGTGGGTTCACAGTATGTGGGCGGGGGTTGAACGTATGATGAATGAGTTATCTTCACCGCCTTTTTCAATTGTGCGATTGATTGATCCGGATTTGGCGAAAACCATGTCGGAAGCGGTGCTTGCTTGGACGCTATTTCTTCATCGTGATATGCCTGCGTATGCCAAACAACAAGCTAGTCAGTCATGGCTGCAGCGACCTATGGTTCGCGCGCAAGACCGTCGAATTGGTGTGTTGGGGCTGGGGGAGTTGGGTAAAGTGAGTGCTCAACGTTTGGCGCAGAATGGTTTCTCTGTATCGGGATGGAGCCGGAATGCTAAACAAGTAGACGGCATAACGTGCTTTCATGGTGAAGGTGGGCTGACGTCGTTATTAGATCAAAGTGACATACTGGTGTGTCTGTTGCCTTTGACAATGGAAACGAAAGGTTTGTTGAATCAACAAGCCTTATCGCGACTGCCAGAGGGTGCAAGTCTGATTAACTTTGCTCGGGGGCCTATTATTGACGATGAAGCGTTACTTGTGATGCTTGATGAAAATCATATATATCATGCGGTGTTGGATGTTTTCGAGCAGGAACCATTGCCAGTCGATCATTCATATTGGCACAACGCTTCTGTGACGGTCTTGCCACATATTTCGGCGCCAACTCATCCAGTGAGTGCTAGTGATATAGTTGCAAGTAATATAAGAAACTTCCGATTAACGGGTGATATACCTCCTGCTGTCGATCCTGTTCGGGGTTATTGATTCTAGTGCTAAGTGCGCTGTAATTTGTGCGTAAAACTATAAAAAATGGAGCCTGCTATGCCTCATTGTATTCTTGAATACAGTCAAAATTTAGAACAAGAAGTACCACCAGTTGACATACTGGAAGCGATAAAAGGAGCTTGTATTGCATCCGCTATTTTTTCGGCGGAAGACATTAAACTTCGTAGTTTTCCCTATAAAAGCTTCATAACGGGTGGGCAAGAAGATGCTTTTATACATGTGACATTGAGAATGTTGTCTGGGCGCACTTCTGAGCAAAAAAATCGGCTTTCTCATTTAGTTTTAGAGTCGTTAACAAAATTTTCATTAAAAGATGTTAGTTTTTCAGTTGAAGTGTGTGATATGGATCGTGATACCTACGCTAAAAAAGTGGTTCATTCTGAATAGTCATGGCAAATACTCTCGTCAAAAAAGGTTTTACATAATGAAAGTTATCATGTGCTCAATGTTGTTTCTTCCAAGTTTGCTTTGGGCTCAAGTTGAATCTTCTGAAGTAGACGATAGGTCAAAGGCGGAGGCTGATAACGTGCTCGTTGCGGTGGAGGAAAAGGATGAGCCTTACTCACCTGAAGAGCCAGAAGTGCCAGAATCGATTGCAAAACGTGCTAAAGAGGCCAATGGGTTATTTCAACAGAGGGAAGACAGAGAAACGGCCACGGTAAATAATCCGTTTGTTATGACACCTCATAAGCCGAATTATTTTTTACCGTTTGCGTATACCTCCAATCCAAATGATCGTGCTTTTTTAGGTGAAGACAGTGACTCGGAAAGTTTGCAAAGCGTTGAATTTAAATTTCAACTGAGTGTGAAGTTCCCCGTTGCTTATGACGTAGTTGGGCGAAATAGCAGTTTATGGTTTGCCTATACTCAGCAAGCCTATTGGCAGGCATATAACAGCAATATTTCTGCGCCTTTTCGTGATACCAATCATGAACCTGAAGTCTTTATCGTTACGAAGCCGAAACATGGCTTTTTGGGCATTAAACCGGAATACGTTTCATACGGCTTTAATCACCAATCTAATGGCCAGTCTGGGGATTTATCACGCTCTTGGAATCGATTCTATGTAGATTTTTTGTTTGAGGCAGGTGATACCGCATTCTCTTTTAAGCCTTGGTATCGAATTTCTGAAAGTTCAAAAGTAGATGACAATCCTAATATCGAAAAGTATTTCGGTTATGGAGAGTTGAATGTGATACATGTTATTGATGACTACAGCATTGATATCATGCTGCGAAATAACCTTAAGTCGTCTGATAATAGGGGCGCACTTCAGGTTGGTTTTAATTTTCCCCTATGGGGAAAAACACGTGGTTACATCCAATATTTTAATGGTTATGGACAATCTCTATTGGACTACAACCATCAAACACAATCACTTGGTATCGGGATTATGCTGACTAACTGGCTGTAGTTCGAAGGCTTTATCGTGTCCATAGAATTTATAGTGTCATTAAATTGTCATTATTTCGTCATTTTTTGCTTTTAAGGTGGGTATCAATCTAACTTAGGAGCTACACCATGAAATTGACATTTTTACCTGTTGTAACAAGTTTAGTCGCGCTTACATTACTAACCGCCTGTGGTGGTGAAATGGTTAAAAAAGATGAGGCAAAGCCGATGGCTGAAGCTGCGTCTTTGAATAACGAAGACTTGTACGAGGTTCATCATGATGGACGGATTTATATTTTTGATGATCGTGCTGTCTATGAAGAATTTCTACAAGTTGGCGAAACTTCATATCGCAAAGTTCGTATTGGTGCAGGCCCAAAGGGTGAAACGATTGTATTTGGTTTAACGAATGCGGATAAAAAGAAAATGTCGGGCATTGCCTCAGTTGATATGTACGATGGTGCATTAGACGCGGCGACACCTTTTTATGGTGAAATGCGAATAGATGGCCGAATTTATGTTTTTGGGTCCTTACAAGAAATGAATAGCGCGCGGATTGTTGGTGAAGTGCCTCTGCGTTATACGGATATCGGATCTGGGCCAAAAGGCGAGACCGTTGTGTATGCTTTGAACAGCAGCAATAAAAAAGTTAAGCCTGAAGCGATGATTGCGTTGTTTCATAAAATGAATGATATGAAGTAATTAATTTGGTTAAAATTTAAAAAATGCCTCGTCATTACGAGGTATTTTTTTGTCTGCGTTTTACCGTGTAAGGGTGTCATTAAGTTGTCATCTAAGTGCCACGGAACTGACATTTTACTGGTCTATGTTGAAAGTAAGACAAAATCAGTGAGGTGACAAAATGAATATACTCCAAAACATTCATGCATTTGATGTACAGACTTTTTATTGGTGTATGGCACGCAAACATAGAGCTAAGTTAACCCAGATAGGGCGCGCTATATCGTTTTCAGCGGATGGCCCTATGTATGCTTTGGTTGCTGCACTGGTTTGGCTGGCAGGATTTGAGACATTAGTTTGTGTATTAGCCTTTGGTTTTTTGATTGAGCGCGCCGTATATTTTATTTTAAAGCGAGGTTTTAAGCGTCATCGTCCTGCCGATGCGTTAGATGACTTCAGTAGTTTTATTATTCCATCTGATCAATTCTCTTTTCCTTCAGGCCATACATCAGGCGCATTTTTTATTGCGTTCTGTTTGAGTGAGTGGTTTCCAAGCTTGAATGTGATGTTGTATTTCTGGGCTGCTAATGTCGCTTTATCGCGTATCTTTCTAGGTGTGCATTTTCCTACGGATACGGTGATTGGTGCTTTATTAGGCAGCGCTTGCGCTGCAGTGGCAATAGGCGTTTTAGTATGAAAATTCTTTATGGCGTTCAAGGTACCGGTAATGGTCATATTACCCGAGCAAGAGCCATGGCGGCAGAAATGTATGCAGCAGGCTTTAGGGTGGACTTTGTGTTCTCCGGTCGTCCACCGGAAGACTATTTTGATATGGCGGTATTTGGCGACTATCGAACGTTTCAAGGCTTAAGTTTTGTGGCCCGAAATGGACAGTTAGATCTGTATGCAACCTGCAAGAATGCGCATTTTTTTATGCTGTATCGAGACATTCGGGCACTGGATACGAGAGGTTATGATTTAGTCATCACTGATTTTGAGCCTATTGTTGCATGGGCTGCTAAACGTCAGGGTGTGCCTTGTATTGGTTTTGGTCATCAATATGCGTTTAAATATGATATTCCGCGTTATAAAAAGAATTTTATTGCACAATGGATTATGTCGAATTTTGCACCGGCGGATACGCAACTAGGCGCTCATTGGCATCACTTTGGTTATCCTATTCTACCTCCTCTTATTCATGCTCAAGAAATGAAAAATATCACTGATCCTGATCAAGTATTGGTCTATCTACCTTTTGAGAACAGTGAGGCGGTACTAGATTGGCTTGATGGCGTTCCTAACTATCATTTTCGCTTTCACTGTAAAGACATTGAACCCGGTATTTATGGCAATGTTGAAGTATTTCCATTTGGACGAGAGTTGTTTCAAAAAAATTTAAGCGAATGCGAATCTGTGTTGTGTAATGCCGGGTTTGAGTTGAATTCAGAGGCATTACAACTGGGTCGACGCATTTTAGCGAAACCGTTAAAAGGGCAAATAGAGCAGCATTCCAATGCCATTGCGTTGGATTTGTTGGGGATTGCCAAAACGAGTGACGTTTTGAATTCGAAGATTATTCAAGATTGGTTGGAAACGAGCCGTGTGGTTCAAATTTCTTATCCAAATGTTGCCCGAGTTGTGGTGGCTTGGCTACAGTCGAATAATGATACGAGTGTGGAGGATTTGTGTGAGTCGTTGTGGCAGCAAACTCCGAATGTGCGCGGAATCGACTTTAAATACAATAAAGACACTTCTGAGAACAACGAAAAAAGCGTTACGGCTTAATATTCTGGCCGTAGCGCTTGTTCATAACATCTCGCTTCATGTTTTATTAGGCGTTTAATGTCTTATTAAAGAATTGAATCGTACGCTCCCAGGCCAGCTCCGCATTTTTTTCTTGGTAACGTGCGGTCGAATCATTATGAAAACCATGGTTTGCGGTAGGGTAAACATAAGCGGTGTAATCGACTTGGTTTGCTTTGAGCTCTTTTTCGTAATCTGGCCAAGAATCATTCACACGTTTATCCAACTCAGCAAAGTGCAGCTGTAATGGTGCTTTTATTTTGTCTATGTTGGATTTTGCTGGTGTGCCGTAATAAGGCGCACCGGCTTGAATGGTGTCCGGCATATTCGCCACCAATGAATTGGTTAAATAACCACCAAAGCAAAACCCCACCATGCCAACTTTTCCTGTGCTAAATGAATGATTTTTTAGCAAGGTTGCGGCGTCCATGAAGTCCCCTTCGATTTTATTACCGTCTAGTGTTTTCTGCATGGCGCGGCCTTCGTCATCGTTTCCAGGATAACCGCCTAACGGGAAAAGCGCATCCGGCGCAAAAGCGATAAATCCCGCTTTGGCAAGACGTCGAGCCACATCTTCAATATAAGGGTTAAGGCCACGGTTTTCGTGGGCGACAAGCACGGCTGGTGCTTTATTATTTATGTCGACGCCTTTTGGTACGACCAAATAACCACGTCCTTTACCATGGCCGTTTGGTGAATCAAACTCTACATAGCTAGCTGTAATTTCAGGGTCATTAAAGGAGACTTGTTCTGCAAGCGCATAGTCTGGCGTTAATGCGCCAGCGACTACAGAAAGAGTGAGTCCCGTAACGCTGAGTGTGCCAAGCCGAGACAAAAAAGTTCGGCGATCAATGTCGCCATGAGCGTACTCGTCGTACCAATCAAAAGCTTCTTGAGGGATATTCTTGCTGGATGGCATGCTTGGGGTCGATTTAGCTGTCGGTAAGGTCATCACAATTCCTTCTTTGTCGGGTTGATTTGTATGAGTAGCGCATTGTTTAGAACTTATTAATGAAAAGTGGTTCAATGGATACGTGTGAAAAAAGACATTAGATGACATAGATTGATCTTTTTTTTACAAACATACGTAACTAAATTTAGCAGAAATAAAATATAGGCCTTTGTTAGGTTGTTTTTTCATCTGCTTAATGAAGATAACTCAGTAGGAACGGATACTAATGATGCGTAAAATGCCAATTATTATCACTGGCGGAGCTCAGCGTCTTGGTCTTGCCTGTGCAAAGTCATTGGTCACGCAAGGGTATTGCGTGATTATTACTTATCGTCGTGAACGAAAAGACATCGCAGAGCTAGAAGCGCAGGGTATCACGTGCGTTCAAGCCGATTTTTCAAGCAGTGCCGGTGTCGATGCCTTTATTGAAAAAATACAGCATCAATATTCGGCATTGGGTGGCATAATTCATAATGCATCTGAATGGGAGTCCGAAGAAAGTGCCTTGGACACGGCGTTTTTAATGGAAAAAATGTGGCAAGTGCATGTATTTGCACCCTATCGTATAAATCTCGCCTTCGAAAGATTATTATGTGCAGGATCTAAGCTCGATGGGCAAGCAGACATCATTCACATGACGGATTATGTGGTGGAAAAAGGCAGTGATAAACACATCGCCTATGCTTCTAGTAAAGCAGGTTTGGCAAACTTAACGTGTTCATTTGCCAAGCGTTTCGCTCCTCAAATAAAAGTCAATGCGATCGCGCCGTCACTGTTAATGTTTAACGACAGTGATGACGAGGAATACCGTCATAAGGCATTGAGTAAGTCTCTGCTGCAAAAAGAGCCAGGAGAGCAAGAAGGGGTGCTAGCGGTGCAGTACATACTAGACAGCCGCTATATGACAGGTCGAACCTTGTCACTTGATGGAGGCCGGCATTTGGTTTAACTCGCCAAATAAGACTTCTCTTTTAACGCCTCCATGTCATGAGACAGGGTTAAGCAACTTAGGACAAAGATATGAACGCTAACATAGCTCTACAAACCAATTTAAATCGCCTTGTGTTGTCTGATGAGGCTATTAAAGTACGTGATACCTTAATCAAAAGTGGTTTAGAAACCCCTATGATTGATAATGGTCTGACAAGCGAAGAAAAGTATCAGCGTATTAAAAGCTCATTTGAAGAAATTGTGACGACATTGGGGCTCGATTTGACCGATGATAGCTTGGCAGAAACGCCACATCGTATTGCTAAAATGTACGTTAAGGAGATCTTCTCAGGCCTAGACTACGCTCAGTTTCCAAAAATCACTGTGATTGAAAACAAGATGAAAGTGGATGAAATGGTAAAAGTGAGCGACATTAGCTTTACCAGTACATGTGAACATCATTTTGTGACAATCGATGGACTAGCAAAAGTTGCTTACCTGCCAAAAACAAAGATTATCGGCTTGTCGAAAATCAATCGTATCGTGCGATTTTTTGCCCAGCGTCCGCAAGTACAAGAACGCCTGACTCAGCAGATTTTAGTGACATTGCAAGCGTTGCTAGAAACCGACAATGTGGCGGTCAGTATCAGTGCTGTGCATTATTGTGTAAAAGCCCGAGGTGTTATGGATGCAAGTTCTTCTACTCAAACAACCGCACTGGGTGGTTTGTTTAAACGCAGCGATAAAACGCGTGGTGAATTCCTTGCAAGGTAGATTTTTAGATAAAAGTACGTTTGTTTAGTTTGATAAAAAGAGCCCTATGTTCAAGGCTCTTTTTTTATGCCATGAAATCAGGCAAAGTGACGCAGCGTATAGAATTATTTGGCTTTGAGGCTTTTACTATGACAGATAAAAAAACAGTGTGGTTTCCAGCAAAAAAAAATGGGTGGGGATGGGGGAAACCAACGGCGTGGCAAGGTTGGTTTGTACAAATGCTTTATTTATTTACCGTTGGTTTTATCAGTTTTTCGGTTGATCCAAAAATTGAGCTTTTAAAATGGATTTTACTGGTCTCTATCAGCACGCTTATTCTGCTCGTTGTTTATTATGTGAAGGGCGACGCACCTAGTTGGAAATGGAAACCGATTGAAAAAGAAAAACGTAGACTGTTCAAATGAAGAAAAATTAAGTGGATTTAAAGATTTTATTCATCGGTTAAATACGCTCAAATAGCAAAAAAAATATGGATAAGGGTTTGTGAATGCGCACATCAGGTGTGTTGTTGTTTATTGCGTATCTAGGTTTCATTAGTCTGGGCTTACCCGATGCGGCTCATGGGATTAATTGGCCGTTTGTGCGTACGGAATTTTCTGTTCCAATAGGGTGGTTAGGTTTAGTCATTGCTGGTGGCGGCGTTGGTTATTTAGTGTCGAGTTTTTCTGTTGGCTATCTGCTGTCTCGCTTTGGTGTTGGCTGGCTGTTGGTAGTGAGTAGCCTATTGGTCAGCTTTGGTTTATTTGGCTTTTACTTCAGCTCTACCTTTATTATTTTTGTCCTATTTGCAATTGTCATTGGTATGGGATCTGGTGCGATTGATGCTGGATTGAACGCGTACGCCGCAGAACATTTTTCTGCCAAGCACATGAATTGGTTACATGCCGCTTTTGGTGTTGGTGCTACCGCCGGCCCTATTATTGTTACCACTGTGCTGGTTAGTTTTTCTCAAAATTGGCGTTTAGGCTATGCGACTCTCGCGGTGATACTGTTTGTTATGGCGATGGTGTTTTTGTTCAGCCGACACCTATGGGAAAGTGATAAGCATGCCCCAAAAAAATCAGAGGAAGGTCTTGATGAGGTAGTGGTGGTTTCCCAACGTCAGGCACTTAAACATCCAATTATTCGTTTCCAAATCGTATTTTTTTTCTTGTACTCTGGGGTGGAAGTCGGCGTTGGACAATGGGCATTTACGGTGATGACAGAGTCTCGTGGTATTTCATTAGCCAGTGCTGGTACATGGGTGGCGATTTATTGGGGGGCCTTAGCGTTTGGTCGGGCCGTATTTGGTTTCTTAGTAGAGCGCTTTCCGGTCGATCAACTCTTACGTCTTTGTTTGGCGGGCGTGGTATTAGGCGCTTTGTCATTCGCTATCAATATCTCACCCTATACCAGCTATCTAGGTCTGATTATAATGGGTTTTAGTGCAGCACCTATTTTCCCTTGTATGATTTCTCAAACCGCCATCCGTGTCGGTAAAAGATATTCAGCTCATGCTATTGGTTTTCAAATGAGCGCCGCCGTCATTGGAGCCATGACCTTGCCATTTTTCAGTGGTTTGATTGGTGGGCATTATGGTTTAACCGCGTTGAGCATGACTTTTTTGCTTTATGCACTTTTGCTGTTTGGTCTTTTTCAACGTATTTTAAAACGAGAAGATTAGATTTTTTGGATCTGCGGATTAATCGTTTTCCTTGCCTAAGGCTTCTCTTTTTAGTAAATCTGGAAATAAATACATCCATATTCCGACAACCGCGATGGTTCCAACACCACCAAGCACAATGGCCGGAATGACACCAAACCAAGCTGCTGTTACGCCCGATTCAAACTCCCCTAACTGATTTGAACTGCCAATGAAGACAGAGTTAGCCGCACTGACCCGACCGCGCATTTCATCGGGTGTTTCTAATTGAACAAGCGTCGAACGAATCACCACGCTGATCATGTCTGAAGAGCCTAATAAAATAAGGGCAAACATAGAAAGAATTAAGCTGTCTGATAAACCAAATAAAATGGTAGCAACACCAAAAATAGCCACTGCCGCAAACATTATTTTTCCAACACTGTGCGTTAAAGGGTGACGGGCTAAATAAATAGACATCAATAACGCTCCCAGAGCTGGCGCACAGCGTAATAACCCTAATCCCCAAGGGTCAGTGTGTAGAATGTCTTTTGCGACAATAGGTAAGAGCGCCGTTGCGCCGCCTAATAAAACGGCGAACATATCCAATGACACAGACCCCAGTATGACCTTATTCCCGCGTATAAAAGTTAATCCACCAAGTAGATGTCCTATATCGATGGGTGACTTACTTTTTACGCTAAAGTTATATCTCAAAAAGAACATGATGGCGCAAGAGATTAAGAAACAACTCAAGCTTGATAAATACAGTGTTGATGGGCCTAACAGATAAATTAAACCGCCTAGAGCGGGACCTGCTATGACAGATATCTCTCGTGCCGACGCGATGGCGCTAATGGCACGAGACAATAATTCACTGGGAATAAGATTAGGTAAAATGGCTTGATTGGCTGGCATTTCAAATGCTCTAGCGGTACCTAATAAGGCGGCACAGGTGTAAATCATACTGGCTGAAATGGTTGCGCTTATGTTGCCGTAGGCAAGAATGCCAACGGTCATTGCCATCGCTAATCGGGTGCAAACACAAATAAGACGGCGGTTATAGCGATCGGCGACGTGCCCTACCACTAAGGTTAATAATAGCTGGGGTAGAAACTGGCAAAGTCCCACGAGCCCAAGTGCCATTGGACTGTTGGTTAAATCATACATTTGCCAACCAATACCAACACTGAGCATTTGAAAGGCAAAAGACGATGCAATTTGTCCAATCCAATAATGGACAAAATTTGGGTGTTGAAAAAGAGGTTGCATGGTTTCCTATGGTACTTTGAAAATCAAACTTTCTGTTGAGGTCAAGTAGACTTTATTGTTTAAAGTGACAGGTTGTTGCCCATAATACGCCAGCCCACTTAAGGATTCATAGATACAAAGCGGTAATATATTCTGAGTGGTTTGTATGGTTATGACGTCGATAAGGAATAAGTCAAAAGCCTAAGAATTGTGGATGTTGTCTTGGTAGGCTTTGTATTGCTTAGTTTGAATGAAATGTCTCAGAAAGCGTGAAAAGATTGTGCTAATTTAATGTCTTATTTTATCAGGATGATAAATAGCCCCCTTGTTTATCGGTAAACCTTATTGCAGGTTCGCCTGAGAAAATCTGCTATGTAGGCAGACTAAACTGCTCGTTTATTATCAAGGATTATACATTGATTAACTCTGACACCTATTCGTTTTTTAATGAACGCTTGTCTCGATGGCTGCTGCTGTTTTGCTTGGTCGCCGTTGGGATTGGTCAATCTTTTATTTTTACCTCTTTACCTCCAATCGGCCGAGAAATTGGCTTAGCCGATGTGCGAATCAGCACACTAATTACGGCAGGTGCAGCAACATTTGTGGTCGCCGCTTTTCTTTGGGGCGGTATTATTAACCGTATTGGTCGCGTACGTTCTGTGATTATTGGTATGAGCTGTTATGCGTTGACTATTGCGCTGACAGGGTTTGTTTTACAAGAAGCCTTGGCTAAAAACCTATCAGCCGAGCAGACTTATTATTGGGTGTTTGCATTACGTATTGTCTTTTCACTTGGAATAGCTGGTGTTTTGCCTTCTATTCAGACCTTTTTGATTGCGCATACTGATATTAAACATCGTAGTTCAACCATAGCGATGATTGGTGCTTCTTTTAGTATAGGTATGATTTTAGGGCCTGCTTTTGCGTCTTTATTGAGTAGTTTAGGCCTCACTGCGCCTTTTTACATTATTGCTTTTTTGGCTGGCTGTGCGGCTTTATTTGTTGTTCTGTTTGTAAAAGATAAAAAACATGTTCGTCAGTTCGAAAGACCGCCTGCGATCAATTGGTTTAAAGAACCTGTGATGCCATTTTTGGGAATGTCTACCTTGGCTATTTTATCTGTGACGGGTATTCAGCAGATTATGGGTTTTTTAATTCAGGACAGATTTCAGCTTGATGTGGCACAAACAACGCATCAGCTTGGATTTGCCATGATGACGATGTCTTGTTTTAGTATTTTGGTACAAATGATTCTAGTACCTAGATTTCAATTGGGTGTGGTTACCTTGATTTTCTCTGGTGTTGTCATGGGAGTGCTTGCTCAACTTGCCTTTATTTTGTTAGATTCTTATGTTGGCATTTTGTTTGCGATGGGGTTATTTGGAGCCGGTTTTGGTTTCTTGTTTCCTGGTATTGTGACGGCACAAACCTTGTTGGTAAAAGATGATCAGCAAAGTCGTTTGGCCAGTATGAATGCCTCTATGCAAGGACTTGGCGCTGCATTGGGACCGGTAATTCTTGCTTCTTTGTACCAGTTAGGGCAGTTGGTTCCCTTTCTTGGTTTGATGTTTGCCCTTCTCTTTATGTTAGGCGTTTTTGTCTATTGTAAGTCTAAATTAAAACATGTTTTTTAGCGTTTCTTCGATTATGAATTGAGTTTTTTCTGAGTCACTTGACGCGGTGAAATACCAAAGTGTTGGTGGAAGCGTCGACTGAAGTGACTCAAGCTAAGATAGCCTAGTTCATAGCTCACTTCTGTTACTGAACACTTTTCTTGTAAACGCTGATAGGCTCGGCTCATTCTTCGTTGGTGTTGATATTCTACTGGTGTGCAGCCAAGTTGTCGTTTGAAGCTTTCATAGAAACGGCTACGACTCATGCACGCATTCTTTGCCAGAAAGTTTATATCCAGTGGCAAGGCAAGGTGTTGTTCTATCCAATGAATAACGCAGGTCAAACCATTGGCGTCTGGCGTATTTTGGCTAAACCGCAATAGTGCGTCTCTACCATGATGTCTGAGTATTCGCGTGACCAATTCACTGACACCAAAATCGACCAGTAAGTCTCGGTCAGGATCATTCTGTACAAACTCACTGGTTAGTCGATCAAGCAATTGTTGCGTGGCTTGCGTGTGCATTGTATGTAGGTGCTGGTTTGGGTCTAAGGTAACGCTAGAAGGTAAGGCTTTGACCATGATGTCATTCATCCGGTCACAGATTTGAGCCACTCTTTCTTTTGAGATTGCAATGGTTAGACAGGTCGTAGGGCTATTTCGCTGAGCTTCTGGAAAGTCGATGAACACCTCTTCTTGTGGGGCTAGAATAAAGGACTCATGGGGTAAAAATGCGATATTGTCATGGTCTTTAGTGTGCATTACTTTTGCGCCGGTCACCATGCCACAGTAAAGAAGAGAATCTGCTTTTAGGCTGACTTTTTTTGCCTGTTCATAAGTATCGTAAATACTTAATTCTGAATGCGGGCCCGCAAAGCAGACACGGTTTTCGACCAGTTGTGTGGGTGAGCGTTTTTGCTCGAGTAATGTTTTTTCTGTAGATGCAGAACGGTTCATTTACACACCTCTTTTATTTTAATCGTATGGCGTGGTTAATTTTCGTGTGCTTATCATCACTCTTGACTGGTTATGGGTCAATACAAATACATCAATAGAAATGGATCGCTAGACAAGTTTCATGGACTGACAGGCAAGTTTTATTTTCGCTTTGTTTCTACTCTTACTACCAAGGTTAAAAATAAAGCCTGAAATAAAAACAACAATAATGGAGACGATTTTATGATCTATGCCCAACCTGGTAGTAATGGCAGCCTGATTACATTTGAAGCTGAGTACGGTAATTTTATCGGAGGCGAGTGGGTGGCTCCGGTAAAAGGTCAGTATTTTGATAATATTAGTCCCGTCAATGGCGAAGTGTTTTGCCGAATTCCTCGTTCTACAGAGGAAGATATCAATCTTGCGCTTGATGCAGCGCATGCTGCTCGTGTGGGGTGGGGTAAAACGTCGGTTACTAATCGCTCTAACATTTTGTTAAAAATAGCCGACCGAATCGAACAACATCTAGAAGCCCTTGCTGTCGCAGAAACATGGGACAACGGCAAAGCGATTCGAGAAACATTAAACGCAGACATTCCTTTGGCGGCCGATCATTTTCGTTACTTTGCAGGGTGCTTGAGAGCGCAAGAAGGCAGCACAGCTGAATTAGATGAACATACAGTGGCTTATCATTTTCACGAACCATTGGGTGTTGTCGGTCAAATTATTCCTTGGAATTTTCCAATCTTGATGGCGGCGTGGAAATTGGCGCCTGCACTAGCGGCGGGTAACTGCGTGGTGCTAAAACCAGCAGAACAAACACCGGCGTCTATTCTTGAATTGGTTAAAGTCATTCAAGACTTGCTACCACCTGGCGTGTTAAATATTGTAAATGGCTATGGGAAAGAGGCGGGGCAAGCGCTCGCAAGCAGCAAACGTATTGCTAAAATTGCCTTTACTGGATCGACTCCTGTCGGCTCACATATTTTGAAATGCGCGGCTGAAAATATCATTCCTTCTTCTGTTGAGTTAGGTGGTAAGTCTCCTAATATCTATTTTGCCGATGTGATGAAGCAAGAAGACGCTTTTATCAGTAAATGTGTTGAAGGTTTAGTGCTGGCTTTCTTTAACCAAGGAGAAGTTTGTACTTGCCCATCTCGTGCATTGGTTCATGAGTCTATTTATGACGAGTTTATGGCGTTGGTGATCGAGCGCACTAAAACCATTAAGCGCGGAAACCCATTGGATACTGACGTACAAGTCGGGGCTCAGGCGTCGAAAGAGCAATTCGATAAAATACTGAGTTACATTGATATTGGTAAAAAAGAAGGCGCAGAGTTACTGATAGGTGGTGGTGTTGAGTCGATTGATGGTTTGAATCAAGGGTTCTATGTCCAGCCAACATTGTTTAAAGGCTCTAACGACATGCGTATTTTTCAAGAAGAAATTTTTGGTCCTGTTGTTAGTGTCACAACTTTTAAAGATGAAGCAGAGGCGCTTGCCATTGCAAACGACAGTGAGTTTGGCCTAGGAGCGGGAGTGTGGACGCGAGACACAAATCTTGCTTATCGTATGGGGCGCAACCTAGAGGCAGGCCGTGTATGGATGAATTGCTATCACCAGTATCCTGCTCATTCCGCTTTTGGTGGTTATAAAAAATCCGGTGTGGGTCGTGAAACACATAAAATGGCGCTAGAGCATTATCAGCAAACGAAGAACATGCTAATTAGCTATGATGTCAATCCTCTAGGTTTCTTCTAACCTGTTTATTTGAGCATTGAGCTGAATCCCTCTGACAATAAAACCCCCATTGACGATTTCGTTAATGGGGGTTTTTCTATTTGGCTATTTTGAACCTCTTAGTGGATCTTTTACGATCCTTGAACTTAATAATCTCACCAGATCTTAAACGCTTTTGATAAGACAAGTGTTCTCTTTTAGTAATCGGCATTAATAAGCACAAGCTGACAATATTACCAAGGCAATTGAGTGGCCAATACTACAAGATTGAGTGAATCCAAAATACACAGTGAAAGACGGTGGCGCCGGTTACTAACCATAGGGCAATCCATGGAAAGCTCGTTCCAGGAAGAGGAGCAAAGATGAGACAAATAAATCAGCCCATTACATTGCCGAAAATTTCATTCACTACCGCATCAATCCCTTCTGCATGAGTCGATGAGCTCAAGCTTAATAAAAGTAATGCAGCGGTCACGCTAAATAGATAAGTGTAATTTTTCATAGTGACGCTCCTCAGCTGACAACGGTAATAGGCTAAGCTTTAAAGATAGGCTATTTTTATTCTTTAAAAAGAGATGCAGAAGTTTAGTTGCGAAGCCTTTGTGGATGTCTGATTTTAGTCATTTTAAGTTTCTATTTGATTCTTACGTTGCTTGTGTATTTATCTTATCGCGCCATAAAGCTGCCTAATTTTGTATTAATGCTTCAATATTATGAAAAATACTTGTTTCCGATTGGAAACTTTATCTCTTAAGTGATAATTTCGTTTGTTAGTACTATCGTATTTTTGTATTTTGATCGTCGTACGGGTGAAAGCCTGATGACAGAGGAAAAGGTTATGGCAATCAGTTTATTTGATCTGTTTAAAGTGGGCATTGGACCGTCAAGTTCTCATACTGTTGGCCCTATGGTGGCAGCAAATCAATTTGCTCACCAATTACAAGATCGACATTTATTATCGAAAGTAACTCGCTTAAAAGTGGATCTATATGGTTCGCTTGGTGCCACAGGCAAAGGCCATGGCACTGGAACGGCTGTATTAATGGGGCTTGAAGATGAACTGCCAGAGTCCATTGATCCAAGCGGTGTGAGTGAGCGCGTTAAGCAAATAGAGAGTCTGTCGCAGCTGAATCTATTAGCTCAACAAACTATCAATATTGATGTTGCCACAGACATTATTTATCACCGTATTGATCGCTTGGATTTTCATGCGAATGGTATGGTTCTAGTGGCTTTTGATGTTGACGGTCAAGCTATTCATCAAGCGACATTTTATTCTGTTGGTGGTGGTTTTATTGTCCAAGAAGATGAACATGGGAATGTGGCGTTAGTTGAAGATACTACTGAACTCCCTCATGTTTTTCATGATGCCGAAACGCTCATTCAGCTTTGCCGAACACAAGACAAGAGCATTGCGCAGATTATGATGGAAAATGAAAAATATTGGAGAACAGAGGAAGAGATTAAACAGGGAATTCTTTCAATCTGGTCTGCAATGAAAGCCTGTGTACAGCAAGGAATTCGCAATGAAGGTATTTTACCTGGTGGTCTGAAGGTAAAGCGAAGAGCAGCAAGTTTGTATAGGGATTTAACCAGTAAAACGCGTATGGATATGATTACACCGTCACTAGGAGCAATGGACTGGGTGAATCTTTATGCTTTGGCGGTAAATGAAGAAAATGCCGCCGGTGGTCGAGTGGTAACCGCTCCCACAAATGGCGCAGCAGGTATTATTCCTGCAGTTTTACATTATTACTGGGAGTTTTGTCCTCGTTCTAGCGAAGAGGGAATTATTGATTTCTTCCTTACGGCCGCGGCTATTGGATTTTTGTTTAAAGAGAATGCCTCTATTTCTGGTGCTGAAGTTGGTTGTCAGGGGGAGGTCGGATCGGCTTGCGCTATGGCGGCGGCTGGTTTGGCAGCCGCTACAGGGGGCTCTCCTGAGCAAATAGAAAATGCCGCAGAAATTGGTATGGAGCATAATTTAGGATTAACGTGTGACCCTATTGGAGGGTTAGTGCAGGTACCTTGTATTGAACGTAATGCCATGGGGTCCATGAAAGCCATTAACTCTGCCAGTATGGCGCTTCGGGGAGATGGAACGCACTACGTTTCTCTAGATAAGGTGATTCGTACTATGCGCGATACAGGACGAGATATGAATGATAAATACAAAGAAACATCGCGCGGTGGACTAGCGGTTAATGTGATTGAGTGTTAATTATTCTGTATTTATTGCTCTATGTTAATAGTGTGTTGTTTGGATATTTAAACTGTAACAAAACCGTCATATTTCTGTAGTATATTTCTATTCAGTGCCTTGTTAAGGCACTTTTTTTGTTCTTTTTTGAGTCGTCGCTATCAATGATTTTAGGGGTTTTTATCTAAAGACTCGCAGTGTAGAATGACGCGAAATTTACATTTTATCAAAATGTAACGGGATGAATTGAGAGCCGAATTAATTTGAGATGCTAGGATCAGCATGGCGTTGTTAATGTCGAGTCCCCTTAACTAACAACGGTTTGGTATAGATTAATTATAGAAAGAAGAGCCCGTATGGATCTTACAAATAGCCCGAAAGAAGAATCCACTTTATTGAGTGGA
The DNA here is from genome assembly GCF_024435075.2 of Marinomonas maritima. NCBI lineage: Bacteria > Pseudomonadati > Pseudomonadota > Gammaproteobacteria > Oceanospirillales > Oceanospirillaceae > Marinomonas > Marinomonas maritima. Next base: position 15,770 of record NZ_JAMZEG020000003.1, on the reverse strand, counting down.
CATGAGTTTGTTCGTGTATTAATCGCTTTAGCGTTTGTGTTAGCCGCCGGTTTTTATGCATCATCTAATGGTGTGGGGGTTTCTAATCTGTCCATTTTAGCCATAGCAGCGGCAATAGGCGCTTACATGGCGGTAAATATTGGTGCCAATGATGTCGCCAATAATGTGGGGCCAGCGGTAGGGTCTAAAGCGTTGTCTATGACAGGTGCAATTTTAATTGCAGCTATTTTTGAAGCGGCTGGTGCTTTGATTGCTGGTGGTACGGTTGTTGGAACCATTAAGAACGGTATTATAAACCCGAACTCAATAGGCGATACTGAAACCTTTATATGGGTCATGATGGCGGCTTTACTTGCGGGTGCAATTTGGCTTAATTTAGCCACATATCTCGGCGCACCGGTTTCGACAACACACTCTATTGTTGGTGGTGTTTTAGGTGCTGGTATTGCTGCGGGTGGTTTGGATATTGCGAACTGGGATAAATTGATTGCTATTGTTGCAAGTTGGGTTATCTCGCCTGTGTTGGGTGGCGTCATTGCGGCTTTGTTTTTGATGTACATCAAACGTTCAGTTACCTACAAAAGTGACATGATTGAATCGGCCAAGAAAGTTGTTCCTTTGCTTGTTGCATTCATGGTTTGGGCGTTTTCTACTTACCTGATTCTGAAAGGTTTGAAGAAAATTTGGCAATTAGATTTTGTTACTGCGGGTCTTATTGCGCTTGCGATTGCATTGACTGTTTATTTCATTGTTCGACCTATGGTAGAAAAAGCCGCGTCGTCGTTGGAAAATAACAAAGATGCGGTGAATAGTTTGTTCACCCTTCCTCTTATTGTGTCTGCGGCGTTGTTAAGTTTTGCGCATGGTGCGAATGATGTGGCCAATGCCATCGGACCTCTTGCAGCGATTAACGACGCTTTGATGACAGGGGCTGTGTCTAGTAAGGCGTCTATCCCTCTTTGGATCATGGTAGTGGGGGGGTTGGGTATTGCAGTCGGTCTTGCTTTGTTTGGCCCTAAGCTGATTAAGACGGTCGGGTCTGAAATTACAGAGTTAGACAAAACTCGAGCATTTTGTGTTGCCATGGCCGCCGCTATTACCGTTATTATTGCGTCTCAGCTTGGTTTACCTGTGAGTTCTACGCATATTGCTGTTGGTGGTATTTTTGGCGTAGGCTTTTTACGTGAGTATTTAAAACTGTCTTACGAGAAGAAGTTGGCAGCGATTACTTCTCATTCTGAGTCAGCGGGTCTTAATGGACAGCAGACTCAAGAGTTTGTTAAAAGGTTCAAGTTAGCCGATGTAGAAGAGAAGCGCAGCATTTTGAAAGAGTTGAAAGCAGCGCAATCGTCTTCACCTATTTCTTCTTCAGAGCGTAAAGGGTTGAAGAAAGCCACGAAGAAAGAATTAGTTAAACGTTCTGCTCTATTACGTATTGCAGCAGCGTGGGTAATTACTGTTCCTGCTTCCGCTTTACTGGCCGCTATGATTTTTTATATGTTACTTGGATTTTCGATCGCTCGATAAATAAGTTAAGCGATATACAAAAAAAGATCAGATTCTCTGGTCTTTTTTTGTATTCATAGCGTCGTCAGTGTTATATAAAAGTATGTTACTTATTTGTTTTTAAAGAAAGTCAGTGTTAGACGGTTGTTAAGTAGTGAAATCAAATATGTTTGTTTTAGCTTTAGTTGTTTTATTGGTTTTGTGCTGCTTGCTTCCTGCTTTTTTCCGATGGAAAAAACATCGAAAAGCGCTAAGGGAAAGACTACTTTCTCGTTTATCGAGTCGAAGTGAACGATTGCTTTACTCTTTAGAGATGATATCCGATCGCTATCTAACGAAAGAGACCAACGTTTTTTTCTTGGAATATTTACTTTATGTGATTGGACAGCTAAAAAATGCTAATTATCAGTCAAAGTTTGTGTCAAAACAGGGTTTTTTAGTAGATTGTTTGACTGAATTAAAGTCAGGACGACAACAAGTGACTAGGGATCGTGTAGGGAGCCAAGAGCAATTTGATCAAGTTTGTGATGCGCTTCAGTACATTCTTAGAGAAATGAGGAATATTCCAGAAAATCGTGTCGTCAGTCGAGTGATAGTAAAGCACCATATTGTTTTAGTTAGATATGCTCATGCATTAGCTTATCGTGATTTACTGGTAAAACAGGCTGGACTGGATTTAGAAAATGATAAAAAAGGGCTGGCATTAGAAAAATATCGAATTGCTTTGTCCTCAATAGAAAAGAACCGTTCCGTGAGTAGCTCGAAAAGAGAGATAGTGCGCCTACAAAACATGATACAGGATGTTGAAAAGGTTTTATTTTCAAAAAGAGATAAAACGGAATCTGAGTTGAAGTAAGTTGGCGAGTTTTATTGCATTAACCTTTAGAAGCAGAATAGGATGTTGTCCTGCTATAAACCTTACTAAGGTAAACTACGTATCATATGACAGCTGTAACCATTACTGTACTTTTGCTCGTGATCGGTGGATTTATTGCCTTTGCAATTTTTCTTCAGTTAAAAGAGCAGGCACGATTGGAGAAATTGCGTAAAGTAGCATTGCTTAATAATCAATTGCGTCAAGTACGTCGGTATCTCGATGATATGCCACCTCAATATCAGCCCAAAGACATGAGGTTGTGGTTATTCTCTCGCATGATTATCATATACGATCAGTTATTGGAGCTTCAGCCGGATGCCACACTGACTCGTCGTCGTGGTCATTTAGCGGAAGAAATGTCTGAGTTTCAAGCGAGTAAGCAGAAAAGGCGCGCTAAGCCGATGAATGATGAGCTTCTGATACTTGAAGTAAAGCGCTTGTTTGAATCTTTTAAATCGTTTTTAGTGTTGTCTCAAAAAGAAAAGTCTATCAATTCGGATATTGCTCATCGATATGGCAAATTATTAAACTTTTATCATTATAAAATTAATGCGGATTATCATTCATATCTTGCTCGTAAGGCATTTTTGAGTGGTCAAATGGAGACGGCTGTTGATATGTATAAAGAGGCTTTATCTCAATTAGCACCGATCAAAGAATCGCTTGAGGCTCAACCAGTCATTCTTAAAATCAAAGATCTGCTTCAAGAAATTCAAGACGATCTTGCTTTACAAAAAGCCGAAGAAGAAATGAGTAAAAGCATGGAAAGTGAAGGCGAAGAGGAGTTAGATGATGAATGGAGTAAATTTATAGAAGATTCTACGTTTCAGACAAAAAAACGCTTTTAATTATATTCAGCTTCTACCATGATGATTTTGCTATTTTAATAAGAGTCTGGCTCTTGCTAGCTCCCACAGATTACACCGTTTTCTTTCCAATTTAACCTCATTTTAGTAAGGATTTCTTTGTGAATCTCGCACTTCTTTCTGCATTTATACCGACGTTCTTTTTTGTGTCTATTACTCCAGGTATGTGCATGACATTGGCGATGACATTGGGTATGACAATTGGTGTAAAACGTGCGCTTTGGATGATGCTAGGTGAGCTTGTAGGTGTTGCAACCGTGGCTATTTTGTCAGCGATTGGAGTGGCGGCATTATTATTGAATTATCCTAATGTATTTATCGTACTGAAATACATCGGAGGTGCTTATCTTGCTTTTGTTGGTCTTCAAATGTGGTTATCTAAAGGTAAAATGGCCATTAAAGCGGATGCTAATGACACCAAACCCGCCTCACGAATTGACCTAATATCGCAAGGCTTTGTAACTGCAATAGCAAACCCTAAAGGCTGGGCATTTTTTGTTGCGTTATTACCGCCTTTTTTAGATGCCAGTCAGCCTCTTACAAGTCAGTTAGCTGTGCTGATTACGATTATTCTAACGCTTGAGCTGACGTGCTTACTTATTTATGCGGCGGGTGGCAGAACACTTAAATCGATTCTAATGCAAAGTGGTAATGTAAGAATTATGAATCGTATTGCGGGCTCATTAATGATTGGTGTTGGCGTTTGGCTAGCCGTTGGTTAATGCGTTGATTAAGCTTTATTGAGAAGACTACTTTTATCAAGAAGACGCTTTTGGGCGTCTTCTTGCGTTTGAGGTTGTGGATTTTGCATTGGTAGCTTTGCGCGTACCTGTTGATTTTTTACTGGTTGAGCTTTTTCGTTTGGTAAACGGATTTTTCGGTGATGGTAGGTTTTGTAATGCTGAGGTTGGCATATCCCGAGAAGCGTTCAGTAGCTGATTTAAATTCCCTTCTAAGTTCGTCATAAAGTCTTGATAACTGGCTTCGCCAAGACTGATGCCGTTAAGAGTAGATTCCCATTGAGCTGTCATATCGGGAGTGACTAATTGCTCTGGTAAACAATCAATAAAAGCACGACCTGTTTGGCTGGCGTGAATTTGTTTGCCTTGCCTCATTAGAAAATTCCTCTTGAAAAGAAGCTCTATAATACTGGCGCGTGTGGCTTCAGTGCCTAGACCATCGGTTTCTTTTAGAATCGCGCGAATGTCTTTATTGGTGACAAAGCGGCTAATCCCCGTCATAGCCGCTAGCAAGGTTGCATCCGTAAAAGCAGCGGGTGGGGTGGTGATTTTTTCTTGAACTTGCCCTTTTGTACACCATAATGTATCTGCTTTTTTTAGCTTTGGTAAGATGCTTTGGTTTTCTTCGTCTGAATCTTGGCTTTTTGCTTTGTTGGGTAAAAGAGCTTTCCAACCGAGTGAGATAGGCGTATTACCTTTTGCTTCAAAGTGGCCGCCTTCGATTTCCAATTTAATATAAGACGCGAGGTAATCGTATTCTGGGTAAAACTGCATTAAATATTGTCGGGCAATTAGGTTAAATACCAAGGTTTCGGTTTTAGATAATGACGCGGCTTTGTGTGCTTGCGTCGTTGGGATGATGGCATGGTGGGCCGTGACTTGTTTGTCATTCCACACTTTGTTTTTTTTCGATGCGTCGGCGCTTTCAGCACCTTGTTGTATTTCACCGCCCGAGCGAATGAGTGCTGCAATGATCGCAGGTGCGTCTTTGTGTTGTTGGGTCGGTAAATAACGGCAATCAGATCGTGGATACGTGATCATCTGATGACGTTCATAAAGTGTTTGGCAAATATCTAATACTTGCTGAGCAGAAAGGGAGAAGGCTTTGGCTGCATCAATTTGAAGTGCCGACAAACTGTAGGGTAATGGTGCTGGCTGCTTTTTTTGCTTGTAGTTAGCGTCCACAACGAGAGCGGGTTTATTCGTAATACGATTGGCAACATTTTGTGCAAGCGGTAAGCTCAGCACTCGGTTTTCTTCATCCATATAGGGTTGGCAAGACTCGCTTGGCAGCCATTTTGCTTGGAACTCAACGCCTTGATGCGTTTGTACATTTGCCCATACCTGATAAAAATCCTTTGGAACAAAGGCTTCTCTTTCTTTGTCCCTGGCAGCAACAAGCCCTAATACCGGGGTTTGTACTCGCCCTATCGATAAAACGCCCTGATAACCCGCTTGGCGTCCTTTAATGGTGTAAGCGCGCGTTAGGTTCAAGCCAAACAACCAATCTGCACGAGCACGACCAAGTGCCGACCGAGATAAGGCCGAGAATTCACTGTTTAAACGTAAGTTTGATAACGATTTTTTGACAGCGGAGGGCGTTAAGTCATTGATCAAAAGGCGCTGTGTGCTTTTTAACTTTTGTGCTGGAACCTTGGTGTAGTGAAGGACTTCGTCGACTAAAAGTTGTCCTTCTCTGTCTGGATCGCCAGCATGAACAAGGTGTGTCGCTTTTTTGATGAGTTTCTTCAGAATGCCAAGTTGCTTTTTGGTATTGGTTTTTTCTTGCCACTGCCATTCTGTTGGGATAATAGGTAAGTGATCTATATTCCAGACTTTAAAAGCGGGGTTGTATTGATGAGGTTCTGCTTGTTCGAGTAAGTGACCTATGCACCAACTGACGCAGTCCCCATTTGGCAGCCAAATACAGCCTTCTTCTTTTTTCTGAGGTGACGGTAGGGCAGCTGCAATAGCACGTGCAAGGCTGGGTTTCTCTGCAATATAAAGAATCATAAATACACTTACTGGTTATATATACAGTAAGTGTATCTAAGAGCGAGGAGCGTGGCTAGAGTAAGTGGCTATTTTATAGGTACAACTAGCACAGGAATGGTGCTGTTGTGTATGACTTTATTGGCCGTAGAGCCGAGAATCATTTGCCCTAATCGACTGTGTGTTCTGCTGTTCATAACAATCAAGTCGGCATTCTGAGCTTTTGCTATCTGTTGAATACAGTCTGAAGGTGCGCCGCTGGTGATGAGTGTCTCAGGTGGATATTCTAAAGTGGAAAGTTCTTCCACATGTTGTTGCATATAATTGCTCAGCATTTGTTCCATACGGTTATGAATGTCTTTTTGCGCCTCTTTTCGCATAGAAACGATTACTTCTTCTGAAATATAGTTATTGATCATGTTGGACGCTTGAGCATTTAGCGGTTCCATTACATGCATTAATATTATTTTTGCTTTGTGTAAATTGGCTAAATTCAGCACAAGCTCCATGGCTGCTTGAGTTTGGTTTTCTAAATCGCAGGCGTAAATAATCGTGTTTATTTTAGGTAGCATGGCAAAGTCCTTTGTTTATGTGCTGATAGCTTATTCCTTTTAGCTTTTTCTTTTCTGATCTATGTCAATCATCATACTGCTTGGCTTTTTCATCACATCTGATAAGTTGTGAGAGAGCTGTCGATCAACGTTATTAGCGAATAAAAAACAGCCAATGGAAGATACAAAGATAAAGCCAACAAAAAGTATCCCCCAATAATCGATTGTTTTTTTAGTGTTGTACCTCTTGATGGACGGAACAAAAGTTTTCGTTTTCATCATGCGCTCCAAAGTGAATAACTATCCAATAGATGATAATGAATATCATTTAATAAATCTATGGGGTTATATAGATAAAGTTTGGATAGGGAAGATTTAAGGTGCGGAATATCTTCTGAGATTCTGGCTATGTTATAATACGCGCTCAATTTTATAGGCAATGAATAAGAGAGTGTAATCATGTCAGAACTGTCTTTCGACTCGAATGAAGCAAAAATCGCATACGGCATTGGTCGTCAAATTGGCGATCAACTACGCGGTAGTGATCTTGGTGAGTTATCTCTAACACATCTTTTTGCAGCGATTGAAGATTCTTTGAATCAAGCTGAGATGCGCGTTCCCGGCGAACAGCTAGAAGCAGCTTTTGCTGAGCTTCAGCAAAAAATGGAAGAAAAAAGCCGTGCAGCGTCTGAAGGCACTGTTAAAGAGGGCGAAGCCTTTCTTGCAGAAAACAAAGCAAAACCTGGTGTTCAAACAACGGAAAGTGGCTTGCAGTTTGAAGTGCTTGAAGAAGGTACTGGTGCGACACCTAGCCGTGAAGCAACCGTTCGTGTTCATTACGAAGGTCGTTTGCTTGATGGTCAAGTATTTGACAGCTCAATCGCCCGTGGCGAACCCATTGAATTTCCACTAACTGGTGTTATTGCTGGTTGGACTGAAGGTCTTCAGTTGATGAAAGAAGGCGCGAAACACCGTCTTACGATCCCTGCTGAATTGGCATACGGTGCTCAAGGTGCTGGTGCAATGATCCAACCTCATTCTGTTCTTCAGTTTGATGTTGAGTTGATCGCGGTTGTTTAAGTAGTTTTTAAACACAAAAAAAACGAGCAATCTTAAACGGGTTGCTCGTTTTTTTATACGTCGAAAAAGTAGAAAAGACGCTAAATCTCTCTTGCCATACGTATGTGCATTTTTCCGGCTTCTAGAAAGACCTTTCCATCCGTTCGGAAATTTTGTTTTTCATAAAAAGTTTGTACATCCACCTGAGCATGTAAAAATACCGTTCGAATGCCCATTTCTCTGGCCACTTTAACCGCTCGGTTTAGTAGCATTTCACCGTAGCCTTGATGACGATAAGCTGGCAAAACAGCCAATCGTCCGATTTGACCATCTTCCGTTAGTCGACAGGTTCCTGTCGGGACAGCAGTCGTCCCGAAAGAGACAAAGTGGACGGCTTCTTTATCATGCTCGTCCCATTCGTCTTTAGGGTCTATACCTTGCTCAATAATAAAGACTTGCTTGCGCACGAAGGTGATCTGGTCTGTGCTGCTGTTCCAGTCTGATGTTAATGCTTTCATGTTGTCCTCTTATTCTTCTGACGCGACAAGTTCAATGATGCCTTGTTGACGAATTAGGAATCGCACGAGAGGCTCTAAATCTTTATTTTGATTCAAATCCAACCCTGAAAAATCAAACTCAATTTGATCTGTAATAGCTTGAACGAAAGGGGCTAATTCATTGCTGACTTCTAAATTCTCGCCATTACAAAAAACGCACATGGTATTGTCATTGGTTGATAGATAGTAACAAATTCGAGCATCGCCAGGGCGAATAAAGGTTTGCCCTTGTGTGGCACTTTCAAACGCTTCATTTAGTTCTTTTCCATTCAACGGCACCAAATACTCAGGGTATTTGCTTTCGCTCATGGTTTCACCTAACCAGTTTGCCAATAGGTCTGGCTGATTGATTAAGCGAGTAAGCTCTGCCTGTAAATAAGCAATATCGTCTGAATGAATTTGCGCGTTATGCTCACGTTTGCCAGTTTCTGGTGCCGCGAAACGATCTTTTACATTGACTGTTTCGCATAACTTATCACGGACACCCGTTAATGCATCTTGCAAGCTAGGCGCACGGAAACCGATAGAGTAAGTCATGCAATCATCGTCCATAGCGCGGCCATTGTGGGCAAAATTAGGCGGCAAATATAAAATATCGCCTGCTTCAAGCTCCCAGTCCATGTCTGGATTGGCGTTGAAATTATCTAAAATATGTAAGGAAATATCTGAAATAGCAGAATCTTGGTACTCTTTCGGAGTGAGTACTTGCCAGCGGCGCTTTCCAGCCACTTGTGCTAAGAAAACATCGTATTGATCATAATGAGGGCCAACACTGCCGCCTTCGGTTGCGTAGCTGACCATTACATCGTCTAAACGCCAACTTGGTAGAAATTGAAATTGTTCTTTTAGTGTCTGGATTTCAGGAACCCAATGATCGACTGCTTGAACCAGTAGCGTCCACTCTTTTTCAGGCAGAGAGGAAAAAGTACTTTCATCGAAGGGGCCTTGCTGTGTTTCCCATGGTGTTTTTCCATTTTCGATAACAATACGTGACTCTACTTCTTCTTCCATCGCCATGCCTGCCAGTTCATCGGCTTCCAATGGCACGTGAAAATCTACCAGACCAGCACGAATGAGCAGTGGTTTTTTTTGCCAGTATTCATTCAAAAAGGTGTGTGCTGTCATACCGCCAAGAATCGTTAAAGGCGTTGTTAGATCTGTCATAGGTGGCTCACGAAAATAAAAAATCAGTTGGAATACAAAGACAAAAAAGAGCCGATAAATCGGCTCTTTTTTGTGTTTTCTTAAAAGCTAAACTTAGTTGCGGATAGCTTTCGCTTGAGCAACAGCATTACCAATATAAGTACCTGGTGTTAATGCTTTTAGTTCTGCTTTTGCTTGTTCTGGCATGTCTAGCGTCTCAACGAAGGCTTCGATAGTTGCTTGGTCGATTGTGCGGCCACGAGTTAACTCTTTTAGTTTCTCGTAAGGCGATTCAATACCGTAGCGACGCATCACGGTTTGAATTGGCTCAGCCAGCACTTCCCATGCAGCGTCTAAGTCTGCGTTTAGACGAGGTGCGTTGATTTCAAGTTTGCTGATGCCTTTTAGTGTGGATTGATAAGCAATTAAACTGTGTGCCAAACCAACACCTAGATTACGCAATACAGTCGAATCCGTTAAGTCACGCTGCCAGCGAGAAATTGGCAACTTTGCGCTTAAGTGACCCATGATAGCGTTCGCAATACCCAAGTTACCTTCGGAGTTTTCAAAGTCGATTGGGTTAACTTTGTGTGGCATAGTTGATGAGCCAATTTCACCTGCAATCGTTTTCTGTTTGAAAAAGCCCATAGAAATATAGCCCCAAACATCTCGGTCGAAATCGAGAAGAATGGTGTTGAAACGACACATAGCATCGAATAGTTCAGCGATGTAATCGTGTGGCTCTATTTGAGTTGTGTATGGGTTCCAAGTCAAACCAAGAGACGTCACAAACGCTTCGGCGTGAGCTTGCCAATCGACGTCCGGATAAGCAGAAAGGTGAGCGTTATAGTTACCAACAGCGCCGTTTATTTTGCCTAAAAATTCAATTTTTTCAATTTGTGTCAGCTGGCGACTAAGGCGAGCTGCCACATTGGCCATTTCTTTACCTACCGTTGAAGGAGAGGCGGTTTGTCCGTGTGTGCGAGACAACATAGGTTGTTCCGCGTGCTCAATCGCAAGGTCTTGAATAGCGGTAATAACATTTTTCAGTTCTGGAACAATGCCTTCTTCCAGCGCTTCACGAAGCATTAACCCGTGAGATAGGTTGTTGATGTCTTCTGACGTACAAGCAAAGTGTACAAATTCAGAGACGGTCGCCAATTCTGCGTTGTCAGCCATTTTGTTTTTAATAAAATATTCAACGGCTTTGACATCGTGATTGGTGGTTTTCTCAATGTCTTTAATGGCTTGAGCATCGGCTTCATTAAAGTTGTCTGCCAATTGATCCAAGAAAGCGCTCGCTTCATTGCTCAATGTTGGAACTTCGATGATTTGTGGGTGCTTAGCAAGCGCCTGTAGCCAGCGAACTTCGACTATAACCCGCATACGTAGCAAACCGTATTCGCTCACAGAGCGACGTAATACGTCCGTTTTCGATCCGTAACGACCGTCGATAGGGGAAATTGCATTTAAGCTAGTTAGTTCCATTGAGATAACGCCTCGAACATGGTTTTCAGGGAGCGGCTATTATAGGCAAAAGGGAGGAGGTAATACAGGGATTAGGGGGATGTATTGACATAAAAAAGCCCAGATGCCCATTAAATAATAAATATCTAAAGGGCGTCCGGGCTTAGCTTTACAAAGGTCTTTTTAATTTATAGAGACGCTAATGCTTGGTTGAAGGTGTCACTTGGGCGCATGATCTTAGTCACTTCTTCAAGGTTAATATGGTAATAACCAGATAAACCAGCAGGCTTGCCTTGTACTGCAGCCAGTTCAGCAACGATGGTTGTTTCTTTCGCCGCTAACGCTTTTGCCAAAGGTGAAAATTTAGTAGCAAGCTCAGCATTCTCTGTTTGAGTTGCCAGTTCTTGAGCCCAGTACAGCGCTAAGTAGAAATGGCTACCACGGTTATCAATTTCGCCCGATTTACGAGAAGGCGACTTGTTGGTGTCTAATAACTTGCCGGTTGCTTTGTCTAGGCACTTAGCAAGAATAATGGCTTTCTCGTTGTTGTGCTTGATACCAAGTTCTTCGAAAGACACCGCCACGGCCAAAAATTCACCCAGTGAATCCCAACGAAGATGGTTTTCCTCCATCAGCTGTTGAACGTGCTTAGGAGCAGAACCACCAGCGCCTGTTTCATACATGCCGCCGCCTTCCAGCATTGGAACGATAGAGAGCATTTTCGCAGAGGTACCTAATTCCAAGATTGGGAACAAATCCGTTAGGTAGTCACGAAGAATGTTGCCTGTCACTGAAATAGTGTCTTCGCCACGAATGATGCGTTCCATAGAGAAACGGATCGCTTCGTTGTAAGACATGATACGAATGTCTAGACCGTTTGTATCATGGTCTTTTAGATACGTTTCAACTTTATTGCGAAGCTGGTTATCGTGAGGACGATTTTCATCCAACCAAAAAACAGCAGGTGTATCAGACTGGCGAGCACGAGTAACGCCCAATTTTACCCAATCACGGATTGGAGCGTCTTTTGTTTGGCATGCGCGCCAGATATCGCCTTTTTCTACCGCGTGCTGCATTAGGACATTGCCATTCGCATCAACAATACGCATCGTACCGGCGGCTGCTATTTCAAACGTTTTATCATGAGAACCGTATTCTTCTGCTTTTTGCGCCATTAGGCCAACGTTTGGAACGGTACCCATAGTGACTGGGTCGAACGCGCCATTGGTTTTACAGAAATTAATTGTTTCTTGGTAAATGCGAGCATAAGTGCTGTCTGGAATAACGGCTTTAGCGTCATGTGCTTTACCGTCACGACCCCACATTTTACCAGAGTTACGAATCATTGCTGGCATAGAGGCATCAACAATAACGTCACTTGGTACGTGTAGGTTAGTGATGCCTTTGTCTGAATCAACCATGGCCAATTCTGGACGAGTATCGTAGCAAGCTTGGATGGCTTGTTTGATTTCTTCTTGTTTCGCTTCTGGTAGTGTTTGGATCTTATCGTAAACACTGCCTAGACCGTTGTTAGGATTCACACCGATTTCTTTAAACAATTCACTGTATTTTTCGAAAACGTCTTTGTAGAAAACGGTGACAGCGTGACCAAATACGATTGGGTGAGACACTTTCATCATGGTTGCTTTTAAGTGCACAGACCACATGATGTTGTCTTTTTTCGCTTCTTGTAAGGATGCTTCGAAGAAAGCGCGAAGCTTGGCGCAGCTGATGTTCATGCTGTCTAGTATTTCACCCGCGAGAAGAGGAAGTGTTTTTTTCACTTCAACTGAACCGTCTTTTCCAACGAATTCAATCTTAACGGTTTGAGCAGAATCCATTGTTACGGACTGTTCAGAAGAGTAAAAGTCACCATCGCGCATATAGTCGGCGTGAGACGTTGATGTTTTGCTCCACTTACCCATTGAGTGAGGGTTTTTACGAGCGAAACCTTTTACGGCGGCAGGAGCGCGTCGGTCAGAGTTACCTTGGCGTAGAACAGGGTTTACCGCACTGCCCAATACTTTTGAATAACGCGCTAGTACGTCTTTTTCAGCGTCAGTTTGTGCATTTTCTGGGTAGTCAGGGAGGTCGTAGCCTTGTGTTTTAAGCTCTTTGATGGCTGCATATAGTTGTGGCAGAGAAGCACTGATGTTAGGCAGTTTTACAATATTTGCTTCAGGAGAGGCGGTTAGATCGCCTAAGAATTTCAAACCATCTTCCGCTTGCTTGTCGGCAGGCAATAGGTCAGAAAAAGAAGAAATAATACGGCTTGCCAAAGAAATGTCAGTCAGTTTAAGTTCGATGTCTGCTTCTTTTGCGAAAGCGCCAAAGATAGGAAGCAAAGACGCGGTAGCAAGTGCTGGTGCTTCATCGGTTAACGTGTAGTAAATGGTTTGTTTCGACATGTAGTTCCCCTTACGTTTTAGACTGTTTTATAGTTAGCCTATTGAATCTAAGATGGCTTTTAGCCGCCATTCTCTATTTTAGTTTTTAAACAGAAAACGGGTTCACAGGTTAAAAATTTGCTCAATATAGTACCTAAAAAACGCGGCTAGAGATATCGGCTCTATTGTATACTCGAAATTGATTTCAGTTATTCGATACCCTGCCCCGACAGCTTATTTTATGCTTTAGTCTCTATTTCAATAGGCATAAAAAAAGACCCGACGGGCCTTTTAAGTACTAATTACGTGACTCTAAAGCATTCAGTAATGCTTTTCTTTTAAATATCAAATGCCAGCGCTTACCGCCAAGTTGTCGCCATAACATCGCGGCTCGAATACCAGACATTAAAATGGCTCGAACTTGATTGGCCACCTGTGGCTGCTGTAAGAACCGACTGTCGCCATGTACTTGAATGCGAAATGACAGTTTGCTCAATGTATCTTGGTACATGCCTGAGATCGAAGCGAGCATGTTTTCATGTAATACGCTGTCGTAATGTGCTTTCTTTTGCTCGATTTGAGCAATTTTTTGACCAATAACTGGCAGCATATCGGGTGTTTTAGAGAGCTTATGTTCAAGATGGATCATGCTAAGGGCGTATCTGAGTGTATCAGGATTAACACTGCTGCGTTCTTTGCCTAGGGCTTGTCGAGAGATTTTTCTTCCTAGGGCTAGATTACTCTGACAATCCCATTGGCCTCCATAAACATCTTCAGTAGAGGCGGCATTAACCATTAAAATACTGTCCAACATCGGCTGTAGGCTGGCGTTATCTACTTGCCCTGTTTTTGCCAAAATAGACACTAACTCTGCCGCTTGAAAAACAGCGGATAGGGCGATGGTTTGCTCTTTTTCTCTACTACTCACGTCTTTTTCTCTCAATTACTTAAGGTGATAGGGGCTCTGTAAATCATTTGTTAAAAGCAACGTTGATGATACCACCGCCAAGGCAACGGTCGTCTAGATAAAAAACCACCGATTGGCCTGGTGTGATGGCGCGTTGTGGTTCGACAAAAGATACTTCAATTTGGCCATCGGCTAATTCATTAATCGTACAGTCCTGATCTGGCTGACGATAGCGACACTTTGCTTTACACGTTAGTGGAAGTGTTGGTTTCTTTCTGGCAACCCAATCGAAGTTATCGGCAATTAAATGCGTTTTAAATAACGATTCATGTTGTCCGCCTTGGGTAACAATTAAAACATTACGTTTTAAGTCTTTTTCAACCACATACCAAGGGTCATCAGAGTATTTAGCCAAACCGCCAATGCCTAAACCTTGGCGTTGACCAATTGTGTGATACATCAAACCATGGTGGCGAGCGATTTTGTCGCCTTCTAGTGTCTCAATGTTACCAGGTTGTGCTGGTAGATATTGTTCTAAGAAATCTTTGAAGCGACGTTCACCGATAAAGCAAATACCAGTACTGTCTTTTTTATTGTGGGTGATAAGGCCAAACTTTTCCGCTAAGCGGCGGACTTCTGTTTTTTCTAATTCTCCAACCGGAAAGAGTGTTTTTGCTATTTCATCTTTACCCACGGCGTATAAAAAATAACTTTGATCTTTGTTGCCGTCTAGGCCTTTTAGCAGAAGTGGTTCGCCGTCTTTTTCGCCACGACGCACGTAATGCCCCGTTGCGATGTAATCAGCGTTCAGTGCCACAGCGTACTCTAGGAAGGCTTTAAATTTGATTTCTTTGTTGCACAGAATATCTGGATTAGGGGTTCTGCCTGCTTTGTATTCTTCTAAAAAATGCTCAAAGACATTGTCCCAGTATTCTGATGCAAAGTTTGCGGTATGAAGTTTTATACCCAATTTATCCGATACGGCTTGAGCGTCGGCAAGGTCATCTATTGCCGTGCAATATTCTGTGCCATCGTCTTCGTCCCAGTTCTTCATGAATAGGCCTTCAACCTGATAACCCTGTTGCATCAGTATAAGGGCTGATACTGAGGAATCGACGCCACCAGACATGCCCACAATGACCTTTTTATCGTGATTGGCTGGTTGATCTGTTAGGTATAGACTTTCTTTCATGACCTGTTTTTTCTCGACTATTAATTTAGTAAAACGAAGAGGCGAAGCCTCAGTGAATTGGATTGTGCATTGTACTTCATTTTTGACAGGTCGGCACAGGAGACAAGTGCTGATCTGACAAGAAGGATAAGGGAATAATGGGGTTGTTTAACGAATCTTCAATGCACGTTTTAATTAATGGGCTGCGATGCGGTAAAGCCATGATTTCGTCATAAGTTAACCAATGGCGAGAGGCAATATTTTCATCGAGTGGTTCATTGGTATCGTTTATCGGCTCACATAAAAAACACAGGCGATGATATGTGTCTGCACCGTTGAAAGGCGTGAAAGCGTACATGCCTAGTAAGCCAATGGGTTTGACAAGCCAGCCTGATTCTTCGCGTGTTTCTCTGATCACGGCGTCGATGGCGCTTTCGTTATTTTCGATGTGTCCGGCCGGTTGATTTAGGACGAGTTGGCCGTCTTGCCATTCCTTTATCATGAGGAACTGTTGTCCTTTTCTCACTAGTGCTGCGACGGTTAGGTG